>NZ_JBJHAO010000002.1:0-397845 GCF_054051075.1 Blastococcus sp. SYSU DS0617
CAGCCCCCCGCACACCCCCCCCCACCCCTCCGAACACGGCGCCCCCCCCCCCCCCCCCCCCCCCCCCCCCCCCCCCCCCCCCCCCCCCCCCCCCCCCCCCCCCCCCCCCCTCAGTGCCCCGGACTCACATGGGGCAGGTGGCGCGGTAGTCCGAGATGCTCCCGAAGTAGGAGACCGACGGTCCCGGGCAGAGGAACTGGGTGTACCGGGTGTCGTCGTCGACGAACCGCTTGAGCCAGGCGATGGAGCTCGACGCGATGTCGGTGTTCGGGCTGTTCGGCGCGAAGTGGCTCGCGTTGTTCAGCTCCAGGTAGGCCCGCTCGGGCGCGTTGGTCAGGTTGTCGTAGAACGGGATGGAGTGGCTGCTCACCGGGGCCACGCTGTCGTTCTCCGCGCCGATCACCAGGGTGGGCGTGCGGACCTCGGGCCAGGTCTTGTCGGTGTTCCAGCCGGTCAGCGGGATGGCCGCCTGCAGGGAGGGCCGGTCCTTGGCCGCCTCGAGCGCACCGCCGCCGCCCATGGAGTGGCCCAGCACGGCGAGCCGGCCGGCGTCCACGCGGGAGCGGACCGAGCTGGAGCCGGTGAGGTAGTCCAGCGCGGCCAGCAGCTGGTCACCGCGGGAGGCCGGCTGGTCGTAGCGGGAGTTGGTGTTGAAGGTGATGACGACGAAGCCCTGGGAGGCGATCCGCGGGCCCAGCCAGGCGATGGTCGACTCCGACGCGGTGTACCCGGGTGAGATGGCCACGCCACCGAACGTGCCCGCCGTCGTGGTCGTCGGGTAGTAGATGGTGGCCGAGCCGAAGCCGGGAGTGGACCAGTTCGACACCGACGTCGAGGAGACGGCGAACGGGCCGCGCTCGGCGGTGATGCTGGCCTGGGTGGGTGCGGGGCCCCGCCACCAGGACGGGTCGGCGGAGGCGGGGATCGACGTGGCGACGACCGTCGCCAGCGCGAGGGCGAGCGCCGCGAGGGCGCGCGCCACCAAGCGAGGAATGGGCACGGTGGACCTTTCGACAGGAGTACCGCAGCCGACGGCAGCGGCGACCGAGGGGATCCGCCGATGCACCGGGCCCGGTATGTGATGCACATCACCATCGACGCGGCGTCAAAGTAGCGTCACCGTTCGCGGTCGCGCAACACTTCCCGCAGATGTTTCAGAACGCGGGTCCGGTGGCGCCCCGCCCACCCGGCAGGATCAGGCGCGGGCCGTGGCGGCGGCGTCGGAGACCAGGTGGGTGACCGGCACCCCGCACCCCTTGCGCAGGCGCGCCGGCAGGTCCCGGCGCAGCCACGCGGACAGTCCGCCGGGGAGGGTGGAGACGACGATCTCGTCGGCCGGGAACCGGCCGAGGCCGAGCCGGACGGCCTGCAGCGGATCGGCGTCCCCGACCTCGCCGTCCACCGTGGCCCCCAGCGCTCGCAGGGAGTCCAGCGCCCGGTCGAGGCGCTGCCGGGCGAGCGCGTAGGCCCGGTCGGTCACCGACGGGCCCAGCGACGCGTAGGCGGCGGGCCCCTCGGCCTCGTCACCCGCCGGCGTGGCCGGCGCGACGAGCAGGAACTCGTGCGGCTCGGCCGCCATGCGCTCCTGCACCGCGCGGGTGAGGGTGTCGGTGGTCAGTGTCTGGTTGGCGACGATCAGGCAACGGCGCATGGCCTGTGCTCCTCGTGGACGAGCCCTCCTGGCGAGCCGAGTGTGACCGGCGCCATCCTGCGGCGCCAGGGCAGCGCCCCCATCGGTGCGTTCAGGAGCTCCCGGCCTCACGGGCACGCTTGCGGCGCTTGCCCTCGTGCATCGCCTGCACCCGGGCGACCGGGATCGTGTGCCCCTCGGCGACCAGGTCGGCCGGCAGGTGCTGGGGCGCGGGCAGCGCCTCCGCCCACGGATCGGCGTCGCCCAGCAGCACGGGCGCGGTCGTCACGGTGAAGTCGGCGGGCTGCACCTCGCCGAGCCGGTGCCAGGCAACCGGGAAGGAGACCGGCAGCCCGGGACGGATCCGTGGGCTGTAGGCGGCGACGACGGTGCCCTGCCCGGACCGCGTCGAGTCGACGAAGACCCGGCCGCCGCGGTCCTCCTTGATGTAGGCGGTCGTGGCGCGCTCCGGGTCCAGCGCGGCGGTGCGTGCCGCCAGCGCCCGCGTGGCCGCGGCGACGTCCTCGAACGACGAACCGGCCACCGGGACGACGACGTGCACGCCCTTCGACCCGCTCGTCTTCACCGCCCCGGCGAGCCCGGCCGAATCCAGCGCCCGGCGCACCAGCCCGGCCACGGCGACGACCGCCGCGAAGTCCGCACCCTCCGGGGGGTCGAGGTCGAGCACCAGCCCGGTCGGCTCGGACTCCCCCGCGCAGAAGTTGGGCACGTGGAACTCGACGGCCCGCTGGTTGGCCAGCCAGATCAGGGTCCGGCGGTCGTCGCAGAGCACCTGGTGCACCTCGCGGTGCGCGCCGGCCGCCCAGACCGGCACCGTGCGCACCCACTCAGGCGCCCCCTTGCTCACGTTGCGCTGCATGAACGGCGCCTGCCCGGGGCGCACCCGCATGACCGACAGCGGCCGCCCCGCCAGTCCCGGGACCATGCGGTCGGCGACAGCCGCGAGGTAGTCCACCAGGTCGCGCTTGGTCACCCCGAGGCCGTCGCCCAGCGCTGCTTCCAGGCTCGTCAGCGGTACGCCGTCCAGCTCGTCGGTGGCCACGCCGGTCACGCTGCCCGGCAGCCGCGCACCCGGCAAGCGGTCGTCGCCCGGTCGGGCGTCAGATCTCGTAGGTGCCCGCGGGCTGCACCAGCTCGGTCTCGGAGAACACCGAGCTGGCGGCGAAGAGCTGTCCGATCCGGTCGACCCACGCGGGGATGTGGGTGAGCAGCAGCCTGCCCACGCCGGCCGCGGCCGCGTGCTCGGCCGCCTGACGGCCGGTCAGGTGCAGCCCCGGTGGCTGGTCGGGGTCGTTGTCGGGGTGCGCGGCCTCGGCGAGGAGCACGTCGGCGCCCCGGGCCAGCTCGACGACGCGGTCGCTCACGCCGGTGTCACCGGTGTAGACCAGCGACCGGCCGCCGGCGGTGAGCCGGATCGCGTAGGTCTCGATCGGGTGCGCGGTGCGTGCCAGCCCCACCTCGAACGGGCCGATCGTCAGGGCACCGGGACCCACCGGCACGAAGTCGAACACGTCGGTGAGCCCGTCGCCGTCCAGGTCGTAGGCCAGCGCCAGCCGGCGTTCCGCGCCCACCGGCGCGTACAGCGGGACGAGCCGGCCGGGCGACCGCTTGGAGTACCGGTGCCACACGACGAACGGCGCGACGTCCAGGCAGTGGTCGGCGTGCAGGTGCGAGAGGAAGACGGCGTCGACCGTGCCCGGGTCGATCAGGCCCTGGAGTGCGCCGAAGGACCCGTTGCCGAGGTCGAGCACCAGCCGGAAGCCCTCGTGCTCGACCAGGTAGCACGACGCCGGCGAGGCGGGGCCGGGGCCGCTGCCCGAGCACCCCACGATGGTCAGCTTCATGCCGCGCCCACCGCGCCGGCGCGCAGCACCGAGCCGACCTCGGGGCCGAGGAACCTGCGCCCCAGCCGGGCGAAGGGTTCGGGATCCCCGGTGGCGAGGAAGGCGTGCTGCGGTGGCGACGCCTCCTCGCGCAGCTGCCCGCTGCGGGTCAGCACCCGGTAGACGTCCTTGGCGGTCTCCTCCGCGCTGGAGACCAGCGTGACGTCGTCGCCCAGCACCAGGGAGAGGACGCCGGTCAGCAGCGGGTAGTGCGTGCACCCGAGGACGACGGTGTCCACCCCGGCGGCCAGCAGCGGGTCGAGGTAGGACTGGGCCAGCCCCAGCAGCTGCCGGCCGCTGGTCACCCCCCGCTCGACGAAGTCGACGAAGCTCGGGCAGGCCGCGCTGGTGACGGTGACACCGGGCACCGGGGCGAAGGCGTCCTCGTAGGCGCCGCTGGTGACGGTGGCCTGGGTGCCGATGACGCCGATCCGCCCGCTGCGCGTGGCGGCGGTCGCCCGGCGGACGGCGGGGAGCACGACCTCGACGACCGGCACGTCGTACCGCTCCCGGGCGTCCCGCAGCGACGCGGCGCTGGCCGAGTTGCAGGCCACGACGAGCATCTTCACGCCGTCGGCCACCAGGTCGTCCATCACCGCGAGGGAGTGCCGGCGCACCTCGGCGATCGGCAGCGGACCGTAGGGGCCGTTGGCGGTGTCGCCGATGTAGCGGATCGCCTCGCCCGGCAACTGGTCCAGCACCGCCCGGGCGACGGTGAGCCCACCGACGCCCGAGTCGAAGATGCCGATCGGTGCGTCCGCACCCGGCTGCGTCGTCCCCATGTCGCCGGTCAGGCTAACCGCCCGCCCCGTCCGCGGCGCGCACCGCGGCGACGACCGTGGTCGCCGCCGCGACCAGCGCGGCGTTGTCCGGCGCCGGTGTGCCGTCGGGCAGGGCGAGCACGTCCTCCAGCCCGATGCGGGTGTCCAGGCCGCGCCGCGCCGCCGAGCGCAGCGCCGGCCAGCAGCTGCTTCCCTCACCGTGGAGCAGCACCGGCCGGCCCTCGCCGACGGCGGCGAGCAGCCGGGCGGCCTCCGCCTCGGCGGCCGCGGCGTCCGGACCGTCGGGCAGCTCCACCAGCACGCGCAGGCAGGAGTCGCGGTGCGGCGAGGCCTGCCAGGCGGACGCCCCCTCCAGGTGCCAGAGGCCCGCCTCGATCTGCACCCCGCGGTCGAGCAGCGCAGCGGCGACGTCGTCCGCGCCGTCCTCGTGCCAGTTCAGCGACGCGTGGTCCGGCAGCACGGTCCAGGCCCGGATCGCCTCGACCCGCTTTCCGGGATCGGGCAGCGCCCAGGCGCCGGTGGTGACCCCGATCGGTACGCCGGGGACCGCCGCACGGACGGCCGTGACCACCGCTGCCACGTGGGCCGGGTGCAGGGAATCGGCGCCGGCGTCGTCCTTGGGGTGCACGTGCAGCTCGCGGGCACCGGCGGCCACCACGGCCGCGGCATCCCGCGCCACCGCGGCGGGGCTCACCGGCAGCGCCGGGTGGTCACCGGGACGGCGCGGGCCGTTCGGGCAGGCCTGGATCAGCACGCCCGCAGCCTGGCACAGCCCACCGACGCTCAGCTCACGCCCAGAGCTGGCCCTCCAGCGCGGCGGTCGCCTCGTCCAGCGTGCCGGCGTAGGCGCCGGTGGACAGGTACTTCCAGCCGCCGTCGCAGACGATGAAGACGATGTCGGCCTTGCGCCCGGCCGCGACCTCCTTGTCGGCGATGCCGAGCGCGGCGTGCAGGATCGCGCCGGTCGAGATGCCGGCGAAGATCCCTTCGCGCTCCACCAGCTGGCGGGTGCGGTGGATCGCGTCGTCGGGGCCGACGGAGAACCGCGAGTCCAGCAGCGAGGCGTCGTAGAGCTCGGGGATGAACCCCTCGTCGATGTTGCGCAGGCCGTAGACGAGCTCGCCGTACCGGGGTTCGGCGGCGATGACCTGGATGCCCGGCTTGTGCTCCCGGAAGTAGCGGGAGCAGCCCATCAGCGTGCCCGTCGTCCCGAGCCCGGCGACGAAGTGCGTGATCGAGGGCAGGTCGGCCAGGATCTCCGGCGCCGTGCCGTCGTAGTGCGCCTGCGCGTTGGCCGGGTTGCCGTACTGGTAGAGCATCACCCAGTCGTCGTGCTCGGCGGCGAGCTCCTTGGCCATGGCGACGGCCTGGTTCGAGCCGCCGGCCGCCGGCGAGGAGATGATCTGCGCGCCGTACATCTCCAGCAGCTGCCGGCGCTCCACCGACGTGTTCTCCGGCATGACGCAGATCAGCTTGTAGCCGCGCTGCCGGGCGACCATGGCCAGCGAGATGCCGGTGTTGCCGCTGGTCGGCTCGAGGATGGTCGAGCCGGGCTGCAGCAGCCCGTCCTTCTCGGCGGCCTCGATCATCGTGATCGCGGCGCGGTCCTTGATGGAGCCGGTCGGGTTGTGATCCTCGAGCTTGGCCCACAGGCGCACGTCGGAGGTCGGCGACAGATTCGGCAGCCCCACGAGCGGGGTGCCGCCGAGCGAGTCGACGAGGGAGGCGAAGCGGGCCATGGGAGCTCTTCCGGGACGGGGAGGGTGCGGGAGGACCGGGGGTGCGACCGGGGCGTGCGACCGGTCAGCAGCCGCCCGCGACCGCCGGGAGGATCGTCACCGAGTCGCCGTCCTTGACCTGGGTGTCCAGGGCGCCGGTGAAGCGCACGTCCTCGTCGTTGACGTAGACGTTGACGAAGCGGTGCAGCTTGCCCTCCTCGGTCACGAGGCGGTTCTTCAGGCCAGAGTGCTGCGCGTCGAGGTCGTCGATGAGCGCGGACAGGGTGTCCCCGCTGCCCTGGACGGTCTTGTTGCCGCCGGTGTGGGTGCGCAGGATGGTGGGGATCCGGACCTCGATGGCCATGGCGTGCGTTCTCCTCGGAAGTGTTCGGCTGGTCGGGGGCACGCTGCGCGAGCGGCAGCGACGTGGTGCGTCTAGCGGGCGCAACGCCCGGGCGCCGTGCGGGATTCCGCACCGGCGGCAGCCCCGTCCCGGGCCCGCCCCGAGCGTGCGAGGGGCGGGGAGGACGGGGTCCTTCTTCAGTCGTAGACGACGGTGGTCGGCGAGTGTCCGAAGAGGTAGGACTCGACGATCTCGACCTCCTCCTCGCTCACCTCGCCGTCGACGATGCGGTAGCTGCGGAACTCGACCTCGTCGCCGGCCAGCCCCGTCTGCTTCTCGTGGTGCCGGGTGGAGACCAGCACGTAGTGCGTGCGCGGGTCCGCTGCCGGGCCGGATGCGTAGCCGACGTCGGTGCGCGACGGATAGGCCTCGGTGGCCGTGTGCGAGTGGTAGACGACGACCGGCCACTCGTCACGGTCGTCCATGTCCCGGTACAGCCGCAGCAGGTCGGCCGAGTCGAACTCGTAGAACGTCGGCGACCGCGCGGCGTTGAGCATCGGGACGAAGCGCTCCGGCCGTTCGCTGCCCTCGGGGCCGGCGACGACGCCACAGGCCTCGTCCGGGTGGTCCTCCCGGGCGTGGGCCACGATGGCGTCGTAGGTCGCGCGGTCGATGCGCAGCACCCGGCCAGTCTAGGCGGCGCCTTCCGGCGACCGGGACAGGGCCGGGAAGGGTGACCTCGGCAACCATCCGGTGAACAACCGATACGGTCTGGACCCGTGTGGGATGACGCTCTGCTGATCGCCGGCGTGGTGCTGGCCGCGCTGCCCGCATTCGTCCTCGGTGCCCGGAACATGTTCCGGCACCGCGGCTACGTCACCGGCGACCCGAACGACCGCGCCCCGGTCATCGTCATGGTCACGCTGCGGGCGCTGGTGCTGCTCCTGGTCCTGGCGCTGTCGGCCATCACCCTGATCTCCTGCATCGGCGCCCTGATCAAGGACGTCGAGCTGCACGGCCTGGTCTACGTCTTCTTCACCCTCGACCTGCTGCTGGCGGCCCTGGTGCTGCTCACCTTCGGCCGGAGCGAGCAGCGACCAGCGCGTCGACGAGCGAGCCCTGCACGGCGGTGAGCCAGTAGTAGACGGCCAGCTGCTGGTCTGTCTCGTCGGCCACGTCCTCCGGCGGTTCGGTGTCCTCGCTGATGTCCAGCCGGGTGCCCAGGGCCAGGCGGAGGTCGTTGCTGGTGCGCAGCCAGGCGGCGGCCTGCTCCACGTCCAGCCGCACCTCGCCGCCCTCGGCCGGGAGCGAGGCGCGCACGGTCGCCAGGTCGTCGGCCTTGGCGCCGCGCAGCGAGGCCTCGGTCAGCTCCCGGTAGTCGGCGGCCATCTCCGGGTCGGAGCGGTGCCCGTCCGGGAACAGCCGGCCGAGCACCGGGTCGTCGCCGACGTCGTCGAGGTCGGCGGAGAGCAGCTGCTCGAGCTGGTCCAGCAGCAGCCCGAGGATGCCGGCCTCTGCACCCTCCAGGCGGGCGACCAACTCACCGCTGCGCGCGGCACGGAACGGCTTCACGCCAGCCTCCTCGCTGCACTCGTCGGACGCGCGGATCCGGGGCGCGCCGTCATGGCCGAGCTCGCGAGCTCGCTCACGTATCCCTCTGGTAGCTGGCCCACAGGCCGTAGGCGTGCAGCCGGCTGGTGTCGTGCTCCATGCGCTCGCGCGGGCCCGAGCTGACGATCGCCTTGCCGTCGTGGTGCACCTGCAGCATCAGCGCGGTGGCGGTCGGCTCGTCGTAGCCGAACAGCTCCTGCAGGACGAAGGTCACGTAGGTCATCAGGTTGACCGGGTCGTTCCAGACGATGGTGACCCAGGGGCGGTCCAGCTCCCCGCGTTCCTCTTCCGTCGTCTCGGGGGTCCGAGTCGGAGCGAGCGGTCCGGCCACGGGTCCACCATAGGACGCCGATCTGCCCCGGTCCCGGCCCCCGCCTAGGCTTCCCGATCATGGCTGTGGACACCGGGCTCACTCCCCCACCGGCCCCCGCGCTCTTCACCGACCGGTACGAGCTGACGATGGTCGCCGCGGCGCTGGCCGACGGCACCGCCGACCGGCAGTGCGTCTTCGAGGTCTTCGCCCGCCGGCTGCCGCACGGCCGCCGCTACGGCGTGCTCGCGGGCACCGGCCGGCTGCTGGAGGCCCTGCCCTACTTCCGGTTCGGCGACGGCGAGATCGCCGCCCTCCGGGACCAGGGGCTCACCGACGCCCGCCTGCTGGACTGGCTGGCCGACTTCCGCTTCTCCGGAGACATCGACGGCTACGCCGAGGGCGACCTGTACTTCCCGGGTTCCCCCGTGCTCACCGTGCGCGCGTCCTTCGCCGAGGGCGTGCTGCTGGAGACCCTCGCGCTGTCGGTGCTCAACCACGACAGCGCGATCGCCTCGGCGGCGGCCCGGATGATCTCGGCCGCCTGCGACCGGCCGTGCATCGAGATGGGCTCGCGCCGCACGCACGAGGAGGCCGCGGTGGCCGCCGCCCGGGCCGCGCACCTCGTCGGCTTCGCAACCAGCTCGAACCTGGAGGCCGGCCGGCGGTACGGGGTGCCCACCGCGGGCACCAGCGCGCACGCCTTCACGCTGCTGCACGACGACGAGCGGTCCGCCTTCGAGGCCCAGGTGGCGGCTCTCGGCAAGGGGACGACGCTGCTGGTGGACACCTACGACGTCGAGCAGGGCATCCGGACGGCCGTCGAGGTGGCCGGCCCCGAGCTCGGGGGCATCCGCCTGGACTCCGGAGACCTCCCCACGCTGGCCACCCGCGCCCGCGAGCTCCTGGACGAGCTCGGGGCGACCGGGACCAGGATCGTGGTGACGAGCGACCTCGACGAGTACGCGATCGCCGGCCTGGCCGCGGCACCGGTCGACGGCTACGGCGTCGGCACCTCCCTGGTCACCGGGTCGGGCGCGCCCACCGTCGGGATGGTCTACAAGCTGGTCGAGCGGGACGGCGTCCCGGTGGCCAAGCGGTCCGAGGGCAAGCGCTCGGTCGGCGGCCGGAAGTACGCCGTCCGCCGGCACGACCCCGACGGCGTGGCGACCGCCGAGGTGGTCACCGCCGACCCCGTCGCTGCGCGCCCGGGCGACCGCGACCTGCTCGTGCCGCTGGTGCGCGACGGCGAGATCTGCGACCCGGTCTCCCCTGCCGAGGCGCTGAGCCGGGCCACGGCCCACCACCAGCGGGTCCGCGAGGCGCTGCCGCCGGAGGCCCTCGCCCTGTCCCGTGGCGAGCCCGCGATCGACACCGTGACCGTCTGACCTGCCGAGTAAGAGGACGCCGTCCCCCTCACCCCTCGCACGCTCGGGGCGAGCCTCCGGACGCGGCCGAAGACCAACCGGAAAGGACCTGACCTCATGGCCCGCGCCCTGATCGTCGTCGACGTGCAGAACGACTTCTGCGAGGGCGGGAGCCTCGCCGTCGCCGGCGGGGCCGCAGTGGCCGCCGCGGTCACGGCCCACATGGCCGAGGGTGGGTACGACCACGTCGTCGCCACCCGGGACCACCACATCGACCCGGGGTCGCACTTCTCCGAGGCTCCGGACTTCGTCGACTCCTGGCCCCGGCACTGCGTCGTCGGCACCGACGGGGTCGAGCTGCACCCGGCCCTGGACCGCGCGCCGATCGAGGCGGTCTTCGACAAGGGCGAGTACGCCGCCGCCTACTCCGGCTTCGAGGGGACGGCGGACGGCGTGACGCTGGCCGAGTGGCTGCGGCAGCACGACGTGGACGCCGTCGACGTCGTGGGCATCGCCACCGACCACTGCGTGCGGGCCACCGCCCTGGACGCCGTGGCCAACGGGCTCACCACCCGGGTCCTGCTCGACCTCACCGCGGGCGTCTCGGAGGCGACCACCGAGGCAGCGCTGGACCAGCTCCGCACCGCGCGCGTCGAGCTCGAGGGGGACGCTGACGCGTCTGCGTGAGCACGCCCTCGAGGGGCGTCGCGACTGGACCGGGGGTTCGCGCCGAGTGGGGCCCGGAGGGTCCCGCGCAGGCGCGACGGTGGGGCTCCGCGCAGCAGGGCACGGCTCCTGGCCGCGGTGTCCTCCGGAGGAGGACAGATCACACCGCGGTGTCGTCCGGAGGACGACAGATCACGTGGCGTCGAGCACCTCGTCGCGGGTGAAGCCGAGCACCTGCAGCACGGCGTCCAGATAGGGCTGGTTGAGCGCGGTGTGCGCCTGCTCGCGCACGAACGGCTTGGCGTTGAAGGCGATGCCCAGCCCCGCGGTGTTGAGCATGTCCAGGTCGTTGGCGCCGTCCCCGACGGCCACGGTCTGGTCGAGCGGGATGCCGTAGTCGGCGGCGAACCGCGCCAGGGCACGCGCCTTGCCGGGCCGGTCCACGATCTCCCCCACCAGACCGCCGGTGAGCTTCCCGTCGACGACCTCGAGGGTGTTGGCCGCCGCGAAGTCCAGGCCGAGGCTGTCGGCCAGCGGATCGGTGATCTGGGTGAAGCCGCCGCTGACGATGCCGCACCGGAAACCGAGGCGCTGCAGCGTGCGGATGAGCGTGCGCGCGCCCGGGGTCAGCACGAGCGCCTCGCGGACCTCGTCGAGCACCTCGACGGGCAGCCCCGCCAGGACGGCGACGCGCTTGCGCAGCGACTCGGCGAAGTCCAGTTCCCCGTTCATGGCGGCGGCGGTGATGCGGGCGACCTCGGCCGCGCGCCCGGCACGGGCCGCGAGCTCGTCGATCACCTCACCCCGCACCAGCGTGGAGTCGACGTCGAGCACGATCAGCCGCTTGCTGCGCCGGGCCAGCCCGACGCGCTCGACCGCGATGTCGGTACCGGTCGCGGCGGCGACCGATGCCAGCGCGGTCCGCAGGGCCGTGGCCTCCGCGCCGGACACGGTCAGCTCGAAGCTGGTGACCGGGTAGTCCGACAGCCGCCGGATGGCGTCGATGTTCCCGCCGACCGCGGCGATGCCCTGCGCCGCGCCGGCGACCGCCTCGGCCGAGACGGGGCGGCCGAGCAGGATCACGTGGTGCGGGCGGCCGGCCGACACCGACGCCGGTCCGGCCGAGGCCGGCTCGACCTCCACCCGGAGACCCACGTCCGCGGCGACGGCGGCGGCCAGCGGACCCAGGTGCGCCAGCAGCGCGTCCTGGTCCACCGCGGGGGCTCCGTCCGGGGAGACCACCCCGACGACGACGCCGAGGACCAGCTGCCCGTGGACCACCACCTGCTCGACGTCGAGGACCTCGAGGTCGGGCGCACCCCCGGCCAGTGCAGCGAA
Organism: Blastococcus sp. SYSU DS0617; assembly: GCF_054051075.1. NCBI lineage: Bacteria > Bacillati > Actinomycetota > Actinomycetes > Geodermatophilales > Geodermatophilaceae > Blastococcus > Blastococcus sp. SYSU DS0617. The sequence goes on from NZ_JBJHAO010000002.1 coordinate 11,670, forward strand.
CAGCCGCGCCGTCACACCGGGCCGGTCGCCACCGCTGACGGTGAGCAGGGCCCGGGCAGGGGTCACCTGCGAGACCTCGGGCATCGGGGGCGCGGGGTTCGACGGCACGGGGTCCAGCGGCACGCCGTCATGGTGCCGCACCCGATCCGCCGCTCCTGCGGTAGCCCCCGACGACGACGGACGCCCCGCCGGCCGTGAGGCCGACGGGGCGTCCGATGTCCTGCTGGATGCGCCTCAGGTGGGGTCGGGGTCGTTCGGACCCTGGCGCGGACCGGTGCCGGGGACGAGTTCGCTGACCCCGGCGTAGGGCTCGTGGCGCTTGCCGGCGTGGGCTTCGGCCTGGAGCCGCTCGGTGAGGTGCGGGTAGTGCGCCTCGAAGGCGGGGCGCTCGGAGCGGATGCGGGGGATCTCCACGAAGTTGTGCCGCGGCGGCGGGGAGGAGGTGGCCCATTCCAGGGAGTTGCCGTGGCCCCACGGGTCGTCGCGCAGGGCGAGCTTGCCGTACTTCCAGGAGCGCACCACGTTGTAGATGAACGGGATCACCGAGGCGCCCAGCACGAAGCTGAAGATGGTGGAGATCATGTTCAGCGTGGTGAAGGTGTCGGTGGGCAGGTAGTCCACGTAGCGGCGCGGCATGCCCTCGTTGCCCAGCCAGTGCTGCACCAGGAACGTGCCGTGGAAGCCGATGAAGGTCAGCCAGAACTGCAGCTTGCCCAGCCGCTCGTCCATCATCCGGCCGCACATCTTGGGGAACCAGAAGTAGATGCCGGCGTAGGCGGCGAACACCACGGTGCCGAACACCACGTAGTGGAAGTGGGCGACGACGAAGTAGCTGTCCGAGACGTGCCAGTCCAGCGGCGGGGACGCCAGCAGCACACCGGTCAGCCCACCGAGCAGGAAGGTCACCATGAAGCCCATCGAGAACAGCATCGGCGTCTCGAAGGTCATCTGACCCCGCCACATGGTGCCGATCCAGTTGAAGAACTTCAGCCCGGTGGGAACGGCGATCAGGTAGGTGAGGAACGCGAAGAAGGGCAGCAGTACCGCGCCGGTGGCGTACATGTGGTGCGCCCACACCGCCAGGGACAGGAAGCCGATCGCCAGCGTCGCCCCGACCATGCCCTTGTAGCCGAACAGCGGCTTGCGGGCGAACACCGGGATGATCTCGGTGATGATGCCGAAGAACGGCAGCGCGATGATGTACACCTCGGGGTGGCCGAAGAACCAGAACAGGTGCTGCCACAACATCGGCCCACCGTTCTCCACCGAGTAGATCTGCGAGCCCAGGTTCCGGTCGGACAGCAGCGCGAACAGCGCCGCGGTCAGGATCGGGAAGGCCAGCAGGATCAGGATCGAGGTCACCAGGGCGTTCCAGGTGAAGATCGGCATCCGGAACATCGTCATCCCCGGCGCCCGCAGGCACACGATCGTGGCGATGAAGTTGACCCCGCCCAGGATCGTGCCCAGACCCGAGACCGCCAGCCCACCGATCCACAGGTTCCCGCCCACCCCGGGGGTGTGCACCACGTTGGACAGCGGCGTGTAGGCCGTCCAGCCGAAGTCCGGCGCCCCACCGGGGGTCGCGAAGCTGGACACCACGATCAGGCTGCCGAACAGGAACAGCCAGAACGAGAACGCGTTCAACCGCGGGAACGCCACATCCGGCGCACCGATCTGCAACGGCATGATCAGGTTCGCGAACGCGAAGAACAACGGCGTCGCGAACATCAGCAGCATCAGCGTGCCGTGCATCGTGAACAGCTGGTTGTACTGCTCCGGGGACAGGAACTGCAGCTCCGGCCGGCCCAGCTCCGCCCGGATCAGCATGGCCATCAGGCCACCCAGGATGAAGAACATGAACGAGACGGCCAGGTACATCAGGCCGATGGTCTTGTGGTCCGTGGTCCGCAGCAGGTTCGACAGCCGCGAGCCCCTCTCGACCACGTGAGCCGGGCTCGGCCGACTCACGATGGGCGCCGGTGCAATCGTCACGCCGAGCAGCTTAGACGGGCCCTCCGCCGTCGCTGCCGCGGGACGGGGCGGGCGCGCCGCGCGTCGCCGGGCGCCATCGGAGGGCCCTCAGCCCGGCCGGCGGTAGGTCGTCAGCCGGACCGCGGCGGTCACCTCGACCCGGTCGGGCAGCACACCCAGCCGAGCAGCGCGTTCACCGGCCGGCAGGTGCCGAGCGTGCGGGCCCATGCCCACCAGGGTCGCCACGGCGGCGCGGTCCAGCCGGAGGACGTCGCGCCGCTCGGTGCTCGCCACGGGCACCAGGTGCGGCTCCAGCGAACCGGCCAGCCGGGCCGCCTTGTCGGGGTCCACCCGCAGCAGGCCCAGCGGGCCGACCAGCTCGGTCAGGTGGTCGTCCGCCGGCGTCACCACCACCAGCCGGCCCGCGGGATGCAGCACCCGCGCGATCTCCGGGCCGTTGCGCGGGGCGAAGACGACGAGCACGCGGTCGACGGCGCCGTCCCGGACCGGGAGCCGCGCCCAGGTGTCGGCGACGACCGCCATCGCCCGCGGGTGTGCCCGGGCCGCCCGGCGCGCGGCGTAGGGCGAGGAGTCCAGCACGACCCCGGTCGCGCCGGGGGCACGCTCGAGGACGGTGGCCAGGTGGTGGCCCGTTCCGCCACCCAGGTCCAGCAGCCGCTCCGGCGCCGCTCCCCCGGCCTCCAGCACGGCGTCGCCGAGCGCGGCACCGATTCCGGCGTAGTGGCCGGCGGCCAGGAAGGACACCCGGTCGGCCACCATCTCCGCGGAGTCACCCGACGGCGCGCGGTGCCCCGGCGGCAGCAGGGTCACGTGGCCCTGGCGCGCCCGGTCGAAGGAGTGACCGGCCGGGCAGCGCAGCACGTCCCCGCTCCCCCCCACGGTCAGGGGGGCGGCGCAGACGGGACAGGCCAGCACCGCCACGGCGGCGTCCGGGAGCTCGGGGCGGGTCGTCACGAGCGGGGCGGCACCGCGTGGAACACGACGTCGCGCAGCTGCCCGGCGTCGGCCACCGCGGTGACGAACGTGCCGTGGGGCTGGCGCCGACGGTCCGTCGGGGACCCGGGGTTGATCAGCCGGAGACCCGACGGGGCGGTGGTGTCCCACGGGATGTGGCTGTGCCCGAAGACGAGGACGTCGTCGTCGGGGAAGCGGGCCGCGCAGCGGGCCTCCCGGCCCTTCGCGTCGCCGGTCTCGTGGACGACGGCGAAGCGGAGGCCCTCGATCTCGGCGCGGGCCACCACGGGAAGGCGCTCGCGAAGGGCGCCGTGGTCGTTGTTGCCGTGCACCGCCACCAGCCGGCGCGAGCGCTGCTCGAACAGGTCCAGCAGCGCGTCGTCCACCCAGTCACCGGCGTGCACCACCACGTCCGCGGACGCGATCGCGTCCCACAGGGACCGGGGCAGGTCACGGGCCCGCCGGGGGACGTGCGTGTCCGAGGTGACCACCAGCGACACAGGCACGACGACATGGTCGCAGGCCGCCAGGTCCCCGCCCCGGCCGGCGGCCTTGCCCGCCCCGTCCGCTCCCGGTCTCCCAGCGGGTCCGCTCGCAGGACTCAGCGCGGCCCGGGGGCGGCTCCCGGCGACGACGTCACCGCTCGGCCATCGCCCGCAGGCGTGCGTTGTAGGCGTTGAGCTCGGCGTCGCCGCTGCGGTCGGCCGCCCGGTCGAGGGCACGGGCGCGCCGCTCGTCGGAGCCCATCCACGACACGAGGACGACGATCAGCACGATCACCGTCGGCAGCTCGCCGAAGGACCAGGCGATGCCGCCGGCCACGGTCTGGTCACCGACGGGATCGATGCCCCAGGCGGCCGGCGGGTCGGCGAAGCTGTCCACGAGCAGCGAACTGGCGATCATGACCGCGACACCGAAGAAGGCGTGGAACGGCACCGGGATGACCAGCTCGAGGATCCGCGTCGGGTGGCTGTGGGTGTTCGGCCACGGGTCCTGGGCGATGACCGGACCGAAGAACAGCAGCCCGGTGACCACGAAGTGGGCCAGCATGAACTGGTGCCCGGCCGCGGTGCTCATCAGCGCGTCGAAGATCGGCGTGAAGTAGATGCCGTACAGGCTGGCGATGAACAGCGGCACCGTGAACCCCGGCGAGGCGAGGAACCGGGTGAACCGGCTGTGCAGGAAGTTCAGCAGCAGGGCGCGGGGCGCCGCGGCCGCCCCCTGACCACGGGGCAGCGTGCGCAGCGCCAGCGTCACGGGTGCGGCGAGCAGCAGCAGGATCGGCGAGATCATCGCCAGGACCATGTGCTGGACCATGTGCAGGCTGAACAGCACCATGCTGTAGCCGTTGAGCCAGGTACCGGTCACCGCGAAGACCGACAGCGTCCCCACGACCCATGACGCGGTGCGCCACCAGGGCCAGCTGACGCCGGTCCGCCTCAGCCGGACGACGGCGACGAGGTACGCCACCAGCCCGACGATGCTCAGGACGGCGAGCACCGACCAGGGCTCCAGGTGCGGCAGGAACATCCGGCCCCAGGTGGGCGGCTCGTCCGGCACCCACATGCCCGAGTGGTGCCCGTGCCCGTGATCCACCGACCGCCTCCTGCTCCCGCCGCCCGCCGTGCCGGCTCCACTGTCCCACCCGGGCGGGCCCGGGGCGGCGTGCGGCCGGTCACCCTGCCGGGGACGTCGAGCGTCGCGCGCCGCGCGTCAGACGTGGACGCCGCGCTCCCGCAGCCACGGGAGCGGGTCGACCTTCGTGCCGTTCAGCCCGCCCAGGTGCACCTCGAAGTGCAGGTGCGGCCCGGTGGACTGACCGCGGTTGCCCAGCAGCGCGATGGTGTCGCCGGCCCGGACGAGCTGGCCCGGCTCGACGAGGATCTCGTCCATGTGGCCGTAGACGGTCACGTCCCCGTTGTCGTGCTGGATGTAGACGACCAGGCCGTAGCCGCTGGCCGGGCCGGCCTCGAGGACGACGCCGTCCATGACCGCGTACTCCGGGGTGCGCATGGGCGCCGCCAGGTCGATGCCGGCGTGCACGGTGCCCCAGCGGGCGCCGAAGCCACTGGTGAGCCGGGCCCCGTGCACCGGCGCCACGGCCTTGGGCCGGGCCGCCTCGGCGGCCGCGGCGGCGGCGAAGAAGTCGGCCGTCGCCTGGGCGTCGGCAGCGGCGGTCGTCGCTGCGTCCCGCTCGTTGCGGCTGACCACCAGCTCCTGCAGGAGCCGGGTCGACTCGGCGTCCGCCAGCACGTCGGCCGGCTCGGCCTCGATGCCGAGCTGCTCGGCCACGCTGACGCTCTCGGCCACCGCGGGCGAGTCGGCGCGGGCGGACGAGTCGGAGTCGATCAGCGCACCCAGGCTCAGCGCGCCGACCAGGCCGGCGGCCAGGTAGAAGGCCGGGCGGCGGCGCACGACCGGGACGCGGTGGCGGCCGATCTCCCAGAGGTCACCGCCGGCGATGCCCGGAGCGGGCGTGGCCGGGTCGCGCTGCAGCGGCGCCAGCGCCTCGTCGACGAACGAGGGCACGACGGCGACCACCGGTGCGGGCTGCTCGTCCGGCCCTGCCGCCGTGGCGAGCACGGGCACATCGACGACGACCGGGGTGCTCTCCGGCGAGCTCACGACGGGCCGGGGGCGCGGATGCGGCGTGGGCCGCCGGATCGCCAGGGCGGCCGGAGCGACGACCGGGGAGCTCTCGGGCGAGCTCACGACCGGCCGGGGGCGCGGGTGCGGCGTGGGCCGCCGGCTCACCGCGGCGGCCGGCTCGGCGGGGACGAGCGGCTCGGCTGGAGCCGCGGCGGAGGTCGCAGCGACTCCCGGAGCCGGTGCCGTCCGGGCAGCGGCCGTGGTTCCCGCGGAAGCCTTCGCCGCGGTGGTGGCCCGTGCGGTGGCGGTGCGCGCCCTGGTCGCGCGGGCCGTGGTCGCCTTCGCGGCGGCACGGGCCGTGGCAGTGGCGGTCCGCGCGGCGGTCGACCCGGCGACGGCGGTGCTCGCGGCCTTGGCCCTCGCCGCCAGCGAGCCGGCAGCGGTGACGGCCCTGGCCGCCGGGCGCTTGGCCGACGACCGCGTGGGCGCCGGCTGCTCGGCGGAGGGATGCTCGGCGTCGGTGCGCTCCGCGGACGGGCGCTCGACGTCGGATCCGTCGGCGGCCGCGCCGGCCCCTGCTCGCGACGCCTTCCCCTGGCGCTGCGCGGGGACCTGCGGGGCGATCGTCCCGGCCGGGCGGCGCGAGCTCCGGCGGACCGGGGCGGGCGTCTCGGCCGGTGCCGCCGGAGCGGCGTCCCGACCGTCGTCGACGGGTCGATCGTGGTGGAGCGAAGTCATGCACCTGGAGCTTCCGTAGGGGGCATTGCCGCGCTCCCGGGGAGAGGAGCGGGGCCCATGTAAACACGCCGTGATCGGTTCGTGATCTGCGTCGCGGGGTAATGACCAGCAGTTCTGTGGTCTGAGCCACCGAAAACCATGGGTGTGGTTCGGCCGCTGGTGAACGGTTCGTGACGCAGCGTGAGTGCCGCGCCGAAGCTGGTTGAAAGTTGCGCGACACAGCTCACGGGCGGGCAGGGAGCCGTCCTGGCGGCCGGAACACGGCCCGATCGAGGGAGACGAACCGCATGCGCGCAGTGACCTGGCACGGCCGAGGCGACGTCCGGGTGGAGACCGTTCCGGACCCGACGATCCAGGAGCCCACCGACGTGATCGTGGAGATCACCTCGAGCGGGATCTGCGGCTCCGACCTGCACCTCATCGAGGTCATGGCGCCGTTCATGTCCGTGGGCGACGTCATGGGGCACGAGCCGATGGGCGTCGTCCGGGAGGTCGGCCGGGAGGTGACCGAGCTCAAGGCCGGCGACCGCGTCGTCGTCCCGTTCAACATCTCCTGCAACACCTGCTGGATGTGCTCGCAGGGACTGCAGTCGCAGTGCGAGACGACGCAGAACCGGGAGCAGGGCTTCGGGGCCTCGCTGTTCGGCTACACGAAGCTCTACGGGCAGGTGCCCGGCGGCCAGGCGGAGTACCTCCGCGTGCCCTTCGGCAACACGCTGCCGATCAAGGTGCCCGACGCCCCGCTCGACGACCGGTACGTGTACCTCTCCGACGTCCTGCCCACCGCATGGCAGGCGGTGCAGTACGCGGGGATCCCGCAGGGCGGCAGCGTGCTGGTCCTGGGGCTCGGGCCCATCGGTGACATGTGCACCCGCATCGCCAAGCACCTCGGTGCCGGGCAGGTCATCGCCGCCGACGTCGTCCCCGAGCGACTGGCGCGCGCCCGGCGCAACGGCATCACCGTCATCGACACGACCACCCAGGCCGACGTCGTGGCCCAGGTGCGCGACCTGACCGACGGCCGCGGCCCCGACGCCGTGATCGACGCCGTCGGCATGGAGGCGCACGGCTCCCCGCTGGCGACCTTCGCGCAGAAGGCGACGGCGATCGTCCCGGACGCCATCATGGAGAAGGTCATGCAGGTGGCCGGGGTCGACCGGATGGCGGCGCTCAACACCGCCATCGAGGCGGTCCGGCGCGGCGGCACCATCTCGCTGTCCGGCGTCTACGGCGGCGCCACCGACCCGATGCCGCTCATGCGCATGTTCGACAAGCAGATCCAGCTCCGGATGGGGCAGGCCAACGTGTGGCGCTGGGTGCCCGACATCCTGCCGCTGCTGCTCGAGGGCGACCCGCTGGGCGTCGACGAGTTCGCCACCCACCGGGTGCCGCTCGAGCAGGCTCCCGAGGCGTACGCCAACTTCCGCGAGAAGAAGGACGGCGCCGTCAAGGTGCTGCTCCAGCCCTGACCTGCTCACCGGGGGCGGGCGGCTCCCCGCCCCCGGTGTGAGCAGCTCCACCTCCCCGACCGGGCATGGTCGGGGACGGTCGACCGCTGCACCGCCGAGAACGAGGTGCAGCGCCTCACCCGGCCTCCCAGGACGATGTGGTCCGCCGGCTCCCGCCCCGACCGCGTCCCTGGAGTGCCCCGCCCGTGCCCCGCGCCCTGCTCGCCCTCGCCATCGGCGCCTTCGGCATCGGCACCACCGAGTTCGTCGTCATGGGCATGCTCCCCGAGATCGCCGACGGCCTCGACGTCTCCGTCTCCGCCGTCGGACTGCTCATCTCGGCCTACGCGATCGGGGTGGTCGTCGGCGCACCCACCCTCACGGCCGTGGGGCTGCGGTTCACCCCGCGCCAGACGCTCGTCGCGCTGATGGTCGTGTTCGTGGTCGGCAATCTGCTGGCCGCGCTGGCCCCCACCTACGGCACCCTCGCGGCGGCGCGGGTGCTGACCGCGCTCGCGCACGGTTCCTTCTTCGGTGTCGGTGCGATCGCCGCCCGCAGGGTCGTCGCCCCCGAACGCGCGACGCAGGCTATTGCCCTCATGGTGACCGGCCTGACGCTGGCCAACGTCGTCGGCGTGCCGGCCGGCACGTGGGTCGCCCAGCAGACGTCCTGGCGGCTCGTCCTGGCCGCCATCGCCGGCATCGGCGTGCTCACCATCGCCGGGCTGCTCGCCTGGCTCCCCGCCGACGGCGGTGAGCCGGCGGACCTCCGCACCGAGCTCGCCGCGTTCCGCAGCCGCCAGGTCTGGCTCGTCCTCTCCCTGACGATGGTCGGCTTCGCGGCCACCTTCGCCGTCTACAGCTACGTGACCCCGATCCTCACCGACGTCGCCGGCTTCTCCTCGGCCGGCGTGACCCCGGTGCTCGCCCTGTTCGGCGTCGGCACCACCGTCGGGACGCTGCTGGGCGGGCGGCTGGGCGACCGGTTCGGCTTCGGGTTCGTCGCCGTCGGCATGCTCGGCGTCGCCGCCGTCCTGGCGGTGTTCGCGTCCACCGCCGGCAACCCCGTCGCCGCCGTCGTCCTGCTGGTGCTCTTCGGGACGCTGGGCTTCGCCATGGGGCCGATCGTGCAGAACGGTGTCATCGAGGCCGCCGCCGTGCCCGGCGGCGGCAGCCTGGTCTCGGCGGCCAACCAGGGCGCGTTCAACGTGGCCAACGCGCTCGGTGCGGCACTCGGCGCGCTGGTCATCTCCCAGGGGTACGGCCTCACCGCGCCGATGTGGGTCGGGGCCGCGCTGGCCGTCGTGGGCGCCGGCATCGCGTGGTGGGCCGGGCACGCCGACCGGCGGCCTGCCACGGCACCGCGCCCCGTGGACGGCGTCCCCGTGGCCGAACCGATCCCGGCACGCTGAGCCGCACATAGCCGGTCCCACCCGGGTAGGGAGCGGCCATGACCATCGGGACCGCAGAACCCTCCGGCAGCTACCCCCTGGGCGACCGCCCCGTCTTCCGCCTCGGCTACGGCGCGATGCAGCTGGCCGGGCCGCACGTCATGGGACCGCCGGCCGACCGGGACGAGGCCATCGCGGTGCTCCGCCGCGCCGTGGAACTGGGCGTGAACCACATCGACACCAGCGACTACTACGGCCCGCACGTGGTGAACGAGCTCATCCGCGAGGCGCTGCACCCCTATCCGGAGGACCTCGTCCTCGTGACGAAGGTCGGCGCGCGGCGGACCCCCGAGGGCGACTGGCCCGAGGCGCTCTCGGCGGCGGAGCTCCGCTCTGCGGTCGAGGACAACCTGCGCAACCTCGGGGTGGACGCGCTCGACGTCGTCAATTTGCGGATGCCCGGCTTCGCCGAGCCGGTGGAGCGCTCGCTCGCCGAGCCGTTCGAGGCACTGGCGCAGCTGCGAGCCGACGGGCTGGTCCGCCACCTCGGGATCAGCAACGTGACGACGCAGATGGTGGCCGAGGCCCGGGCCATCGCGCCGGTCGCCTGCGTGCAGAACCACTACAACCTCGTGCACCGGAGCGACGACCCGCTGATCGACGCCCTGGCGCGCGAGGACATCCCCTACGTCCCCTTCTTCCCCCTCGGCGGGTTCAGCCCGCTGCAGTCGGCGGCGCTCGACACGATCGCCCGGCGGCTGGAGACCACGCCCATGCAGGTGGCGCTGGCCTGGCTGCTGGCCCGCTCGCCGAACCTGCTGCTCATCCCGGGGACGTCGTCGGTGGCGCATCTCGAGGAGAACATGCTCGCCTCGGCGCGCGAGCTCGGTCCGCTGGAGCTGCAGGAGCTGGACCGGATCGGCGGCACCGGGGAGCCCGACGTCGACCTCTGATCAGGCCGGCTGCGCCGCGTGCGAGGCGACGAACGACCCGACCGCCGCGTCCAGCACCGCCCGCGTCGCCGCGGTGTCCCGGTCGACCAGCCACGTCGTCGTCGCGCCGTCCACGAGGGTGACCAGCAGGCGGGCCAGCTCGGGCACCGGGCGGTCCCACCGCCGACCGGTGAGCTCGGCGGCCCGCTCCAGCAACCGGGACGCCGCGTCGGTATAGGCGCGGTACTGCTCTCGTGCCAGTGACTGCAACGACGGATCGCGCAGGGCGTGCAGGGTCAGCTCGAGCATCAGCTGCTCCTGGCCGGGCTCGCGCTCGAGGTGGTCGAGGTAGCCGGCGGTCGCCCGCCGCAGGCAGCCGGCGAGCCCCTCCCCGGCCCGCAGGTCCGCGGTCGCGGCAGCGAACTCGCGGCCCACGACCCGGCGCACGAGCGCCTGCAGCAGCTCGTCGCGGCCGGTGAAGGCGTAGTGGAAGCTGGCCAGCGACATGCCGGCCTCGGCGACGATCGCCCGCGTCGTCCCGGCGGCGAGCCCGTCGCGCACCATCACCCGGAGCGCCGCCTCGACCAGCGCCGCACGGCGCTCCCCGACCGCCAGGCGGGACACCCTCAGCCCCCGACGGGACCGAGCACCCGGTCCAGGTGCGCGTTGCCCAGCACGCCGGCGGGGTCCAGCCGGGCGCGCAGCGCGGCGAACTCGTCGAAGCGGGGGTAGCGGCTCCGCAGCGCACCGGCGTCCAGACCGTGCAGCTTCCCCCAGTGGGGGCGGCCGCCGACGCTGCCGGCGATCGACTCCAGCGCGGCGAACCACGCGCCGGGATCGGTCCGCGCGGGCACGTGGGCGGCGATGTAGGCGGTCTCGCGGCCCGAGGCCGTCGACAGCGTGATGTCGTCGGCGGCCGCCACCCGCACCTCCACCGGGAAGGCCGCCCGGAACTCCCCCGCCGTCGCCACGCGGTGCAGCTCGGCCAGCACCGCGGGCGCCTCGCTGCGCGGGACGGCGTACTCCATCTCCACGAAGCGCACCCGGCGCCGGCTGACGAAGACCCGGTGCGAGGCATCGGTCCAGGTGCGCGCGCCCAGGGCCCGGGCCGAGACGGCCGCGAGCGGGGGGATCAGGGCAGGCACCCGGCGGCCGGCCGCCACGACGCCGGCGAAGACGGCGTTGGAGAGCACCTCGTCCTCCCACACCGCGCGCCATCGGGGCAGCGGCTCCAGCTCCGCGCCCGGTGGCAGCCGGGTGTTGCGCTTGGTGAGGCATCGGTCGGTGTGCGGGAACCAGTAGAACTCGACGTGGTCGGTCGAGGACATGTCCTCCTCGAACCCGTCCAGCAGCTCGCCCAGGCCGGCAGGGCCCTCCTCGGCCCGCAGCGCGAACGCGGGTTCCGCCTGCAGGGTCACCGTGTCGATCACCCCGAGCGCCCCCAGGCCGACGCGGGCGGCGGCGAAGACCTCGGGGTGCTCGTCGGCCGAGCAGCGCAGCCGGGAGCCGTCGGCCAGCACCAGTTCCAGGGCACGGATCTGCGTCGCCAGCCCGCCGAAGCGCGCGCCGGTCCCGTGCGTGCCGGTGGACAGGGCGCCGGAGACGGTCTGCCGGTCGATGTCGCCGAGGTTGGTCAGCGCCCAGCCCCGCGCCGCCAGCTCGGCGTTGAGGCGGTGCAGCGGCATCCCGGCCTGCACGGTGACCAGGCCGGCGCCGTCGACACCCACCAGACCGGCATGCCGATCGAGCACGAGCTGCACGTCGTCGGGCCGTGCGATCGCGGTGAACGAGTGCCCCGAGCCGACCGGCCGCACCCGGCGGCCGGTGGCTGCGGCCCGTCGGAGGACCGCCGCGATCTCGTCGGTGCCGGCGGGGTGGACGACGTCCACACCGGCGGCCCGCTGGTTGCCCGCCCAGTTGCGCCAGCTGCCGCTGCCCGTCACGACGACTCCCGTCCCGGGGCCCGTTCGCGGCCCGCCCGGGCGCAGCCTGTCGGGCGCCCGCTACCGGGTCAAGCGTCTGGGACGCCCGACCCACTCACCCTCCCTGTCGCGATCATCGAGTCGTTGCCGGCAACACGCGCGGACACGCCGCCGCGGGTGGCGAGGAGCCGATGATCGCGGAGGGCGGCGTCAGCGGGCCCGGGCGACCCGGGTCTCGTCGAAGACCGGCTCGGCGGACTCGTAGACCCGCCCGTCGGCACCGAAGACGACGAAGCGGTCGAAGGACCGGGCGAACCACCGGTCGTGGGTGACCGCCAGCACCGTGCCCTCGAACGCGTCCAGCGCCTCCTCCAGCGCCTCGGCGGAGAGGACGTCGAGGTTGTCGGTCGGCTCGTCCAGCAGCAGCAGCGTGGCCCCGCCCAGCTCGAGCATGAGGATCTGGAAGCGCGCCTGCTGACCGCCCGACAGCGTGCGGAAGGGCTGGTCGGCGGAGTCGCTGAGCCCGTAGCGCCGCAGTGCGGCCATGGCCCGGCCGCGGTCGATCCCGGCTCTCCCGCCCGCCCCGGCCCCGGTCTCGCCGTGCCAGAGCAGGTCCACCGGCGTCCGGTCCTGCCACTCGGGGTGCGCGTGGGTCTGCGCGAAGATGCCGGGGACGACGCGGGCCCCGAGCCGCCAGGAGCCGGTGTGCGCGACGTCCTGCCCGGCGAGCAGCCGGAGGAAGTGCGACTTGCCGGCGCCGTTGGCGCCGAGGACTCCGACCCGGTCGCCGAACCACAGCTCCAGGTCGAAGGGCTGCATGAGCCCGGTCAGCTCCAGCCCCTCGGCGATCACCGCGCGCACGCCCGTGCGCCCGCCGCGCAGCCGCATCGCGACCTTCTGCTCCGGAGGACGGTCCGGCGGGGGGCCCGCGGCCTCGAATTTGGCCAGCCGGGTCTGCATCGCGTGGTACCGGTTGGCCATGTCGGGCGAGTTGGCCGCCTGCTGCTGCATGGTCCGGACCAGGTCGATCAGCCGCTGGTGCTCCTCGTCCCACCGGCGCCGCAGCTCCGCCAGCCGCTCGTGCCGCGCGGTGCGCGCCTCGGGGTAGGAGGCGAACCCACCGCCGTGCACCCACGCCGTGCCGCCCTCGACGGTGATCACCCGGTCGGCGACCCGCGCCAGCAGTTCGCGGTCGTGGCTGACGAACAACACGGTCTTGCGCGTCTCGAGCAGCCGCTGCTCCAGCCAGCGCTTGCCCGGGACGTCGAGGTAGTTGTCCGGCTCGTCGAGCAGCAGCACCTGGTCGGGGCCCCGCAGGAGCGCCTCGAGGGCCAGCCGCTTCTGCTCCCCGCCGGAGAGCGTCGACAGCTCGCGGTACTTGCACCGGTCGTAGGGCACGCCGAGCGCGGCGACGGTCACGGTGTCCCAGGTGACCTCCGCGTCGTACCCGCCGGCATCGCCCCACTGCGCGAGCGCGTCGGCGTAGGCCATCTGGGCCCGCTCGTCGTCGGTCTCCATGAGCGCGAGCTCGGTGGTCTGCACGGCGTCCCACGCCGCGCGGACCGCCGGCGGGGAGAGGTCCACCAGCATCTGCTGGACGGTCGTGTCGTCGCGGACGGATCCGATGAACTGACGCATCACGCCCAGGCCGCCGGTGCGGGCGATCGCGCCGGCCTCGGGCACCAGGTCGCCCGCGATGATCCGCAGCAGGGTCGTCTTGCCGGCGCCGTTCTCCCCGACCAGCGCCGCGCGGGCGCCTTCACCGACGCGGAAGGAGACCTCGTCCAGCAGCACCCGCCCGTCGGACAAGGTGTGCCGGACCGCGCTCACGTCGACCGAACCCGAACCGATGCCCACCCGGACATCCTCCCGGCACGGGCAACCGGATTCCGACCGGCCCGGCGGCTCAGCCGACGTGCATCGCCAGCCGGATGCGCGCCAGCCGCTCGACGAGCTCCGGCATCGCCCCGATCGGGGAGCCGCCGAGGTCCCGCCGGCTCTCCCGGACCACGCGCACCACCAGCTGGGGCCGCACCCGGCCGGCGTACTCGCCGCGTAACCGGTCGACGGCCTGCTCGACGGCCGGGTCGACCGGTTCCGACGAGCAGAGCTCGGGCGAGGGATCGGGGGTGCTGGACGGGACGGCGAGGGTCATCGACGGTCCTCCGGAGCGATGCACCGGCGTTGTTCCGGTGACTCCCCCACCGTGCCGGGGCGCGCATCCCGGCACCAGGGACCTAGGTCACCGGCGGTGGTCAGCCCAGGGCGATCGAGAGCACCGTCGCGCCCGCCGCCAGCACCATGGCGAGCACGATCACGGCCGCCACCAGCCGGCGACGACGCTCCGCGGACGGATCCCCGGCACCACCCATCCCCATCACGGGGTGCACGCTACCGCCGGCTCCGCCCGCCCGTCCGACGTTCGGCCCGCGCCCCCCGGCGGTAAGGGCAGCCCATGGCAGCCGTCGTCTCGCTGATCGTCGTCGTCACCCTGGGGCTGATCGTGACCCGCGTGGCGACCGTCGCCCTGACCATGACCGGCATGACCCTGCAGCACGCCCGGTTCCAGGCGCGTTCGGCGTTCACCGGGACGGGCTTCACCACCTCGGAGGCCGAGGCGGTGGTGAACCACCCGGCGCGCCGGCGCATCGTCATGGTGCTGATGCTGGTCAGCGGCGCCGGTGCCGTGTCGGTGATCGGGACGCTGGTCCTCAGCTTCGCCGGCGTCGACTCGACCGGCGGCGGGCTGCAGCGGGCTGCGGTCATCGTGGTGGCGCTCACCGGCCTGCTGTGGCTGGCGAAGAGTCGAGCGGTCGACCGCTCCCTGCGGCGGGTCATCGAGCGGCTGCTGCGCCGGTTCACCGACCTCGACGTCAGGGACTACGCCGCGCTGCTCCACCTGCGCGGGCGGTGGCGGGTGGTGCAGCTGCCGGTCCGCGAGGACGACTGGATCGCCGCGCGCCCCCTGGGACGGCTGCGCCTGCCCGAGGAGGGGGTCACGGTGATGGGTGTGGAGCGCGACGACACCTGGATCGGCGCCCCCGGCGAGGACCTGCACCTGCGGCCCGGCGACGTCGTCGTCCTCTACGGCCGCCAGGCCATGCTCGACGACATCGCCGACCGGCTGCACGGCGACGAGGGGGACCAGGCCGGCGAACGGTCCCGTGCCTGGCACGCCGCGACGCCGCCGGCGGAGAGGTTCGAGCGCGCCCGGCCGTGACGTGTCGTACCCCGGTGCCAGGGTGGCGGGCGTGGACACACGGCACGAGGTCGGGCTGCTGCGGCTCGTCGCGCAGGGGCTGGCCGGCCCGCAGGCGGCCGGTCCGGCCGAGGCGGTCCGCCGGCTGACGGCCGCCCAGGGGCAGGACCTCCCGGGTGCGGTCACCTCGGTCGCGCTGCGCACGACCGGCCGCTCCCGGGAGGCCGTGACCGCGGCCCTGGACCGCGGCGAGATCGTCCGGTCGTGGCCCATGCGCGGCACCCTGCACCTCACCGCCGCCGAGGACCTGCCCTGGCTGCTCGACCTGCTCGGCGAGCGCGCGCTGGCCGGCGTCGCGAAGCGCCGGGCCCACCTGGAGCTCACCGACGCGGACGTCGCCCGCGCGTGCGACGCCGTGGTGGCCGCCCTGTCCGGCGGCCGGCGGCTGAGCCGGGCGGAGCTGCTGGCCGCCATCGAGGCCGGCGGGGTGGCGGTGACCGGACAGCGCGGCTACCACCTGCTGTGGTTCGCGGCGCAGTCCGGCCACACCTGCCTGGGCCCGACCGCCGACGGCGAGCAGCTCTTCGTGCTCCTCGACGAGTGGGTGCCCGCCCCCCGCCGGCTCGATCGCGACGAGGCGCTGGCCGAGCTCGCCGCCCGCTTCTTCACCGGCCACGGACCGGCCACCGTGCACGACCTCGCCCGCTGGTCCGGCCTCCCGGTCCGCGACGCCCGGGCGGGGCTGGCCGCGGCGCGCCCGGCGCTGGAATCGCTCACCGTCGAGGGCACCGAGCACTTCCTCGACCCGGCCGCTCCCGAACTGCTGGCCGGCTGCCGCGAGGAGGCCCGGGCGACCTTCCTCCTGCCGGGCTTCGACGAGTTCGTGCTGGGTTACGGCGACCGCAGCGCCGTCCTCGATCCCGCGTTCGCGACACAGATCGTGCCGGGCGGGAACGGCATGTTCCGGTCCACGGTCGTCGTCGAGGGCCGGATCGTGGGCACCTGGCGGTACGAGGGCCACGGCGCCCGGCGCGCCGCCGTGGGCACCGCCTTCCGCCCGGAGGACGCCGCCCTGGTCGCAGGCGTGCCGGAGCTCGCCGCCGCCCTACCCTGAGGCCGGCGGCGACGGGTCAGCGGCGCTCCACCAGGAAGATCGGGATCCGGCGCTCGGTCCTGGTCTGGTAGTCGGCGTAGTCCGGGAACGCGGCCACCGCGCGGTCCCACCACTCGTCGCGCTCGGCACCCTCGAGCTCGCGCGCCACGCCGTCCCACGGCTCCGGGCCGTCCTGGACGGTGACCTGGTCGGGAGCGGCCCGCAGGTTCGCGACCCAGGCCGGGTCCGTGGGCGCACCGCCCTGGGAACCGACCATCAGGTAGGCCCCGTCGTGCTCCACGCGCATGAGCGGCTGCTTGCGCACCTTGCCGCTCTTCGCTCCCCGGGTGCTGAAGATGACGACCGGCAGCCCCCGGTCGAGCAGCGTGTTGCCCTCCCGGCCGCCGGTGCGCTCGTAGAGCTCCACCTGGTCGCGGACCCACTTCTGCGGACTCGGCTCGTACTCACCCTCCAGCGGCATGCCCCGAACCTAGGACGCGCGGCGCTTCCCGTCCTGCGGAGGAGCGAAGTCGATGGTGTGCGGCACGAAGAAGCTCAGGTTGTCGGTGATCAGCCCGTCGCTCTCCCGGATGCCCAGACCCGCCGGCTCGCCGTCGACGACCCACGCACCCAGCACCGGGTGGTGCGGACCGTCGACGCCGGCGAAGTCGGGCAACGGCGCGAACTCCTGCACCACGAAGCCCTCGGTGCCGTACCGCCCGGGCAGCTGCGCGGTCACCTCGCCGTCCCGGACGATCGCGACGTTCGCCCCCTCGCGTCCCCACAGCGGCTTGCGGACGTAGGTGCGCCAGGCCGACGGCATCTCGTCGGCGAAGTAGGCCGGGAGCAGGTACTGACCCAGCACCGGATCGGTGCCGAACAGCTGCCACAGCACCGGCAGCAGCGCCTTGGTGCTCCACAGCATCTTGTAGGCCGGCTCCACCCACGTCGTGCCGCCGGGCCGCATCCCGTCGGCGAGGACGGCCGGCCCGAACTCGTCCTCGATCAGCCACTCCCAGGGGTAGAGCTTGAAGACGACATCCAGGTGGCGGCCCTGCTGGTCGTAGAACCGCCCGTCGCCGTCGTCGAGCACGATGTCCTCGACGACGAGCTCGATCGCCTCGTAGCCGGCCTGCACCACGGTGTCCATCAGGTAGGCGACGGTCATCCGGTCCTCGCCGGAGGTCTCCTCGCTGGTCCAGGCCAGGTGCACGCGGGGACGCACGCCGGTGCGCCGCTCCCACTTGGTGAGGTTGCGCCGCCAGGCCGCCACGAGGGTGTCGTGCAGCGCGTTCCACTGATCGCGGCCCTGGCCGGTGAACAGGTGCCAGTTCCACTGGGTGACGGCGGACTCCACCAGCCCGGTGGGGGTGTCGGCGTTGAACTCCAGCAGCTTGGGCGGGCCCTCGCCGTCGTAGCGCAG
This sequence comes from Blastococcus sp. SYSU DS0617, assembly GCF_054051075.1. Lineage (NCBI taxonomy): Bacteria > Bacillati > Actinomycetota > Actinomycetes > Geodermatophilales > Geodermatophilaceae > Blastococcus > Blastococcus sp. SYSU DS0617. The sequence goes on from NZ_JBJHAO010000002.1 coordinate 29,351, forward strand.
GTCGAACCGGCCGTAGATGCTCGGCGGCTCCTCGGCCCACGTACGGCGGATCTGTGGCCGGGCCATCGGTGGGATGTGCAGCCGGTCGAACAGGTCGTTGTCGACGAGGTGGTCCCCGGCGGCCACGCACATCTGGAACAGCTGGCTCACCGCGCCCTCGAGCTCCTGGACCTCCGCCATCGAGAAGTCGTAGAAGGGGCCCTCGCGCCAGTAGCTGCGCACCGCGCCGCCGGGCAGGTGGGTGCGGTTGTAGACCAGGCCCTGGGACTCGATCTCCGCCTCCCAGCCGGGGCGGACGATCCCGCTCTCGATCCGTCGCACGGAGGGCGGCTCAGCTCCCGGCGCCGGTGCCGGCCCGGTTGCCGATGCCGCCGCTCACCCGCTGGCCGGCGCTCACCTTGCCGGTGGCCGGCAGACCGGCACGCTGCCGGGCGACGCTGTCACCCGGGTTGATCCGCGTGCCCCCCGGTGGCAGCACGGTGCCGACCGGCAGACCGGAGCGGAAGCCGCCCAGGTAGAGGAAGAACAGGCCGCCGCCCCCGAAGCCCCCGCCGCCGTCGCAGAGGTCCTCGTCGACGATCTGGCCGTTCTCGTCGGTGCAGTAGGCGACCTGCTCCTCGTCGTCCTCGCCGCCCGGGGCGCACCCGGCCATGAAACCGGTCGCGGCGGTGGCGAGCACCGTCGTGGTGAGCGCGGCGCGGACGCGGTTGGAGACCGCCATGACCAGGTTCCTCCTCGGGTTTCCCCCGACAGTAGGTCCTCCTCCCCCGCGACCGCTCGGCCCCTGTCGCGGGGAACCGCAGGGAGCGCCGGCACGGATGAGCTGCCGGGGCCGCAGCATCCCCTCGGGTCGCGGGACGGCGCCTCCCGATGGCACCGTTCTCGCCAGTCCGCCGGACGCACGCCGCCCGCCCCACCGGGGCCGCAGACCACGGAGGTCCGCCGAGCATGAGGTACCGCGAGAGCGGCAGCCTGGACACGTCCGGGGTCAGGGTGGCCTGCGACACCTCCTCCACCGACGACCAGCGCTGAGATGACCGAGCACCTGTCCCTGACGCGCGACGGCCACACCGCCGTCCTGACCATCGACCGCCCCGCGAAGCGCAACGCGATGACCCAGGCCATGTGGGCCGCGCTGCCCGGGGTGCTGGCCGGGCCCGCCGCCGATCCGGCGGTGCGGGCGCTCGTCGTGACGGGTGCGGGACCGAGCTTCTGCGCCGGCGCCGACATCGCGGGACTCCTCGGCGGCGCCGACCCGCGGGACCCCATGGCCGACCTGCGGGCGGACAACCTCGCGGCCCAGGCCGCGCTGCGGACCTTCCCCAAGCCGACCATCGCCATGATCCGCGGGCACTGCATCGGCGGTGGCGTGGAGATCGCCGCCGCCTGCGACCTGCGCTTCGCCGACCCGTCCAGCGTCTTCGGGGTCACGCCGGCCAAGGTCGGCATCGTGTACCCGCCGTCATCGACGAAGGCCCTCCTCGACCTGGTGGGCCCGGCGACGACCAAGTACCTGCTGTTCAGCGGCGAGCTGCTGGACGGTGCCGCCGCGCTGCGCACCGGGCTGGTCGACCGGCTGGTCGAGGCCGACGAGCTGGAGGCCGAGGTCCGGCGCTTCACCGACGTCCTCGCGGCCCGCTCGGCGCTCACCCAGCGGGCGACCAAGGAGGTCGTCGCGGCCCTCACCGCCGGCGCCGACGCCGACGCCGTCGTGACCCCCTGGTACGAGGAGACGATCAGCGCCGGCGAGCTGGCGGAAGGGGTCGCCGCCTTCGCCGAACGGCGCCCACCCAGCTTCGGCTGGACAGTCTGAACTGCCGAAACGGTTTCGGGTCCCCCTCGACCCGGGTACCCACCCCTTCGCGGCGCTCCCCAGACGGCGAGACCGGCGCGGCGCCCAGCCGTGTCACGTCCCGCCGCTCCGCTCGCCCGTGACGCACGGATGCGCCGGGCGGAGAGGCCGGTCGACCCGCACCGCTGGAAACAGTGGCACGTGTGGGAGGACCGCTCCAGGGTAGCGCCCCTCTGATTCCGAGAACTGCCCATGAATACAGCCGAGGAGGACCGATGACTCACTCCATCGACGCCCCGCTCCCCCCGCCCACCACCACGACCGGGGGCACGGGCCAGAGCTCGTCGAAGCCGACCGACGTCGCCAAGGGCGAAGCCCGGGACGCCAAGGACACCGCCAAGAACGAAGCGAAGCAGACCACGGACACCGCTAAGAACGAGGCCAGCAAGGTCGGCCAGACCGCGGCCCAGGCCGGTAGCGAGGTCGCCACGACCGCTGCCGACCAGGCGATGAACGTCGCGCACGAGACCCAGCGCCAGGCGCAGGATCTGCTGAAGCAGGGGCAGGACCAGCTCAAGGAGCAGGCCATGTCCCAGCAGCAGAAGGCCGCCCAGGGCCTCAGCGCGCTGGCCGGCGAGCTGCGCGGCCTGGCCGACGGCAGCAGCGAAGGCGCCCCCGGTCCCGCCCGTGACCTGCTCCAGCAGGCCTCCGGCGTCATCGAGGGCTTCGCCGACAAGCTGCAGAACCGTGAGCCGGCCCAGCTGCTGGACGAGGTCCGGTCGATGGCTCGCCGTCGCCCCGGGATGTTCCTGCTCGGCGCGGCCGTGGCCGGCATCGCTGCCGGCCGGCTGACCAGCGGCGCGCGCGCCGCGCACAGCGACTCGGGCTCCTCCGGGGATCACAGCGCGCCGCGGACGAACAACTACGTGGATCAGGCGCCGACCTACTCCGACACCACGAGCACCTACACGGGTACCGGTGCGGCCTACTCCACGGCCGGCTCGGCCCCGCTGCCGCCGCCCCCGTACGGCACCGTGCCGCCCGAGGGCGTCGTGCCCCCGGTGACCAGCCCCGGCTGGAACGACCCGGCGCGCAACCCGGGTGGGGTGGTCTGAGCCATGTCCACCCCTTACTCCGGAGCCACCCCGGCAGGTGGCCAGGCCGGCTACGCGCCCCCCGCCGATCCGGCAGCGACGCAGAACTACGCCAGCGACTACGCCGGCAACGCGGCGCACAGCGGTGCCATGGGTACGCCCATGACCGAGAACGGCGACCCGGACATCGAGGGCATCTCGGTCGGCACGCTGATCGGCGAGGTCACCAAGGATCTCTCCACCCTCATGCGCCAGGAGCTCGAGCTCGCCAAGGTCGAGCTGAAGGTCGAGGCCAAGAAGGCCGGTGAAGGCGCCGGCATGTTCGGCGCCGCCGCCTTCGCGGGCTACATGGTGCTGATGTTCCTGTCCATCGCGCTCTGGTGGGCACTGTCGCACCTGGTGGGCCACAGCTGGTCGGCGCTCATCGTGGCCATCCTCTGGGGCATCGTCGGCGCCGTCGCCTTCGTGATGGGCCGCAAGAAGTTCCAGCAGGTGAACCCGAAGCCCGAGCGCACCGTGGACACGCTGTCCGAGGTGCCCGGGGCCCTCAAGCCCAACTGACCCGCCGACCTCCCCCACTCCCGAAGGAGTCGCAGACATGACCAGCAGTGATCCGGACGTCATCCGCCGGCAGATCGAGGACACGCGGCGCGAGCTCAGCTACGACGTCGACGCCCTCAACGAGAAGGTCAACCCCGCGCGCGTCGTGGACCGGCGGGTCACCGCCGCCAAGGGACGCGTGAGCAGCCTCAAGGACAAGGTCATGGGGACCGCCCACGAGACCACCCACTCGGCGCAGGGCATGGCGTACAACGCCGCGGGCTCCGCGCAGGGCGCGGCGTCCAACGCCGCCGGCTCCGTGCAGGGTGCAGCCCACTCGGCCGCCGACAGCGTGCAGGGAGCGGCGTCCAGCGCCGCCGGCGCCATCCAGCAGGCCCCGGACCAGATGATGCGCCAGGCACAGGGCAACCCCCTCGCCGCCGGGCTGATCGCGTTCGGTGTCGGCTGGCTGGTGTCGAGCCTGCTGCCTGCAACGCAGAAGGAGCAGCAGCTCGCGCAGCAGGCGGAGTCGGCGGTCCGCGAGAACAAGGACATGCTGATGGCCCCCGCCAAGCAGGCGGCCCAGGAGATGGGCGAGGAGCTCAAGCCGGCTGCTCAGGACGCCATGGAGTCGGTCAAGTCGACCGCCCAGGACGCGGCCTCCACCGTCAAGGACGAGGGCCAGTCCGCCGTGCAGGACGTGCAGGGCCAGGCCCAGCAGTCCAAGGACAAGGTGCAGGGCCAGGCCCAGGAATCCAAGGACAAGGTGCAGGGCCAGGCCCAGCAGTCCAAGGACAAGGTGCAGAGCCAGACCTCCGGCTCCTGACCCTGGCGGGTCGCTGACCCGCTCGCTCGACACCGCGCCCCGCCGGGTTCTCCCGGCGGGGCGCGGTGCTGTCCGGGGGCGGTGGACCGTGCGACGGCGCTGACCCGTTGGGGTGACGCCTCGTTCCGCGGCCCTGCTGCCGCCGGTGCGGGACGCCGAAGACCACGGCATGACCGCCGCCGTCCTCGACCGGGGCCTCCGCGCGCCCGCGTGGCGCGCCGCCCTGCGGGGTCCCCTGCCGGCCACGCTCCTCTTCCTCGCCACGGCGGCCCTGCTCGCGGCCGGTGTGCTGCCCGTCGTGCACACCGGGACGGTGCTGGCCGGCCTCGCGACGGCCGCACTCGCCGTCGGCACCGACTGGCTCACCCGCGGATCGGCCGCCGCCCTGCGCGCCGTCGCCGTGCCGGTGGCCGGTACCGCCGCCGTCGCGCTGCTGCACGCCGGCACCGAGGTCCTCGGCGTCGTCCTCCTCGCCCTCGCCCCCGCGAGCGCGCTGGCCGCCACGGCGCAGCGCCTCGGCCGCCAGGCCGCGGTCATCGACCGGCTGCAGACCGAGCAGCAGACGCTGCTGGAGCAGGTCCAGAGCCGCGCCGACGAGCTGGACCGGGCCTCCCGGATCCTGGCCGCCCGCGCGCAGACCATGACCAGCGTCATCGACGCGGTCACCGAGCAGTCGATCATCGGCACCGACCCCGACGGCACCATCCGCGTCTGGAACCCGGGCGCGGAGAAGCTGCTCGGCCTCCCCCGCGCCGACGTGGTCCGCCGGCGCTCGATCCTGGACTTCCACCTCGCCGAAGAGCTCGAGGACGCGGCCGGGAACGACGGCACGGCGTCCGGGCTCTGCTCCCTCGTGCAGGCCGCCCAGGAGCACGGCAGCGACGTCCGCGACTGGACCTACGTGGGTGCGGACGGCCGGCAGCGCACCGTCTCCGTGGCCGTCACGCCACGCACCGACGACCGCGGCGTGCACGCCGGCTGGAACTTCGTGGGCACGGACATGACCGAGGTGCGGGCGACCGAGCGGATGAAGGACCAGTTCGTCAGCCTCATCTCCCACGAGCTGCGCACCCCGCTGACCTCCATCCTCGGGTACCTCGAGCTGGTGCTCGACGACGACGAGCAGACGCTCACCGACGAACAGCGGCAGTACCTGACGACGGTGGAGCGCAACGCCGACCGGCTGCTGCGCCTCGTGGGCGACCTGCTGTTCACCGCGCGCGTCGAAGCCGGCCAGTTCACGCTCCAGCCCGAGGACGTCGACCTGGTGACGATCGTGCAGGCCGCCGAGGAGACCGCCCGCGTCTCCGCCTCGACCGCGGGGGTGCGGCTGCGGGTGGACGCGCCCGCCGAGCCGCTGGTGGTCGCCGGCGACCCGGTGCGGCTGGGCCAGGCCTGCGACAACCTCGTCTCCAACGCCGTGAAGTTCACGCCGTCGGGCGGGGAGGTCACCCTCACCGTCGCCACCGGCTGGCAGTCGGCCGACGGTGCGGTCACCCCGGACGAGCGCCCCGGTGCGGCGCCGGTCGCCCAGCTGTCGGTGCGCGACACCGGCATCGGCATCCCGAACGACGAGCAGGGCAAGCTGTTCACCCGGTTCTTCCGCGCCTCGACCGCCCAGCGCGCCGCCGTCCCCGGAGTGGGTCTGGGCCTGTCGATCACCAAGGCGATCACGACCGCCCACGGCGGCACGCTGGACCTGGTGAGCGCGGAGGGTCAGGGCACCACCTTCACGCTCACCCTCCCCCGCACCGCCTGACCGCTGCGCGACCGGCGCCCTCCGCCCCCTCCGGGGCGGGGGGCGCTCCGCTACTCCCGGAAAGGCAGCCTGCTCGTCCGCGGAAAGACAGCAGGGACGGCGATGACCGGGCCGGAGAGCCCTGATCTGCGCGTTCTCCAACCGAGCCTTGCGGATTCCTTGCGGTTCCCGGGCGGGTGGCCTGCGGAAGGGCCTCCAGAGTTCTCCTTGTCGCCGGAAGAGCCGGTGACACGGACTCAGGGAGAACGAACGACATGAGCGCCACGGTCACCGGCACCACCACCCGCAAGGTCATCGGCTCGCTCGGTGTCATCGGCGCCGCAGCCGCCGTCGCCGGCATGGGCACCTTCGGTTCCTTCACCGACAGCACCACCCCGGTCGCGACGACCATCTCCTCCGGCACGGTCTCGATCGACCTCGCCAAGGCGAGCACCCTCGACTTCGTGGCCGGCGACATGATCCCGGGCGACTCGGTCACCCGCCCCTTCACGCTGAAGAACGACGGCAGCAGCGACCTGGCCTCGATCAGCGTCGCCTCGGTCGCCACGACCGGCAGCATCCTCACCGACGGCACGGCCAACGGCCTGCAGCTGGCCGTGAAGTCCTGCGCGGTGGCCTGGACCCAGAGCGGCAACTCCTTCACCTGCGCCAGCGGCGAGAAGACTCTGGCTGCCGGCCCGGCCGTGCTGAACCTCAGCCTGAACGGCCCGGCGTCGCTGGTCGCCGGCCAGTCCGACAACGTGGCGATCTCCTACACGCTGCCCACCGCTGCCGGCAACGAGTTCCAGGGCAAGCAGGCCGCGCTCAGCCTCACCTTCACCGCCACCCAGCGCACCGCGCCGGCCGCGCGCTGACCCGCGCTGATCCGACCGGAGACCACACCATGACCGCCGTCCTCCCCGTCCGTGGCCCGGGGGCAGCACAGCCGCTGCCCCCGGCCGAGGACAACCTCTCCGCGCACGACCGGTCCGCCGGTCCGGCCCGCACGCTGGGCCTGCTCGCCCCGTGGCTGGTCCGCGGAGTCGTCGGGCTGGCCGTCGCGGTCTTCCTCCTGCTCGCCGTGGGACCGCACGTCCTCGGCTACCGCACCATGACGATGCTCACCGGCTCCATGGCCCCGATGATCGAGCCCGGCGACGTCACCGTCGTCACGCCGATCGCCGTCGAGGACGTGACCGAGGGCATGGTCATCACCTACCACCAGCCGATCGGCGACCGCTCGCTCGTCACCCACCGGGTGGTCGAGGTGGAGCGCGGCGCGGACGGCCGGGTCAGCGTCCTCACCAAGGGCGACGCCAACGAGGCGGTCGACCCGTGGACGGCGACCCTCGAGGGCGACACCGCCTACCAGGTCCGGGCCGTGGTGCCCGAACTCGGTCACCTCATCCAGGCGCTCCGCGCCCCCGTGATCACCCAGGTGCTGCTCTACGGCGCCCCGGCCCTGCTGGCCGGCTGGCTGCTGCTGACCATCTGGCGGCCCACGACCGAGACCCCCGGCACCACCACGACCCGCGACGAGGAGGACCAGGCATGAGCGCGCTCCGCCGCACGGCCGTCCTGATCGGCCTCACCGCCTGCGTCGTCGTGGGCAGCAGCATCCCCGCCTCGGCCACCTTCACCGACTCGGTGAAAGTCACGCCCTCGGTGTCCACCGGGACCGTCGACGTGAAGGCCCCTACGAACATCCGGGTCACGCTGACCTGCCGGGGTCAGGACATGTACGCGACCGTGACCTGGACCCGCAGCACGACGACGACGGTGTCGGGCTACCGAGTGGTCGCGACCCTCGGTGGGCAGCAGCTCACCCTGAACGCCGCCGGTACCGCCTCGCGCGTCGACACCACCGTCAACCGCGTGTGGGCCGCCTACCAGGTGCCCGTCACGGTCACCTCGCTCACGGGCTACGGCTGGAGCGAGACGTCAGCGCCGGTCACGGTGACGACGTGCTGACCGCCCTCGTCGTCGACGCCGACGACCTGGCCCGCCGCCGCGTCCTCGGGCTCCTCCGCCTCGGCGGGTGGCAGGTCCACGAGGCCGCCGACGCGGGCACCGCGCTCCGGCTGGCCGCCACCACCCCCTTCGACCTGGTCGTCACCGACACGTCGGTGGCCGGGGAGGACGGGCTGGAGCTGCTCCGGCAGCTGCGCCGCGACGGATCGCGGGCCCGCTTCCTCGTCGTCACCGCGGCGGACCCGGAGGCCCTGACCGCCCAGGCGGCGGCCGCCGGGGCGTGGGCCTGCCTCACCAAGCCGGTGGATGCCGGCACCCTCCTCGACTTCCTGCGCAGCCGGACCACGGGGCCGGCTGCGCGGGGCGACCAGTACGAGATCCACGAGATCGGCGACCTGCACGACGCCGACATCGAGGACGACCTGATGGACCGACTCCAGGAGATGTACGTGACCGCGCTGCCGGGCCGCCTGTCGGCCATCGACATCCACACCCGCGAGGGCAACAGCCCCGCCGTGGCCTCGGCCGCGTACACCCTGGCCGGCACCAGCGGCCAGCTCGGGCACCCCGAGGTGGCCTCCCTCTGCCAGGCGATCGCCGCCGATGCCCGCCGCGGCGTCCTGGCCCACTCCCGGGTGCAGCACTTGCATGCACTCGCCGGCGTCTGAGCCCTGACCCCGCTCAGCCGCAGCACGACGGAGGGCCCGCAGACGAGGGGGAATCGTCTGCGGGCCCTCCGGCGTACCGGGCCCCCTCACGGGGCCGGAGAACACGCGAGCCCCCGCAACCGGACGGTTGCGGGGGCTCGCGTGGTGGTGCGGCTCAGGCGGCCACGAGGCGGTAGCCGACACCCCGCACGGTGCGGATCTCGGGCGAGTTCAGGCCGGCGGCGACGAGCTTGCGCCGCAGGTTGGACATGTGCGCCTCGACCAGCCGGAGGTTGCCCTCCCAGTCGGTCTGCCAGACCTCGCGCAGCAGCGTCTCGCGCTGCAGCACGCGGCCCGGCCGCGAGGCCAGCGCGGCGAGCAGGTCGAACTCCGTGCGGGTCAGGTCGACGACGGCCCCGTCGACCCGCACCTCCCGGCTCTCCTCGTCCACCTCGAGCTCGGCGAGCCGGCGGACCGACTCCTCCACCTCGGGCGCCACCTGCGGGGTGGCTGCGGTGCGCGGGAAGCGGAGCATCGCCTGCACCCGCGCCACCAGCTCGCGGGGCGAGAACGGCTTGGCCATGTACCCGTCGGCACCGACGGCCAGCCCGATGAGCAGGTCGACCTCCTCGGCGCGCGCGGTGAGCATGAGGACGTAGCAGGCGGTCTCGGCGCGGATCTGCCGGCACAGCTCGGTCCCGTCGGTGTCGGGCAGCCCGAGGTCGAGCACGATCAGGTCGGGCGCCTCGCGGCGGACCTCCGCCATGCACTCGGCTCCGGAACCGACGGCCCGCACGTGCATCCCGGCGCGGCTCAGGACCGTGCTGACCAGCTCGCGGATCTCTTCGGTGTCCTCCACGACGAGCACGGATGACGCAGTCACGATCCTCCTCCCTCCGATGCATTCACAGGCGCCCGGGACCGAACACGTCCGGGCCACCTGACTCCAGTGTTCGGCGGACGCACCGGGCAGCTTGAGCCGAGCCGCGTGGAGCGGGGGGTCACTGCTCACCCCTCCGGGTGACGCCGGACGCGCTCGGCTCAGCTACCCCGCCGGCGGGGCCGTTGCGGAGTGCGGGGCACGACGTGCCCTCCTCCCCCGTGGAGGCGTGCTCACCCGCTGAGGAGCTGGCCATGGACGGCAACGTCCGCGTGCTCGTGGTCGACGACGACCCCGACATCGCCCACTTCGTACGCACGGTCCTGCACAAGGCCGGGATGACCGCGGTGGCCTGCTTCGATCCGCTCGAGGCTCTCGCCCTGGCCGCCCGCGAGCCCTTCGACGCGGTGGTCACCGACATCGAGATGCCCGGCATGAACGGGCTGGAGTTCCTGGGCCGGCTGCGCGAGCTGCAGACCGACCTGCCCGTGGCCGTCATGACCGCGCACGCGTCGGTCGACTACGCCGTCGAGGCGCTCCGCCGCAACGCCGACGAGTTCATGGTGAAGCCGGTGCGCCGCGACGACGTGGTGACGACGGTGCGCCGGCTGGTCGAGCTGGGTGCCGGCCGCCGGGCCGCCGCGCGGCACCAGACGGTGCTGGCCATCGGCGCCCACCCCGACGACGTCGAGCTCGGCATCGGCGGGACCCTGGCCGCGCACCGGTCGGCCGGTGACCAGGTCGTCGTCCTCACCCTGTCCCGCGGTGCCCGCGGTGGCGAGGCCGGTGACCGCATGGGCGAGTCCATCGCCGCCGCCGAGCTCATCGGCGCGCGGTTGTTCATGGAGGACCTCGAGGACACCCGCATCAGCGAGAGCGACCCCACGGTCTCGATCATCGAGCGCGTCGTGGCGCAGGTGCAGCCGACGATCGTCTACACGCACTCCAAGCACGACCGGCACCAGGACCACCGCGCCGTCCACCAGGCGGCGACCGTCGCCACCCGGAACGTGCCCACGTTCGCCTGCTACCAGAGCCCGTCGGCCACGGTCGACTACCGGCCGACCCGGTTCGTGAGCATCGACGGCTTCACCGACACCAAGCTCGCCCTGCTCGCCTGCTTCGACTCGCAGGTCGGCATCCGCAGCTACATGCAGGACGACTTCGTCCTCGCCACCAGCCGCTACTGGTCCCGCTACGGCGGCGGTCAGCACTGCGAGCCGCTCGAGGTGATCCGCGAGGCCGCCGCCGTCGTGGGCGCGCAGCACTCCTCCTCCACCACCTCCACCGCCATCCCCGTCCAGTCCTCGAACCTCTCGGAGCGCTCCGGTGTCTGATACCTCTCCCGTCCGCGTGCTCGTGACCGGTGCCGGGGGCCCCGCGGGGGTCGCCGTCCTCCGGTCCCTGGCCCGGCGCCCCGACGTCACGCTCCTGGCCGCCGACATGGACCGCTACGCCAGCGGCCTGTACCTCGTCGACGCCGGTGCCCGGTTCCTCGTCGAGCCGGGCCTGTCCGAGACGTTCGTCGACTCCCTCGTGGCCCTGTGCGAGCGGGAGCGGGTCGACGTCCTGTTCTCCACCGTCGACGTCGAGCTGCCGCGCATCGCCGCCGAGCGCAAGCGGCTGGACGCCGTCGGCACCGCGCTGGCCGCCCCGAGCCTGGAGACCCTCGAGGTCTGCCTGGACAAGCTCGCGCTGGCCCGCCGCTGCGCCGACGTGCTGCCCACCCCGCGCACCGAGCTGCTCGGCACCACCGACCCGGAGTCCTGGGACTACCCGGTGATCGTCAAGCCGCGCCGCGGCGCCGGCTCGCGCGGCGTCCACCAGGTGGACGACGCCGACGCGCTGCGGGCACTGGGCGCCGACGAGGACATCCTCGTGCAGGCGATGCTGCCGGGCGAGGAGTACAGCGTGGACACCCTGGCCGACGCCGACGGGCACGTCGTCGCGGCGGTGCCGCGCTCGCGCCTGCGGGTCGACTCCGGGGTCTCGGTGGCCGGCTGCACGGTGGCCGACCGCGAGCTCGAGCAGACCGCGCGCCAGGTGGCCGACGCCATCGGCCTGGTCGGCGTGGCCAACGTCCAGCTGCGCCGGGACGCCGAGGGCCGCGCCGCGCTGCTCGAGGTCAACCCGCGCTTCCCGGGCGCCATGCCCCTCACCGTCGCGGCCGGCGTCGACATGCCCTCGCTGGCGCTCGACCTCGCGCTGGGCCGCCCGCTGCCGGACTCGGTGCCCTTCACCGAGCTCGCCGTCGTCCGGTACCTCGAGGACGTCTTCCTCGACCCGGCCGACGTGCTCGACGAGGCGACCCGATGACCACCGGGCTGGTCCGCACCGACCACCACGTGCACTCCACCTGGTCCGACGACGCGGTGAGCACGACGCTGGAGAACCTGACCGCCGCCCGCGACGCCGGGCTGGCCAGCATCCGCATGGTCGACCACGTCCGCACCTCCACGACCTACGTGCCGGAGTTCCTGGCCGAGGTCGCGGCGCTCCCGCCGGTGGAGGGGCTCGAGGTCCTCACCGGCGTGGAGGCGAAGATCCTGGACGCCTCCGGCCGCCTCGACGTCCCGGACGACCTCGTCGTCGGGCGCGGCGGGGTGGACCGCGTGCTCATCGCCGACCACCAGTTCCCCGGGCCGGACGGGCCGTGGAGCCCGCGCCGCACGCTCGAGGAGATGGCCCGAGGCCTCGCCGTGCAGGACGCGCTCGGCATCCTCGTGGAGGCCACCGTCCGCGCCATGGACCGGGCCGGCCGCGGCCAGCTCGCCCACGTGTTCTCCCTGCTGCCCAAGATCGGGCTGACCGAGTCCGACCTGACCGACGAGCACGTCGACGCCGTCGCGCAGGCCGCCGTCCGCACCGGGACGACGGTCGAGGTCAACGAGAAGTGGCGCTGCCCCGGGCCCCGCGTGGTCCTCGCGTTCGCCGCCGCCGGCGTGACGCTCGTCGGCTCCACCGACAGCCACGAGGCGTCGTCGGTGGGCCGCTACTCCTGGGTCGCCGAGGCGGACTCGGCCCGACGTCTGGTGGATGCCCGATGAACGACATCCTGGCCGCCGGCCCCGGGCTGGCCGAGGTCGGCCGCGGGGTGCTGGTCGGCGTCCTCCTGCTGTTCGTCGGGTTCGGCGCGATCCCGGTGCTCGCCGGGCTGGCGCAGTTCCTGATCATCCCCGTGCACGCCGTCCGCAACCACTACCGCGAGACCGGGCCGTACCTGCCCAACGTCGCGGTGCTGGTGCCGGCGTGGAACGAGGCCGCCGTCCTGACCGCCTCGGTCGAGCGGCTGATGGGGCTGGACTACCCGCCGGAGCGCCTGCGCGTCTACGTGGTCGACGACGCCAGCACCGACGACACCCCCGCGGTGATGGCCGCGCTCGGCGACCGCTTCCCGGGCCGGGTCGTGCACCTGCGCCGCGAGAAGGGCGGCGAGGGCAAGGCGCACACCCTCAACCACGGGCTGCGCGAGATCCTCGCCGACGACTGGATGGAGGCGCTCCTGATCATGGACGCCGACGTCATCTACGCCGCGGACTCGCTGCGCAAGATGACCCGCCACCTGGCCGATCCGACCGTCGGCGCGGTGACCGCCTACATCCGCGAGGGCAGCGAGGACGCCCACGGGCTGACCCGCTTCATCGGGTTCGACTACCTGGCCGCGCAGGCGGCGTCCCGGCGGGCGCAGAACGTGGCCGGCGCCATGGCGTGCCTGGCCGGCGGCGCCCAGCTGCACACCCGCGAGAACCTCGAGGCCATCGGCGGGCAGATCGACACCTCCTCGCTGGCCGAGGACACGGTGACCACCTTCCGCACCCAGCTGGCCGGGCGCCGGGTCGTCTTCGAGCCGCACGCCCGCGTGCTGGCCGAGGAGCCGGCCGGCATCGACGCGCTGTGGAAGCAGCGGCTGCGCTGGGCGCGGGGCAACGTGCAGATCACCTCGATGTACCGCCACCTGTGGTTCCGGAAGTCGGTGCACCCGGGGCTGGGCGGCTTCTTCTTCGGCGTCTTCTGGTTCGCCATCCTGCTGCTGCCGCTGGCGATGCTCCTGACCTCGATCGGGCTCATCGGGCTGTACGCGCTGGACAGCGACCTGGCCGCGCGGGTCTTCGGTGCGGCGGTGTTCGTACCGGTGGCGACCTTCGTCTTCATGATCACCATGACCATCTCGGTCGACCCGCGCGTCGGGCTCAAGGTGTGGCGGGAGGCGCTGCTCTTCCCGGGCCTGATCTCCTTCGCCGTCCTCACCGGGGCCACCTTCCCGATGCTGGTCCCGTGGGGCGGTGGGGACAGCAGCGGCTGGACCCTGTTCGTCTACAGCTGGCTGGTGCTCTGCGTGCCGACGGCCTTCCTGGTGCGGAAACTGGAGCTGACCCGCTGGGGCCGGTGGGTGGCCCCGATCGGGCTCTACCTGGTCGGGTTCGGCCCGCTGATGTGCGCGATCACCGTGGACGCCTACGTCAAGGAGTTCCGCGGCGCAGCGATGACCTGGGACAAGACCGAGAAGACCGGAAGGGTCATGGCATGAACAGGGGACGGACCACCACCGACCGGGCCGCGGCTGCGATCGCGCAGAGCCTGGCCGCCCGCCCGTACCGCATCTCGCCGCCGGTCGTGCTGACCGACGACGAGCTCGCCGCCCGCGGCGGGGTCCTCCCCGTGTGGGCAGATCCGATGGCGCTGGCCGACGAGACCGAGGCCGACCGGCTCCGGGAGCGCCGGCTGTACGCCGGGCTCGCGGCCGCGATCACCGTCGTCGTCCTGCTGTGGACGGTGCGCTCGCTGCTGATGTGACCACCCGCGGCCCCCTGACCCCGGGCCACGATCAGGTGACCTGATCCCAGCGCGTCCTCCCCCACCGTGCGCGGGAAGGGAGGACGCGCTGCGGTGAGGGAGGACCAGCTCAGACGAAGGCGCTGATCCCGGTGAGCGCCCGCCCGACGATCAGCTGGTTGATCTCCCGGGTGCCCTCGTAGGAGTAGAGCGCCTCGGCGTCGTTGAAGAACCGGACGACGTCGTTCTCGAGCAGGATCCCGTTGCCACCGAACAGCTCGCGCGCCAGGCCCACGGTCTCCCGCGCCTGGTTGGTGACGTAGCTCTTGGCCAGCGCCGCGTGGTCGTCTCGGAACACGCCCTCCTCCTGGAGCTGGGCTACCCGCACGGCCATGCCGAGGCTGGCCGTGACGTTGCCGGCCATCCGCGCCAGCAGGTCCTGGATCAGCTGGAAGCCGGCGATCGGGCGGCCGAACTGCTCGCGCTCCTTGGCGTAGGCCAGCGCCGCCTCGAACGCGCCCATCTGGCAGCCGACGGCGCTCCAGGCGACACCGCCCCTGGTCAGCTTGAGCACCCGGTTGACGTCCTTGAAGGTGTTCCCCTCCGCGAGCTTGTTCTCCGCCGGGACCCGGCAGCCCTCGAAGGTGATGTCGGCGTTCTGCACCGTGCGGAGCGCGTACTTGCCCTCCATCTTGGTGGCGGTGAACCCGGGCGTGCCCTTCTCCACCACGAACGTCTTCACCGAGTCGTCGTCGACGTCGCGGGCGAAGACGACGACGAGGTCGGCGAAGGTGCCGTTGCCGATCCACCGCTTGGCGCCGTCGATGACCCATTCGTCGCCGTCGCGCCGGGCGGTGGTCTCCAGGCCCAGCGCGACGTCGGACCCGCCGTGCGGCTCGGTGAGCGCGAAGCAGCCGATCTTCTCCAGCGAGAGCATGCCCGGCAGCCAGCGGCGCTTCTGCTCCTCCGAGCCGAGGGTGACGATCGAGCCCATCGCCAGCCCGTTGTGCACGCCGAGGAAGGTGGCCATCGAGGGGTCGACCCGGGCGGTCTCCAGGGCGATGAAGCCGGTGAACAGCCGGGAGCCGCGCGGGGAGCCCTCGGTGTCGTAGCTGCGGCCGACCAGCCCGGCCTGCGCGAACTTCGGGATCAGGTCCGTCGGGAAGGTGGCGGCCTCCCAGTGCTCGTTGACCCGCGGCTTGATCTCGGTCTGCAGGAACTCGCGGATGCCGGCGAGCTCCTCGCGCTCGTCGTCCGACAGCAGTGACTCGTACGCGTACAGATCCCCGGGGATCAGGTCCTCGGTCATGGGCGTCCTCTCGTCGATGGCACCCGGTCCCCTACCCGTCGCGCCCGGCCCGCAACTCGATCGCCGCCGACGGAGTGGGCAGGTCACCGGCCCGGTGCACCGCGTGCTCGGCGAGGCCACGCTCCCCCGCCAGCCGGCGCACCGCCGTGCGGATGCGGTCCTCGGCGCCCGGGCCCATCACCGAGAAGGCGACGACGACCCGCCCACCCGGGACGAGCAACCGGCGGACGACGTCCCACTCCGGGGCCGGGGGCGTCCAGAACGCACGGACGTCGAACGAGGTGACGACGTCGAAGGGGGTCGTGCCCAGGTCCGCGTCGAGCAGCGTCGAGGTGACCAGGCGTACCCGCCCCTGCGCCACGGCGTCGGCGTTCCGGCGGTGCGCGGCGGCGGTCATGGTGGCCGACCGGTCGACGGCGACCACCTGCCCCCGGGGCACCCGCGCCGCCAGCAGCGAGACGAGGATGCCGTGACCGCAGCCGACCTCGAGCACCCGGTCGGCGTCGCCGGGCGCCACGATCCCGGCCGCCCACGCGAGGCGCTCCGAGGCGCGCACCGGCCGCTAGTTCAGCTGCCGCGTCGCTGCCGGCAGCTCGCCGCCGCCCACGAGCGCGGCCGTGGCCTCCTGCAGCGCGGTCAGGGCCACGCGCTGGGTGTTCGGGCCGGCCGAGACGCGGGCCACCCCCAGCTCCGCCAGCTCCCCGACCGACGGTGAGCGGCCGGGGACGGTGATCAGGCTGAGCCGGCCGGGGCCGAACGCCCGGGCCAGCACCGCGATCTCCTCGCGGTCGACCACGCCGGGGACGAAGACCACGGGGGCGCCCACCTCCAGGTAGGCCCGCCCGCGGCGGACCGCCTCGGTGAGCACCTCGGTGCGGTCCGCGCCGGCCTCGGCCCGGAGGACGGCGTCGGTGCGCGCATTGAGCACGAAGCCGATGCCGGCGTCACGACCGGCGGCGAGCACCGCCTCGACGGCCGCCACGGCCTCGTCCAGGGGCCGCATCGCATCCTCGAGGTTCCCGCCCACCGCGCCGGCCTCGATCGCCCGCCGCGCGGTCTCCCCCGGGTCGCCGTAGCCGGCCTCCATGTCCATGGAGACGGGGAGGTCCACGGCCGCGGTGATCCGGGCCACCATGTCCAGGTGCAGGTCCAGCGGGATCCGCTCGCCGTCCTCGTAGCCGAAGGTGGCCGCGATCGAGTGGCTGGCGGTGGCCAGGGCGCGGACGCCCTCGGTGCCGGCGACCACCCGGGCGGAGACGACGTCCCACACGTTGGCGAGGACCAGGATCTCCGGCGCGGCGTGCAGGTCGAGCAGGGCACGGGCGCGGGCGGCGGGATCGGGCACGGCCCGAACCTAGCCAGGGCTCGCCGTGGTGACCAGGAGGGCTGGCGCAGGCGGCTCAGGTAAGGCTAACCTGCGCAGTGCCCCGGCCCCGGCCCGGGCAGCCCGCTCCCCCGCCGTCTCCCGGTTAGGCGACCCCGCGCATGTACGTGTGCCACTGCAACGTGGTGACCGACCAGGACATCCTCGAGTCGATCGCCAACGGCGCGCGCTGCGTGGCCGATGTCGCCCGCGAGACAGGAGCCGGTCGCACCTGCGGCGGCTGCGTGGCGACGATGCGCGAGCTCGTGTGCCAGCATTGCCCGGTCATGACCGAGCGACAGCTGGGAGTTGCAGGTGCAGCCCGTTAGTCCCCGAGTGGTCGAACTGCTCAACGATGCGTTGACCTTCGAGCTCACCGTCACCAACACGTACTTCCTCAACGCCCGCATGCTGGACGCCTGGGGACTCCCGAAGCTGGGCAAGGTCTTCTACGACCTGTCCATCGACGAGATGCGCGACGCCGACGCGATCATCCAGCGCGTGCTGCTCTTCGACGGCCACCCCAACCTGCAGCGCCTGGGCGCCATCCGGGTCGGCGAGACCGCCGAGGAGATGCTGGTCCTGGCGCTCGACAGCGAGAAGGCCGCCGTGGCCCAGTTCAACGCCTCCGCCAAGGAGTGCCACGACCTCGGGGACCACGGCACCGCCGCCGTCTTCGAGGAGATGGTGCGGGACGAGGAGAAGCACGCCGACTGGTTCGAGGCGCAGCTGGGCGCCATCGAGCGGGTGGGCGCGGCGCAGTACCTGGCCGCGCAGATCTCCACCGAGACGCCCTGACGGCTTCTCCGCACGTACCGAGGGCCGCCTCCCGATCCACCGGGGGGCGGCCCTCGGCGCGTCAGCCGGCGAGCAGGTCCCGGAGCTGCTCCAGCTGGAGCGTCGCGGCACGCAGCCCGATGCCGGTGTAGAAGACGTCGTCGTCCACCTGGAACGCCCGACCGTTCTGCACCGCGGTGAGGAGCGGCCACAGGGGTCCGGCGATGACGGCGGCCTCACCGGACTCGTCGGCCGGCCCGTAGGAGGAGTACAGGACGACGTCGGCGTCGGCGTCGGTGATCCGCTCGGGACTCACCTCGGCGAAGGTCGCCGTCTCCCCGGTCGGCAGCTCGACCTGGTCGAGCCCGATGTCGGCGAGCACCGTGCCGATGAACGACTGCGGCTGATAGGCGCGGATGGGGCCGCCGACGAAACGCAGCGGGCTGACCGTCGTCCCCGCGGGGTCGCCGATCGCCTCACCGAGGTCGGCCGCCTGCTGCTCGTACTCGGCGAGCAGCTCCTCGGCCTCGTCCTCCAGCCCGAGGGCCTCCGCGTCGAGCCGGAAGTTCTCCTTCCACGTGTCACCGAGGTCCGCCGCGAACACGGTCGGGGCGATCTGCGACAGCTGGTCGTAGAGGTCCTCGTGCCGCACCGAGTTGGACAGGATGAGGTCCGGCTCCACCGCCGCGATCGCCTCGAGGTTCGGCTCGCTGATGGTCCCGACGACCTCGACGTCGGCCGCGTCCTCGGCCAGGTAGCTCAGGAAGCCGTCGGAGACGGCGGTGGTCACCGCACCGACCGGGGTGACGCCCAGGGACAGCACCGAGTCGAGCTCCCCGGTGTCCAGGACGACGACGCGTTCCGGGCGCTCGGGGATCTCCGTGCTGCCCATCGCGTGCTCGACCGTGCGCGGGAAGTCCTCGTCCGCGCTCGCCGCGGTCCCACCTCCGGCGTCGGGCTCCTCGTCGCCGCCGCAGCCGGACAGGGACAGGGCGGCGGCCAGGGCCAGGCCGGTGGCGGACAGGACGGAACGTCTCATGGTTCTCCTCGTGGTGGTCGCACGTCCGCCGGAACGTGCCTCTGGATCCGAACGCCTGCGTGTGCGAGACTCGGCGCGAAGCCAGGTGAGGCTAGCCTAAGTTTGCTCCCCCGCCGCACCCGCCAACCGGGAGAGAACGCATGACCGTCGAGACAGTGCAGATCCCGGTGTACCGACCTTTCGCCGCACAGGTGTCCCGCCTGCAGCGGCTGAGCCCGACCTTCCTGCGCGTGACCTTCGCCGGGGCCGACCTCGACGAGTTCGGCAGCAACGGCTACGACCAGCGGATCAAGGTCATGCTCCCGCTGCCCGGGCGGGGCATCGACGACTGCCCGACCGACGCCGACTGGTACGGCGCCTGGCGGGCGCTGCCGGCCGAGCGGCAGATGCCGATCCGGACGTACACGATCCGCGCGGTGCGTCCCGAGCAGCGCGAGGTCGACGTCGACTTCGTCCTGCACGGCGCGACCGGCCCCGCCTCGGCGTGGGCCGAGGCGGCGACGGTCGGCGACGAGGTCGTCCTGATCGGCCCCAACGCCCGCTTCCCCGGCCCGACCGGTGGCTTCGAGTGGCACCCACCCGTCGACGCCTCCTGCCTGCTCCTCGCCGGCGACGAGACCGCGGTGCCGGCGATCTGCGCCATCGTCGAGTCACTGCCGGCCGGGCAGCGGGCCCGCGTCCTCCTCGAGGTCCCCGAGGCCGGCGACGCGCTGAACCTGGCCGCCCCGTCCGGCGTCGAGGTCGCCTGGCTGCCCCGCTCGTCCGGCGACGGCGCCCCCGCTCCCCGGGGCGCACTGCTCACCGCGGCGGTCGTCGCGGCGGTCGCCGAGCTCGCCGAGGACCTGGCCCCCTCCCCCGGCGCGACGCTCGAGGACGTCGACGTCGACAGCGGCATCCTCTGGGAGGTCCCCACCGGGGTGGGCACCCCGGCCCGCTCCTCGGGCGTCTACGCCTGGCTGGCCGGCGAGGCCGGGGTGGTCAAGGGCCTGCGCCGTCACCTGGTGCAGGAGGCGGGCGTCGACCGGCGCTCGGTGGCGTTCATGGGCTACTGGCGCGAGGGCCGCCAGAGCGACTGACGCTCGGTTTGACACCGTGTCAGGAACCGGTGTCACATGGGTCCGTGCCGAATCCCCAGCTCGTCGCCATGGACGGCCTGAGCATGATCGGGACCCTCGGCTTCTTCGTCCCCGCGGCGCTCCTCGTCGCGCTGGTCGTCGGAGCCGTGGTCCGCGACCGCCGGATCAGCGCCCGGGAGGCCGCCGAGGAGGCGGCCCGCGAGGGCCATGCCCGGGAGGCGCTCCCGGACGGCGACGGGCCTACTCCTCGTCGAGCTGACTGAGCGCAGCCTCCACCGCCGTCGCGACCTCGGTCGCCATCTCGGTGCGGAACGCGGCCAGCACGGCCTGCGCGGCCACCGGTTGCAGCCGCGTCACCGTCGCGAGGATCTCGTCGAGCCGCTCGCGCGGCGCCCCTGCCTCCACGAACGCCCGCCAGCCGGTGTCGACGAACATCTGCACGTAGGTGCGCGCGATCGCCCGGACGTGCTCGTTGACCTGCGCCTGGGCGGCGATGAGGTCGGCCGGCGGCACACCGAGGGCGACGACCTGCAGGCCGGCCGTCAGCAGGGCCGGGTCGAGCACCCGCATCCGGCCGTCGTCGAGCCGCTCCACCAGCCCGAGGTCGACGAGCTGGTCGACCACCTCCGGCTGCTCGGGCACCCCGGCGCGCGCGGCCAGCTCGGAGCCGGTGGTGACCTCGGGCTCCGGGGGCAGCCAGGGCGCCAGCAGCGCACGGTGCAGCGCCAGGGTCGCCGAGCTCGCGGTCGGCGGTGCGGTGGACAGCGTCCGCTCGATCATCGCCAGCGAGTAACCCTCGGCCAGCATCTCCCGCACCAGCAGCAGCCGGGCGACGTGCTCGCGGCCGTAGTAGCCGGTGCGGCCGACCATGCGGGGTGGCGGCAGCAGCCCGCGGGCCGCGTAGGCCCGGACGTTGCGCACGGTGACCCCCACCCGCGCGGCCAGTTCGTCGACCGTGAGGTCGTGCTCGGAGGGCTCCCCCGCCGGATCGTCCTGCGCTGCGCTCACCCGTCCCCCCTTCCCGTCGTGACCTCACGGTAAGCCGCTCGTTCTATGTATCAGTTGTCGATGTCACCGTGATGGGTGTTCCATGAGCCCCATGCCTCGAGGGGATGCCATGCCACTGGCCGCCGAAACTCGTCCCGCGGGGGGAGCCGCCATCGGCGAGGTCCTCCTCGCCACCGCCATCGGGGCGGCCCTCACCGCCGTGCTGCTCGCCCTGGTCTTCGTGCACCGCACGCGGCGCTCGGCGGTCCTGACCCGCGTGGGCGACCGCCTCGGCGCCGCGACCGGCGTCCCGGCATGGGTGGCGCTGCCCACCGTGCTGACGACGATCTCGCTGCTGGTGGCCCTGCTCGGGATGCTGTGGGACATCAGCCTGCACATCGGCATCGGCCGGGACGAGGGCCCGCTGGCCAACCCGGCCCACTTCCTCATCCTCTTCGGGCTCTTCGGTGTCTTCGCCGGCGGCGTCCTCGCGTGCGCCATGCCGCTGGACGAGAAGCCCGGCCCGTCCGCGGTCCGCTTCCTGCGCGGCTGGGACGTCCCCGTCGGCGGCATCATCCTCACCGCGGCCGGCTTCTACGCCCTCCTCGGCTTCCCCCTGGACGACGTCTGGCACCGCATGTTCGGCCAGGACGTCACCCTCTGGGGCCCGACCCACCTGATGCTCATCGGCGGGGCCGGGCTGTCCATCGTCGGGCTGCTGCTGCTGGAGCAGGAGGGCCACGGCGGGCTCTCCACCGACGACGGCGACCGCAAGGTGGGCCAGACCGCCCGGTTCGTCCGGCAGGCCTCGGCGATGGGCGGGCTGCTCCTGGGGCTGTCGGTGTTCCAGGGCGAGTACGACTTCGACGTCCCGCAGTTCCGGCTGGTCCTGGAGCCCCTGATGATCGCCGGCGCGGCCGGCCTGGCGCTGGTCGCGGCACGGCTGTTCATGGGCCGGGGTGGTGCGCTGGCCGCGGCCGCGTTCTTCCTCGTCATCCGTGGCGGGATCGCGCTGATCGTCGGCCCCGGCTTCGGCGAGATCCTGCCGACCTTCCCGCTCTACCTCGGCTCGGCGATCATCGTGGAGCTGCTGGCCCTGTCGGTGGTGCTGCTCCGCAAGCCCCTGGCCTTCGGCGCGGTCGCCGGCGTGCTGATCGGCACGGTCGGGCATGCCACCGAGGCCGCCTGGACCCAGACCATCCAGACCCTGTCGTGGAACAGCGACATCCTCGTCGAGGGCACGCTCATGGCCCTCGCCGGCGGCGTCGCCGGCGGTCTGCTCGGCGCGCTGCTGGCCACCGGCCTGCGCCGGCAGCTCCCCCGCCCCGCGGTCGCCCGCACCGTCCTGGTGGGCTCCCTCGTCGTCCTCGCCGCGGCGGTCGCCAACGGCCTGGTCGCCACCGTCCCCGACGACGTGCAGGCCACCTTCGGCATCGAGGACGTGGAGTCCGACCCGCGCACGGCGCACGTCACCGTCCAGCTCGACCCGGCCGACGCCGTCGACGACCCGGCGTGGGTGCAGATCACCTCGTGGCAGGGCGACGGCCTGGTCGTCACCCCCCTGGAGCGCACCGGCGAGGGCGCCTACCGGACGACGGAGCCGGTCCCCCTGCACGGCACGTGGAAGACCCTGCTGCGGCTGCACGACGGCCGGACCCTGACCGCGATCCCGATCTACCTGCCCGCCGACGAGGCCATCGGCGAGGAGGAGGTGCCCGCCGAGGACGGCATGACCCGGTCGGCCATCCCGGAGATCGAGATCCTGCAGCGCGAGCTGGACGGCGCCACGGGCGGCCTGTGGACGGTCTCCAACCTCGTCGTGCTCGTGTGCACCCTGGCGCTGATCGCGACCATCGCCTGGGGCGTGGGCCGCTACGCGCGGCGGGCCGGCGACCGGGACCCGTACGCCGGCACCGCTCCGGACCGCCCGGCGGAGGACGCCGGCGCGCCCCTCGGGACGGCCCGCCGGTGAGCCGGCGCAGCGTCCTCGCGGCCGTTCTCCTTCCGCTCGCCCTGGTCGTGTCCGGCTGTGCCGGCACGGACGCGCCGGACGAACCCGCCGCGAGCGGCTCGTCCCCGAGCAGGACGCCGGGCACACCGGAGAGCGAGGCGGGCACGCCGGAGAGCGAGGCGGGCACGCCGGAGAGCGAGGCGGGCACGCCGGAGAGCGAGGCGACCACCAGCCCACACGCCGAAGCCGCGGGGACGACGCTGGCGGTGCAGGTCGCCGGCGGCCGGGCCACCGGCGACACGGGCCGGGTCGCGGTTCCCCTCGGCGACCCGGTGACGGTCACGATCACCAGTGACGCCCCGGACGAGGCGCACCTGCACGGCTACGACGTCACCGCCGGCCTCGAGGCCGGCGTCCCGGCGGAGCTGACCTTCGACGCGACCATCCCCGGGGTGTTCGAGCTGGAGCTGCACGAGGCCGGGACGGTGCTGCTGACGCTGCAGATCTCGTGACCGAGCGTGCGAGGTCACGCGGGAGCAGAGCACTCGCCGGCACGGGACCGACGGGCTCCGGCGAGGATGTCCCGTGATGCTGCTGGCGCACGGGGTCGGTTCCCGCACCGACCTCCCCATCCCCCTGGGCCTGGCGCTGTACGGCGCGGGGGCGGCCATCCTGATCAGCTTCGCCGCGCTGCTGCTCTTCTGGCGCACCCCGAAGCTGGGCGGTCCGGACGCCGGCCGGCCGCTGCCCGGGGCCGTCCAGCGGATCGCGGACAGCGGCGCCGTCCGCCGAGCCCTCCAGGGGGTGGCGCTCGCGCTGTCCGTGCTGGTGGTCGCCGCGACGATCGGCGGGCCGCCGGAGACGGCACGCAACCTCGGACCGTGGGCGCTCTACGTGACCTTCTGGGTCGGTCTGGTGCCGGTCAGCCTGCTGCTCGGCCCCGTCTGGCGGGTGGTCAACCCGCTGCGGCTCCTGCACGCCGTGGCCGGCTCCGTCGTCCGCACGCCCCCCGGCGCGCACCGCCTCCCCGCGCTGGGCCTGTGGCCGGCGGCGGTGTCCCTGCTGGTGTTCCTGTGGTTCGAGCTCGTCTACCCCGGCCGGGCCGAACCGGCGACGGTCGCCGCCTTCCTCATCGGCTACGCGGTGGTGCAGACCGGCCTGGCCCTCTGGTTCGGCGAGGCCTGGTTCGCCCGCGGTGACGGCTTCGAGGTCTACTCGACGCTGATCGCCCGGCTGTCGCCGTGGGGACGCCGCAGCGACGGCCGGCTGGTCGTGCGCAGCCCGCTGACCAACGCGATGTCCACCCCGGAGCTGCCCGGGCTGGCTGCCGTCGTCGTCGTCCTGCTCGGTTCCACGGCGTTCGACGGGATCTCCCGCACGGCCTGGTGGCAGACCGGACCGGGCTCGGCGAACGACTCGCTGTCCGGGACCGTCGGCCTGCTCGCCTCGATCGCCCTCGTCGCCGGCCTGTACCTGCTCGGCACCCGGCTCTCCGGCCGGCTGGCCGGCCAGCCGGGCGCGGTCCAGCCCCGCCGGTACGCCGCGACCGTGATCCCCATCGCGCTGGGCTACACGATCGCGCACTACTTCAGCCTGCTGGCGCTCGACGGGCAGACGACGTGGATCCTGCTGAGCAACCCGTTCGGCCTGTCCGGCGTGGACATGTTCGGCACCTACGACAACGTCGTGGACCTGACCGCGGTCAGCCCGGACACGATCGCCTACGTCCAGGTCGGCGGGGTGATCACCGGCCACGTGGCCGGGGTGACCCTCGCCCACGAGCGCGCGCTGCGCACGGAGCGGCACGCCCGCGCCTCGGACCAGCTCCCGCTGGTCGTCGTGATGGTGCTGTTCACCGTCGGCGGGCTCGGCCTGCTCTTCGGCTTCTGAGCACCTGCGGGTGATGCGGTCCGGCCCGGCTTCAGCTCCGGGTCCTGCGTGCCGATGCAGGAAGAGCCGCATCAGGCGCATCCGGGGTATCCCCCGCCGAGCGGAAGGACCGCGTCCGTGATCGCAGTCACCTGTCGCAACGGCGAGCACTTCACCATCGACCCCCGCGAGATCGAGCGCGCCGAGGCCGTTCCCGACACCGTCGTCCATCTGGCCGGCGGCCGCACCTTCGTGCTGGCCATGAGCCTGGACGAGCTGCTGCGGGCCATCCGCGACTCCCGCGCCGAGCTGCTGGTCCTCCAGAAGCGGCTGGCCGGCGGCACGGCCCAGCTCGCCGACTCCGCGTCGACCGTGCGGACGGCGAACCTGCGGGTGGAGCGGCGCGCGCACCGCCGGGACGGCGACAGCCCCGGCTCGCCGGCCGACCGGCGACCGGTCGGGGCGCCCGAGGACTGAGGCGTCAGGCCTGGCCGGTCGGACCTCCGGCACGCGCCAGTGCCGCGAGCAGCTCGTCGACGACCGCGGCCGGTGAGCCTACGGCGGAGATCTCCGCGCCCGGCTCGTCCGGCTCCAGCGGTTCGAGGGTGGCCAGCTGGCTGTCCAGGAGCGAGGACGGCATGTAGTGGCCGGTGCGGTGCTCCACCCGCGCCCGGAGCACCTCGGCGTCCGCGGTGACGTGGGCGAACCAGACCGACGGACGCCCTTCGCGCAGCAGGTCGCGATAGCTGCGCTTGAGCGCCGAGCAGGTGACGACGACGGGGCGGCCGGCCTTCTCGCGCT
Organism: Blastococcus sp. SYSU DS0617; assembly: GCF_054051075.1. Taxonomy (NCBI): domain Bacteria; kingdom Bacillati; phylum Actinomycetota; class Actinomycetes; order Geodermatophilales; family Geodermatophilaceae; genus Blastococcus; species Blastococcus sp. SYSU DS0617. The sequence goes on from NZ_JBJHAO010000002.1 coordinate 54,784, forward strand.
GGTCGATCCAACCGGCCAGCGAGCGCAGCCACGGCCAGCGGTCCTCGTCGTCCAGTGAGTGACCCGCGGCCATCTTCGCGACGTTGGCCCGCGGGTGGAAGTCGTCGCCCTCGGCGAACTCCCATCCCAGCCGCTCGGCCACGCCCACGGCGACGGTCGTCTTGCCCGAGCCCGAGACGCCCATGACGATGATCGTGCTGGGAGCTCCGCCTTCGACCTGCATGAACGCACCGTAGGCCACCGGCCCGCGGGCGATCCCGCTCGGCTCAGCAGCGCGCGAGCGCGGCGAGCAGTGCCGGCCAGGCGGTGCTGCGCGGGTCGATGACGACGAAGTGCCCGCCCGCGACCTCCACGAGCCGGGCCGTGGGGTGCGCGGCGACGTAGGACCGGCCCACGGCGAGCGGGACGATCGCATCGGTGGTGCCGTGCAGGATCGTCACGGCGGTGTCCGGAGCGGGCTGCCGCACCGGGTCCAGGTCGGTGCGCTCGGCAGCAGGCCGGCCGAGGAACGCCCGCACCGCGTCGCCGTCGAGGGCCAGTTCCTCCGCCAGCCGGAGGTCCGCGACGGGCGCCAGCGCGACCACGCCGGCCGGCGCCGGGGTCCGGGGGTCGGCGGCGGCCTGCAGGACCAGATGGCCGCCGGCCGAGTGCCCGACCAGCACGAACCGCCCGTCACAGGCTCGTCCCAGCTCGGGGACGTCGGCCAGGAACCGGATCGCCGCGGCGACGTCGTCCACCGTGTCGTCGGGCCGGCCGGGCACCCGCCGGTACTCGATCGCGGCCGTCGTCCAGCCGGCGGCGGCGAGGGCTGTGGTCAGCGGGCGCGCGTGGACGCGGTCGTAGGCCGGCCGCCAGAACCCCCCGTGCACGAAGACCACCAGGGGCCGCCCCTCGGCGCCTGGGCCGCCGAGGTAGAGGTCGACGACGTGGTCGGGGTGGTCGCCGTAGCGCAGCTCCCGGTCGGGTCCGGGGGCGGGCAGCTGCAGGACCGAGCGGTCCTCGGGGGCGGCCACGTCAGCCGCGGTCGCCGGCCCGCAGGCTGTCCAGGGCCGGGCCGTACATGCGCGCCTTGATGGTGCCCAGCGTGGCGCCGGCCTTGCCGGTCAGCCCGGTGGCGATCTCCACCGCCGTCGAGCGGACGGCGTCCTCGGCCACGGCCTGGTCGACGATGCCGGCCTCGACGGCCTCGGCACCCCCGTAGCGGCGGCCGGTGGTCATCGCGATGTGCGCGGTCTGCGGCGCGAGCCGGGACTGGATCAGCGCGGACATGCCCGGGGTGAACGGGATGGCGATGTCGACCTCGGGGAGGCACCAGAAGCCGCGGTCTTCGCGCATGACGCGGACGTCGTGGCACAACGTGAGCATGGCGCCGGCGGCGAACGCATGGCCCTGGACCGCGGCCACGGTGGGCAGCGGCAGCGCGAGCACGCGGGCCAGGAGGTGCTGGACGCCGGACACGTACCCGCCCCACTGGTCCTCGTGCGTGGAGAGCCAGTCGAGGTCCAGGCCGTTGGAGAAGAACTTGCCGGTGGCCGTGGTGACCAGGGCACGGGCGCCCTCGGTCTGCTCGACCTCGTCGAGCGCGGCGCCGACCGAGGTCAGCCAGTCCGGGGAGAAGCGGTTCTCGGTGTCGCCGAGGTCGAGCACGAACACGTCGCCGGAGCGATCCAGCGTGGGCATGGCGGGTCCTTCCGGAGGAGGCGGTCAGCGGGCCGCGCTGCGGCCGTGTCGCCGCCGATCATGCCGTCCGGTGGCGTGTCCACCGCCCCGGACACCTCGTCAGGCCGGTTTCCGCCACACCGAGACGTGGCTCCCGCTCTCGCCGGTGAAGGGCTCTCCGCGCCAGCCCGCCGTCCGCCGGTCCAGCTCGAGCCCGGCCAGGTGCGCCATGAGGTCGAGCTCGGCGGGCCAGACGTAGCGGAAGTTGCTGGCCGCGTACCGGACGGTCCCGTCGTCGGCACGCCAGTAGTGGTGGGAGGTGCCCTGCTGCGTGACCGGGTCGAGGGTGTCGAAGCCGGTGTGGTGGCCGCCGACGTGGAAAGGCACCGCCGTCTGCCCCGGCGGGAAGCGCCGGAGCGGCGGGACGCCCAGCTCGACGACGAAGCACCCGCCCGGCGCGAGGTGGCGTGCGGCGTTGCGGAAGCACTCGACCTGCTCGGCCTGGGTCCGCACGTTCCCCAGGCTGTTCCAGACCACGTAGACCAGCGAGAACTCACCGGGGGCGGTGCTGGTGGCCATGTCCCCCACCACCACCGGGATGCCGGCACCTTTCCGGTGGAGCTCGTCGGCCATGGGCCGGGACAGCTCGATGCCGGTGACGGGCACGCCCCGCGCGGCCAGGGGGATGGCGACGCGCCCGGTGCCGATCGCGAACTCCAGCGCCGGCCCCTCCCCGGCCAGGCCGGCGAGGAACGCGACCGCCGGGTCGAGGACCTCGGGCGCGAACATGAACGCCGCGGTGTCGTCGTAGGTGCTCGCGGTCGCTGCGTCCCAGACGTCGCTGCTGCTCACGGGCCGCAGCCTGGCCCTTCGCCGGCCGGGCCACCATCCGTTTCCCGCCGCGTTGTGCGCAACGCATGGCGGGCCGGAGAACATCGGTGCGCTCCGCACAGTGATCCACATCACCAGGCGGTCCAGACTTCGAACCAGCGCTCTGCGCTCGCGCAGGTGCGCCGGCCTCCGGCGCGCCGTGCTGTCTGTGGATGACCGATCGAGGAGTGGACACATGCGAGGACATCGACGCCCGATGGGAGCCCCGTGGAAGCGGACTCTCGCTTCGGTAGGGCTCGTGGGGCTCCTGCTCGGGAGCGCTGCCTGCGGTGGTGGCGGCGACGACGAGAGCGCCGGACCGGCCCAGGAGGGCACGGTCGACGACATCTCCGAACAGGGTGACCCGGTCACCGGCGGCACCATCGAGGTCGGGCTGGAGGCGGAGACCAACAGCTGGCTGCCCGGTGAGGGCAGCTTCGGCAACCCGGGCACGACGGTGGCCTTCGCGATCTACGACCCGCTGATGAAGCGCACCGAGGAAGGGGAGGTGAAGCCCTACCTCGCCGAGTCGATGGAGCCCAACGAGGACTTCACCCAGTGGACGCTGACGCTGCGTCCGGACGTCCAGTTCCACGACGGGACGCCGCTGAACGCGCAGGCGCTGAAGTCGAACTTCGACGACTACCTCACGCTCCCGACGTCCAACGTCGCCGCGAGCCTGGCGGAGGTGACCTCGATGGAGGTCGTCGACGACCTCACGGTGCAGTACAACCTCGAGGCCACCAACGCGGCCTTCCCGGACATCCTGACCCAGTCGCCGGGATGGCCGTTCTCGCCCACCGCGGCCGCGGCAGCCGGCCCCGACGCCGGCTCGCAGCCCGTCGGCACGGGCCCGTTCCAGTTCGTGAGCTGGCAGCGCGACAACGCGCTCGAGGTGGAGCGGAACGAGAACTACTGGCAGGACGGACTCCCCTACCTGGACGGCATCACCTTCCGGCCGATCCCCGACGAGGACACCCGCCTGGCCAGCCTGGAGAGCGGTGACATCCAGGCCATGCAGACCCTGCGCCAGAGCACCATCGCCCGGGCGCGGGACCTGAGCGGTGTCGACAACTACGAGTACCTGGGCAACAACAGCGGCGGGTCGCTGCTCAACACCGGCCGGCCGCCGTTCGACGACGTGCGGGTGCGGCAGGCGCTGGCCTACGCCATCGACCAGGAGGAGCTCATCGAGGTGCTCGGTGGCACCGGCATGACCCCGCCGGCCACGCAGTACTTCAGCCCGGACAGCCCGTTCTACTCCGAGGACGCCGCCGAAGCCTTCCCGGGCTTCGACCCGGAGCAGGCCCAGGAGCTCTACGACGACTACATCAACGACCCGTCCCGCTCCGACGGGCAGCCGGCCGGCACCCCGATCTCCTTCACCTACAACTGCCCGCCCGACCCCAGCCTGAACGAGCTCTCCCAGCTCTACCAGGCGTTCTGGAGCTCGCTCGGCATGGAGGTGGAGCTCAACGCGGTCGAGCAGGCCGCCCACATCCAGAACGCCATCGCGCGGGACTACGACGCGGCGTGCTTCCGGTTCAGCGAGGAGGCCGACCCGTACTTCATCCTCGACGAGGCGTTCACGGAGGGTCCGCTCAACTTCACCGACTACACCAGCCCGGAGATCGACGAGCAGCTGGAGGTCCTGCGCACGACGACGGACCTCGAGGAGCGTCAGGCGGCGGTCGAGGAGATCAGCCTCCACCTCTCCGAGAACGTGCCGAACCTCTTCACCGGCTACACCCTGACCGACATCGCGGTGCAGGAAGAGGTGAAGAACGTCGCCGGCTGGGAGTTCCCCGACGGCACGCCCGGTGACAAGGTCCCCGGTGCGACCGCCATGTGGGGCCACGTCTGGCTGGCCGAGTAACCGATCCGTGACCGGCGGCCCGGGCGGAACCACGCCCGGGCCGTCGCGCACCGAGCACCGGTAAGACCCGAACAACGACTCAGGCCGCCCTCCGCAAGGAGGGCGGCCTGAGTCGTCCCGGGGAGCAGGAGCCCCGTCACGGCGGGTTGCCGAGAACCAGCCCTACGCCATGGCCCCGCGGCGGGAGCACGACTCCCCACCCCCGTGGCTACCGAGGCCGAGGCACTCGCCGGCAAGCCTGCGCCAGCTGCGACCTGCTCGACCCGGCAGCCGCCACTTCGAACACCTCGGGCAACCTCACCTCCTGGCCCCGCTCGGTAGCCAGCTGGGCCAGGAGGTCGACGAACATGTGCGCGTCACGACGCCCTTCGAGGGCGGCGACGGCGCTGACCAGGCACTGGAGCAAGGCATCGCCGGCCCGCGGCTCGGCGCGGGCGGCGTCCGTCATGGCCTGTGCCACCCGCGACCCGATGACCGCCTCCGCGACGAGCAACTGGGTGAGAACCCGTCCCAGGCCGGCACCGTCGAGCATGGACCGGCGCGCCAGATCGATCAGGGCGTCTACCGCGCGCGCTCGCTCGCTGCCGTTCTTCGCCGACAACCCGAGCAGCAGCACCGACAGCGTCGGCGGGCCGATCGGACGCGTGCTCCTGCCGAGGGACTCCAGCAGCGGCTCGCTGCCCGACCGGTTCTGGATCAAACCGCGGTACAGCCGGGGGTGGGCGTGCGCGGCGAGCAGGTCGGGGTCGTGTGCCAGCAGCAGCGGCCACTGCGCGGTCACCTGGTCGAACCGCGCCGCGCACTCCCCGTCGGCCGCCTCGGGCCCGAAGGTGCTGAGCGGGTCAGTGCGATCCAGGACGGCGAGCAGCGCACCGTCGAGACCCCGGTGACCTGCGTCGACACCTCGCCAGGCGACCCGGCTAGGGCGGGCGGCATGCCGGGGATCACGCTGTCCACGTTCCCCGCGGTCGGCCACCAGTTGCCAGTCCGGACAGCGCTCCCGCAGGGCCCGGAGCTGCTCACGCAGGAACCGGCCGGCACGTGAGGATGAGAACCGCAGCTCATCGTGCTCCTCCGGCGGGACGCGCAGGAGCGCGACGCAAGCGTCGATCAGCAGGACGCCGGCACGCGGGTTCAACGCGTCGATCCGTCGCATCAGCTCCGCGGCGGCCAGAGAGCCGCGACGCGTGGTCGGCAACGACAACGACGTCCCGCCGCCGGCGTGGACAGCACCGGCGACCTCGTGGGTCCGCCGTGTGAGCAGCTCGGACAACGAGGAGCCGCGACCCAACCGGGGTGGGGCCACGAGCCGCCGAACCGTCTGGAAGCTGCTCTCCCAGCCGTAGTCCCGCCCCAGGAAGCCCCGGCCCGGCGACGCCCCGCGCAACCACACGAGGGCGAGCGCGGCGAGATCGGCGCGGGGTTCCTCACCAGACCAGGCCCCGGGGAAGTACCCGGCGAGGAGCTCCTCGGCGCGGCGGGCCAGCACCTCGCCGCCGTTGCGCGGCCGCTCCCGGGCGAGACGCAGAACGCCTTCGAGCAGGCGCTCGATCTCGGCCGGATCGTCCGCCTCCTCGATCAGCCTGGCGAACAGCTCGCCGAGCTCATCGGCGTCATGCACCGGGACGACCGCGGGATCTGGCTCGGACAAGATGGGTTCGGGCGGCTCCTCCACGCGGACCGGCGCGGCGCTGGGCGGTCGGAGGCTAGGAGCAAGGCCGGCGGTGTACGGCTCGAGCAGCTGCTGCCGCTGGTCAAGGTCCGGCACGAGCGTGGTGAGCAGGGCGATCGCGCGCTCCTGGACGTCGACCCGCTCGTGCTGGACCGCGGTCGCCACCAGCTCGGCGATCTGTGCGGCGGCGTCGGGCCGGTTCGCGGCGACATCGGAGAGCAAGCTGAGCGTGGCGGACACGGTGCCCTTGTCGGCGCGGGCCAGGGCCGCGGGGGCGGAGGCCAGGAGCAGATCCACGTCGAGGTGCCCGCCGGCCAACAGCGTGCGGAGAGTCGTCAGGCCCAGCTTCACGACCGGGCCGTGCTCGGACGCGAGCAGCCGGCTGTACGTCGCCTGCCGGTCGACGAGTTCCTGCTCGGTGGGCGCCAGCGCACCGTGCAGTCCGACGAACCAGGTGACGTCAACGGCCGCCCAGTCCCGGAAGAAGGCGCCGAGCGCGATGTCGATGAGCCGCCCGCGGTCGACGGTCCCGTCGACGACGAGCGCCGTGAGCGCGTGCTGCCACGTGCTCTCCGGTCGGGGTGGAGGCGGCGGGCCGTCGCCCCAGTGCTGCGGCTGCAGGTGGTAGCGGTCGTGGTCGGCCATCCGGCGCCCGATCCGCTCGGTGGCGAGCAGGTCCCACAGCTCGTCGTCGAGGAGACGGGGATCGGAGCGCAGCTGGTCGAGGACGGTGGACGACGGCAGGTCCAGGGCCAGGCCCCACACCATGGACTCGAGGTAGTCGGGGAAGTCCGGCCGCGCGACCGCGCCTTCTCGCACCAGGGCGCGCACCAGGGGGAAGTGCTCGGCTCGCATCTCCCGTTGGACGAGCAGCGCTGCGGGAAGGTCGCCCAGCCAAGCCGGCTGGCGGTCGGTCAGGACCTGCACGGCCAATGGCGCGATGTCAGGAGGAAGGCGTGCGTCGTCCAGGGCAGCCGCGACCTGCCGGAGGCCGGTGACGCAGCCCAGTGCGGCGAGCGACACGGCCCGGCTGTCGTCGTTCCACCGGATCCGCTCCGCCAGGGAACGCACCCGGATCGAGACCTTCCGGCGCCCGCCCTCATCGAGCCCGGCGAGCGCCGTCACCAACTCGTCCAGCCGGTCGGGCGCGCCGAGAAGTTCGAGGACGGCGTCGACCGTCGCGTCAGCCACGCCGGACGAGCTCCACCGCGAGGACGTGCTTGCACGGCCCTCGGTTGTCCTGGTGCCGGCCATACCAGGGGCAGGAGCAGCGATGGCCGGTCGTCGTCCGGCGGACGACGTGCCGGGGTTCTTCCGTCCCGACGTAGGCCAGTTCGCCGTCGAGGCGGACGGCGCCCTCCTCGATCAGGGCGCGTGCGTCGCGCAACCGAGGGTGCATGGTCTCCAGCGCAGTCGCGTCGTAGGGCAGCTCGCGGTGAAAGTAGGCACCCTCTCGGGCGTCGAACCCGACCCGGCCGGCGGCGCCGAGCCGTCCGAACGCGCGCAGGACCCGGCCCTCGTCGATGCCGGCCCGCCGCGCCAGGTCGCCGACATCCAGGTGGGGCTCGAACGCGAGCAGCGCGGAGATCAGGTCGCTGTCGCCCGATGACGCGGGGTCGGCGAGGTCGCGGAGCACACCGCCCTCGCCGGAGAACCCCCGGCTCACTTCGGGGCTGAGCGTCACGCTCAGCCGGGCGCCGCGCATGTCGAGTTCCCACACGCTGGCGGACGGCGCCCCCGGCGTGGCGACCGCCGGGGCGTAGGCACGGAGAGCGGAGCCGAAACGGAGGAGCGGCTCCAGCACGCGCAGCCGCTCGGGACCGGCGAGGCAGACGGCACCCGAGCCAGCTCGGCCGGTGAGGCGCAGCCCCCGGCCGGCGGGCACGGCCCAGAGCATCGCGGTGCGGGCACCGGTGGCCCGGGGCAGCGACTGGACGAACCGGCGGGCCTCGACCGCAGGGATCTCAAGCACCGGAACCATGGTCGAGGCGGCCACCTGGACCTCGGCAAATCCCTTGAGCCACCGCTCGGGCAGCGGCACCCGCTTTTCGGTCACCGACTCCTCAACGGTGGTGACCGTGACGTCCTCGCCGACGGACAGGTGCAGCGGGTCGAGTCCGCCGATCCCGGCGAGGGCCTGCCTCATGGGCGGGTTGAAGTCCACGTTCGTCGTCCCGGTTTCCAGCGCCGGTCCGTCGAGTGCGTCGGGCAGCACGTCCAGCCGCGCGTAGACCCCGCAGCACGCCGAGAAGCTCTCGAACCGCAGCCGGTCGCCGTTGCTGGTGACCACCGGGTCGGCGGCCCGCAGGACGGCGGCGAGCATCCCCGGCGGCACGTAGTAGCGGGTCCGGGCGACCCGGGCGACGGCGAGCAGCGCCGTGGCCATCTGCTCGGCGTGGCCGAGAAAGCCGTCGAAGAACCTGGGGTGGTCGGCCAGCCCACGCGCCATGAAGCCACCGCTGGTGGCCAGGCGCAGGTCCGGGCGCCCGTCGAGCACGCCGACGGACGAGGGTTGGGCATAGCGGTACACCTGCTCCACCCCCGCTGCCATGCGGGCAGGCTAGGTCAACATCAGCGCGACATGCGGCACCTTCGCGGAGAGCAAGCCCGAACGGGTGGCACCCTGCGGCGGTGGCCCGCGCGACCTCCTCCTCCCCCGCATTCCACGAGCTCGACCGCGCGGTCGTCTGCGGACTGATCCACGAACGCGGCGAGGCGGCCCGCAGCGCGACGTACGACGCAGCCTGGGAGTGCGACATCGAGACGTGGCGCCAGGTCCAGAAGGCGCTGGACGACGCCCGGGACGGCATCCGCCCCGCCTCCGCAATCGATGAGGCCCCGCGCTGGCTCGCCCGACTGGTTCGTGACCGGCTGGCCGACCTCGCAGAGCGACGCGTGTGGGACAACGCGTTCGAGACGATCCGGGCCCTGGAGCGGCTGCGGCTGATCGACCTGCAGGCCGACGACACCTACGTGCTGGCCGTCGTGTCCACCAACGGCGACCGCTTCGCACCCCTGCGCGCCGACTACCTGCGCGCGGACCCGGAGCTACGGGAGAACGTCGTCTGGCGGATGTTCGAGGTCGAGGGCGGCGGCGAGATCAGCCTGGCCAACGTCGACAAGTACAGCCACGAGAAGAACGGCTGGAAGCAGGCCTTTCTCGACCTGACGGCCGACAGCACGCTGCCCCGCCCCCGCGTCCTCACTGCCGCGCTGGACGCCCTGAACCGCGACTTCAGCGCCTACCGCGCCGGCTGGTACGCCCGCCTCTACGACGCCCTCTCCCCCACGGCCGAGGAGCAGGCCGGCCATCAGGAGCGATTCCGCCGACTTCTGCGCAGCGAGGTCGCGGCCACGGTGAAGCTCGCCGTGGCCAGGCTGCAAGCCGTCTCCAAGGCCGGCCTGCTCGACGACGCCGCAACCGTGCCGGCACTGCCGCCCGCGCTCCTCGTCCCGGTGAAGGGCACCGCGGTCGCGGCTGTCCGACTGCTGGCCGACATCGCCGACCGCACACCCGCGCTCGCCGGCCAGGTGACGGAGGCCGCCGCCACCGCGCTCGGCCATCCGCACGCCGACGTCCAGCAGGCGGCAGCGAAGCTCCTCTCCCAGCTCGGCGCGGACCATCTGGTCAGCGCCGCGGCAGAGGACCTCGAACCCAGCGTGCGCGCCGACCTCGGCCAGTCGCTGAAGCCGTCCGACGAAGAGGTCTCACCGGTTGCGCCCCCGGCCGTCCCGCCTCGTGCGCTGGTGCCGGCCGGGCCCGACGACGTCCTCGACCGGTTCGCGGCCCTGCTCGAGGACGCCGGCGACCCGGTCGAACTGGAACTGGTCCTCAGCGGACTCGCCGCGTCCAAGGAACCCGCAGTGCTGCGCCCGCTGCTCAAGCGGGCCAGGAACGTGCTCAGCCGCGGACCACGGGACGCCGTGTTCCAAGGCTGGCTCCGCGGCCACCTTGCCGGGCTCGTGCTGCGCTCCGCCGGCGAGGAGGAACCGCCCACGCTGCCGACGCCCAACCAGTCGATCGGCTTCCTCGTCCGGCGGCTCGACGAGGTCGCAGCGGTGCTCGCGGGGAAGGCGCCCCCACGTCGCCTGCTGGCCACCCCCAACGGCCCCGCCGGCTGGGTACGGCCCACGGAGTTCGCGGAGCGCCTCGCCACGACCCCCACTGCCGCGGGTCGGTACGACCTCATCGGTGCGTTGCTCCGTCTCCACCCCGACGGTCGACCCGCGGCTCTGGAGGCCACGACCGGACTCACCGGGCGGCTGCCGGAGGACGTGCTCGCCGCCGTCCGCTACGCGCTCGGCGGGCCACCCCCGTCCAAGGGCCTGGAGCGCGCCTCCGACATCGCCATGTGGGTGGCGGCGAGCCGGTCTCGGGCACCGCTGGCCGATGACACCTGGCTGCTGGACCAGGGCATCCGTGGCGCTGGTCGGTCCGGGGCCCTGACGCCCAGACTGGATCTCGTACCCGAGGCCACCGGATGGACGGACGACCTAGGGGTCATGCACCCCCTGATCTCCTGGTACTGGTCCGTCCACGTCGAGGACGCCGCGCCCGGCCTGCCCGACGACGAGCCGACCGCCACGACAGGGCGCGGGCAGAGACCGGACTTCGAGGCCGGCTGGGAGGACATCGAGGACTTCGTGGGCTGGCAGGCGCTCATCTGGCCGCACGACGCGGAGCGCTTCCTGATCGACGCCGTCCACCCCGTGCTCGAGACGGCCACCACGCACGAGGTCCGGCATGACGCCGTCCGCGTGCTCGACGCCCTGTACCGGCACCCCGGTCGGCTGGGGCCGCTGTCATGGATCACGCTCGCAGCAGGCCTCACTGCAGCCCGGGCTGATGAACGGGCCCGGGCGGTCGACGCCGTCCTGCACTTCGCCGACGCCGGGCGCCTCACCGCCGCCCAGCTCGCGCGGGGCCTCGCTGACATGGCCGGGCTGGGAACGCCGACACGGTGGGCCGGATCGTTGAAGGACGTCGCGGGCGCCGGGCCGGCGGGCCGCCGTCTCGTCATCGCCGCCCTCGGCGCTGCCCTGCCCGAGTTCGATCCGGCCAGGCGCGGTCTGCACGCCCTCCTGCAACTGCTTCGCGAAGAACTGCTGCGCGAGCAGGCGGCGACGCCGGCATTGCTCCGTCCCTGGCTGGCCCAGTTCTCCGGCTCGTCACGCACCGCCGCGGTGGCACGGGCGCTTGCCGCCACCAAGGACTGAAGCCGCGAGGACGGCCCGGTCCCTCCACCGGCCAGACCCGCCGGTCCGCGACGATGCCACCACAGCCGGACGACTCACCAGGCGGCACCGGACCCGCACGACTTAGCTGCCGAGGGTGTCGAGCAGAACGCGGTGGCGCCAGGCTCGATCGGGAGGCGACACCAGGAACGACTCAGGCCGCTCCCCAGAAGGAGAACGGCCTGGTCATCGGGGTGGAGCTGAGGGGACTCGAACCCCTGACCCCCACACTGCCAGGCCGTCATGATCGCGTTCGTGACGGGTCGCCATCGTTCCGTATGCCGGCTGACCTGCTGTCCTGAACGAGGACGCATCTTGGCGCATGACCGCGAACATCACCGACTGCAACCACAACTGCAACCAGAAGTCGGCCCCGCGTCCGACGATGCCCATTCCGGCTCAACGACCTGCCGGTCCAGGCGATGCAACGGATCAACGCCGGCGCACGGGGCGTCTGCCAACGCCGGAACCCGGCCGACGGCGGGGCGGAGGTACGCCCGTAGGGGCCGACGACGGCGCCCCTGGCCCGCGCGGCCGCCGGGCTGGCCCGTCCACGGCTCGGCATGTGGGCCGAGATTTGCGCTGGCCGCAGGTCACCGGCTCACCTCCGTCCGACGCCTAAAGCTCGGGGGGTCAACTCCTCTCTATCACTAGCAATCTATGCCGAGCGCTCTGAGGAGCGCCCGACTAGAATCATCCCAGGAAATTGCCGTCGCTACCTGAGCCCTCAGGTCCGCCGCTCGATGAAAGCTGGCCGCCGGGTCTACCAACACTTCCTTGATGCTGGTAGCCCAGGCATCGATCACCTGATCATCCGCGGCTTGAACCGGCAAGATTTCCCGAGGGATGCGCCGGTCGCCGTCCGTCACGAATTCGCGCAGCATCACCGCCAAGCCACTAGAAGAACCCATAAGGACTGGGACCCCAGCCGAGATGGCCTCATAGGCGGCGAGACCAAACCCCTCGTGTCGAGATGGCATAAGCACAAGCCGCGACTGCCATAAGTCTCGCCGCAACGAGGACTCGTCGGAGGAGTATGGCCTGAGAACCACCAATAGGTGAGGGAGGCTAATCGCCTCCAAGCGCCTCTTAACCTCATCCTGCTGCCCTTCCGGGACCCCGCGAATGACAAGCGTCGGCGTAATACCGGACTGATTCGCGAGTTCAGATACAGCATTGGCGGTTGCCTGAACTGCTATATCGATACCTTTGGAGACGATATCGTCAGCTCGGGCGATCAGAAGAATCTGACGAACGGGAGGGATGTCCTCGGGGTCCACCTGATCGCCCCAGTCGCGAAGACCTGGGCGGAAGTTGAGAACCTCCGGCAGTGGACCAGTCATTCCTCGCATCGAGTTTGCAATGGAGTCCCGAAGCAGAGGGCCGACGCCAGCGACTAGGTCGGCCGAGAAGGCCAGTTCTACCTCCAACTCTCTCCTCTCATCTGCAATAGTCATGTGCGACGGCCCCCCGGGAACCTCCTTTGCGGACTCAAGCATCTCCGCATCCATGTGCACGAAATGTATCCGGCAAGCACTCGGGAAATATAGATTCTTTATCGCGTAAGCATACGGTCCAAGAATACGGCCGTGACCAATGACGACGTCAGGCTCGTAGGCCTCGTCCTCGAAGCGTGGCTTCATGAGCAGTAGCTGCTTCCCTGCGACTCCAGGGATCGAATCTGGAACTACCAGAGTCACGCCCTTTGCTGTTGCATCGTCACGCTCGCTGTCATTCGCATCGGGGACGACAACGTGCACGAGACAGTCGAGACTTGCAAGCGATGCAGCCAGTTCGCGATTGAAAGTCGAGATGCCACCTGCACCCGATTGCCATTCGTCGGCCACCAAGAGGATGCGCGGCCGCGAATCAACCGGACCGCGAGGTGTGGAACGATTAGTTTTGGGTCCCGGCGCGTCACTAGGACCAGCAATCTCCGCAGCCAGGCTTCTAACCACGGCCGACAGGGCTGCAGGTCCCTGCTGAACGCCACCCGAGCCAATCTCTACCCAGCCTCCCCCTGGGCCCGCCAGACCCAACACCAGCCGATCGAACCCCGCGTCGTGGATGCTCTGTCGGAGCAGGCCGGAGAACCGCGCAATCCGCGAGTATCCCTCCCGCGCCTCGACACGCCAATCCAAGTCAGCGTCTGGGATAAGGACTGCAACGAGCGCCAGGCTAACGCGATCCTTGAACTCTCGTCGGTACCGAACCGACAGGCTGAGCGCCTCATTGATTCGATTATTTGTGTTCTTTGGCGAGTATCGCCAGAGCTTCGCCTCAACCGCAAGAGTCTGCCGCCCCGAAGAGTTGGATATGACCAAGTCAGGGGCGTCACGGTGCTCGTATTTTTGACTGGGCCATGCCTCGCTGTACCCGGAGATTAGGTCCGAGCTGTCCAATTCTCGTCGGAGAGCATCTTCGAAAACCTCAGCGGCGTGCCTGACGTATTGAGCCCAATCGTACGCGGGGCGCTCCCCACCGTAAGACAGGTTGGAAGTCCACATGTCGTGGAGTTCGTTCAGAAGATTGTCTTCCAACATTTTCTCCGTAGCGGCGTAGGTTCGGGACCTGCGTCCTGCGGCTCACTGGCGCCTCCGCATTGATGCTCAGTGTATCGGTATCGGTCATCGCTGATAGCGACCAAGCCAGGTCCTCGTCGTCGTGTCCTGCGCGAATGTGTCGATCGACCGCCACGGACCGTGCTGGCGGTCGCAGCGGACCCATCGCGGCATCGGCCCGTTGCACGGCCGTCAACTCTCATGCAGTGAGCTGCAGAGAGACAGGGGCTGCCTTGAAGTGGAACGTCGCCAGGTTTGAAGCGTCGACGCAGCCGGCCAGGCGGCTCTCGGAGGCGCTCACCTGGCGACCACAAGGGTCTAGCGTCGGTACATCGCTTGGCACCCACGGCAGTGATGAAAGCCCAATTCAAGACCACACAAGCCCACGAATAGTTGACCTACAGCCGCGCATCGGTGCGCCGGGCGCCAGCCCGCGCATCCGCTCTGCTTGGGCGACTGTCCGCACTTGGCTGGCTAGGTCCCCAAGTGGGCCGACGGAGGATACACAGCGCAAGAGACGGTGCCGCTGGCCCGACCATTGCTTGCGATGACTTCAGACGGTATGCCCGCGGAGTTGATCCGGTCGTGGCGCCGAAACCCGTCTGCCGCGAAAGAGACCCACGTTCTCCCGCCAGCAATCAGGCGACACCCGAGCATTCGGTGCAAGCGAGATGTACGGGCCTGTTCGCGCCAGCGTGTGTCGACGTCGCCGGATACTGGTGAAATCCTCTCGCACGACCCGAGAGCTACTGGACCGGCGCCCACCGACGTTTGGCCGCGGTCGATGACCACCTAGGTGCCGCTGTCGATGGGGTTGTCGCGCGGCGGGAAGAAGCCATACCGACCGAACGCCGTGGTCTTGGTGAACGCTATGTCCACCGACGCTGCGTCGAGCCCGTCCGGGGGGTCCATGTTCTCCATGATCAGAATTTGGCCACCGAAGGACGCTTGGATGTCCGCGTAGAAGCGTGCGGCGACCCTGACGTCCAAGATGTCGGCGGCATCCGACGGCTCGCCATGGTCTGGCGGACGGTAGGTGACCAGCGGAGAGTCGAGCACCACGAACCCTGGATGAGGAAGATCGCGTTCGAAGCAGAACTGGGCGAGGCCGATCGTGAATGCAGCGTGCAAGATCGCCCGGACGCCCTTGCCGTGCGCGGCGCGAAGTTGGTCGCCGGCGACCAAATCCTGCTCGCTGCGGTCGTAGCGGACCTGATCGGCGTCAGGCACGCCCCACGCATGCAGCCGTTGCGCGACTGCCTGCGAGAAATCCGAAAGCGTCCCCAGTTGGAGCCCCACTACCGCAGCGGCGCTTTCGGCCTGCCCCTCGGCTGCGATGGCAGCCCTCATTGCGTTAAGCCTGTCGATCTGCTCAAAGTCCGCGAGGTGGCGCTCCAGCGCGCTGCGTTTGTTGAGCAGTTCTGAGAGATCGACCTGTTGCGGAGTGATTGCCTCGTCAAGTCGGCGAAGCTGGCTGTCCAAGGCGCCAGCGGACAGTGACAGGTCGCGCATGGTCGCCGACAAAGCTGATCGCTCCCGCTCGAGGTCGGCGAGCGCCTCGAGAAGGTCGGCGTTGAGCGCGGCCGTCTTGCGCTGCTCGGCTGCAACGGATGCGCCAAAGTGTGTTGCGTCCTGCACGACGTGGTCGTTGAAGTGCTGATACTCGGGCTCAGCACCACAGAAGACGCAGGTTCCTGGTGTGAAGAAGCCCAGGAGTGTCCCAGCTTCTCCAATCATCTCGAGCCGGTCGAAGTCCGACGTGTACTTGGCCGACAGCAGTCGGAAGCGAGACATTAGCGTATCGATATCGCCAGATCGCTGACGCACGTCGACGGACTGGCGGTCCAACTGTGCCAGCTGGCCAGCCACCCGGCTGCGGGTGTCCGTTAGCTCGGAGATTGCTGCGCTCTGCTGCCTCACCGTCTCGTTAAGCCGTGCTACCTGGGCACGTAGCTCCGCTGGCTCGCCAGCGGAGCTAACCCTCTCTTTGAGTCCAGCAAGCAGTTCGTCGATCACTTCGGATTTTGCGTTTACGACGCGACTGCGTTCCGCCCGGGACTGCACAGCGATCAGATCACTGTCATCCTCGCCTTGCAGGAACAGCTTCAGCGTCGAAATTTCCGCTGTCCTGTCCGTCGGGCGGCCACTCAGCGCTGGCGGGACCTCCGACTGCATCTGAGTCTCGTCGACAACGCATAGGTGGGAGACGTTGCGAAAGCTAAGCGACTTCGTCTCGTTTCGAGCATTCTTACGGACCCGCTTGTTGTCCAGGCCGACCAGCGCCAAGAGGTACCGCGACAGGCTCCCTTCGCTGCTCGCGTTATGCGTGGCAGCAAGTGTCTGCGGCGGCGGGTTGAGAGGGCTAGTGCGCACGTCGCTCGGGTAAAGGCCGATGCCGCCGCCGTTGACTGAACGTGTGAGTGTTACCGGTTGACCCGACGGCAGCAGCAGGCCCAACAGAGCGGTGCTGTAGCCGGCCCGCTCGGGGATCTCCTTGAGCTTGGACGCGCCCAGCATGAAGTCGATGGCATCAACGATGAACGACTTGCCTGTATCCGACGGACCTCTGACGACGGTGACACCGGGTCCGAACGACACGGTGGCCGTCGGTACGTCGCTTCCAAGGAAGGTGAGATGTGTGAAGACGAGTCGATTCACGACAACTCACCCCGCTCCTGCGTCGACACGTCCGGGGCCTCGAACTCTTCCGACCAGGAAGCGAAGATGCCCCGCATTTGACGGCGCAGGGAGTGCTCGGAGAGGTCGTCGAAGTTCCGGACGACCCAGGCCACGCGTTCGTGCAGCGTTGTCGCGTAAGTGGATCCCAAGATCTCGACGAAGTGGTGCGCGCCTTCGCCCGCATGGAACTGCACTCCGTCTGGGGCGAGGCTCATCTGCACAAGCCCGGCGCGGATCATCAGCTGAAGTCCAGCCTCGACAGCGTCGCGTTTGACGCTCAACTCACCGGCCCGCACGGGCAGGGCAGGATGCAGGCTTTCGGGGCCGCCGAGGTCAGCGCTGTGAAGGACTCCGTGGTCGAGCAGGACCAGTCGATTAACGTCGAGCTTCTCGGGATACGCCTCGGTGAGGACCATCAGCACCCTGACTCCTACCTCGACGGGGCTGTTCAGTGGAGCCGCGGAAACGGCCGGGTCGGCGTTTTCTGAGGGCGTGAACGCGGTGGGACCGTCAACGCTCATGGCTGAGACGACCAGGTCAGCCGGTCAACATTGGCAAGTTGGTGACAGATCCCTTTTCGATCGTCGATCTCGGTCACGGCGATCAGGGTGTGACGGCTTAGGTCGAGTTGCCCGACGAGAGATAGGACGTTGCTTAGCCGTTCGAAACCCGTGCCGTAGTCCGCTTCAGCCGTGTCGATGACTCCGGAGTGAATGTCGTCTTGCAGCTTGTCGAAGGTCCCGGGGGGGACGGAGTCACGGGCGTATACCCGTAGGGACTCCGCCTTATAGAAGCTCTCTCGTTGGCGTTGGAAATGCTGGCCGATCCTCGCGTTGAAGGCAAGAGAGTCGACGCTGAGATCCTCTTCAGGGTGCTTTTCGCAGTACACGCTGAATAGTTGGCTGACGTATCTCGTCTCGTGCGGCGCGACGTCGACCGGAGGAAGCTTATGCGCTGGCCGGGGCTTGAGGGAGGTCGCGAACCGGGCGCTGTGCCAGGGCGTACTCCTGTGGACTTCTAGCGCGTCGGCCAACTCAACGGACTTGAAGGTCGCGAAGTCGGTGCTCGTGACTAGCTCCCGGACCTTCGCTAACCGAGCGGTTTCGAGTGCCGCGGCAAGCGGCTGCCCATCGGCAAGCTTGTTGAGCAATGCCTCCCGCAGCTTGGTCGGCTGGCTGAGCAGCTTGTTCAATGAGGTCGCGCAGCCACGGGGGGCAAGGAACCGGTAGCTGTCTGGCATGACGTAGTGCCCATCGAGCACTGCGAGGAACACTTTGAGCATCTCCGGCGCCGCGTCACTGAGGGTGAGCGATCTTGCGTAGTGCTTGCCCTGGTAGCAGTCCCACGGTCCTTCGAGGCCGCGCTCCGTTTTGAAGGCAGCGATGTCGGCGCCCTTGTCGCCAGAGCCGCCGAACCGCTTGATCTGCGCGTAAGACACGGCCAGCCCGTGCGCCCACTCGTAGATGAACTCCTCCCACTCGTCGCTGGAGTAGAAGGCGATGCGCGCCTTCGCAGAGACCGGAGCACCGGTTAGGGCGACCTGCACGGCCGTCGGCGATGGGTAGGGGAGATCGTGCATCAGCTCAGCAGTGTCTCCACCACCGAGGGCGCCGGCCTCCGACACGCTCTACTGCCCCCGTTCCCGGCTCCTGCCCATCGGGCCAAGTGTCTAGCCAACCTACGACACCCTTCGGTACCCCTTGCCAGCACGGGACGCGACTCCGGCTTCGACGGAACCCGGGGTACCCGAGGCCCCGGCCCTGGCCCCGCCGAAGGGCAAACCGCCGCACCCCTCAGCCCCTCCCTGACGTACAAGATCAAGTGCTACACACGTCTTGCATCTCGGGCTCGGGGACTTCTGGTGCTGTTGCCGCTGAGGTGGTGCTCCCGACCCGTCAGCAGGGCCCTGAGCCGCACCGTGGCATTCCTCCAGTAGGCATCGGCGTCGTCGGTGACGTCGGAACCGTTCTCCGTAGGGCAGGTGGCTACAGACGACGGCAAGGCGGGGGATGCCGGCGACGACCAAGCCGTCTCTGATGCCACCCCGACCGGCGCGCCACTGAGCGGCAGCACGCCAGGCTCAGGTTCTCGGCGGGCGATCTCAGGCGCCCGGTCACCCTCGTGCGACTTGCCGAGCGCCAGCGCACGCACCCTGTCACCCCTTCGCCGTCTGCCGGCATGACGGTCGCAGAGTCCTGGATGCATGAGGTGTGTCAGGTCGTGGTCTTCTCCGGTTGCGCAGTCGAGATGGCCGCGGGGAGCGTTCAGGCCAGGACGCGTGCACGTGGACGAGGGTCCACCGCGCGAAGAACCGCTGAGGGGTGACGGGGCGCAGTCGCGGCCGGGGTCCTGCCAAGGACCTGGTCTCGGCCGTCCATTCGAGCTCTTGGCCCTGCAGTCGCCCACGGGTCAGCGAGGGTCGGGGGCGGCGTACGACCGACTAACCGACTTGATCGGTCGCCGTACTGGAGGAGAACCGGGGACCGCCGGAGCAGCTCGGGAGGGCGTCAGCTCGACGGACGTCCCCCGCCGGCACACGGAGACCCGGGCTGTCGGAGAACCGGAGAAAGACAGGAAGTCAGCCGGGCACTGTCAGCAAGCGGCCGGAAACGGCGCCTTCTTCATGTGGGCGTGCGACGCCGGACGCGTGCGCACGAGGCCACGCGACGAGGAGGACGAGATGAGCGACGCGCAGCGACCTCGGGAGCCGGTCTCCAGCGACCCGCTGCTCCTCACCCCTGAGGAGGCCGCCACGGTGCTCCGCCTCGGGCGCACGACGGTCTACGCGTTGATGAAGGCGGGCGACCTGCGCCCCGTCCACATCGGCCGGAGCTGCAGTCTCTCCCGCAGAGAGCTCGAACGTTACGTTCGCGGCCTGGAAGCTCCCCGCACCGCTCCTCGTGCGCTGCGCCGGGCCGGGACCACCACGGACCAGGGCGGACTCTTCGAACTGAGCCCGACACCGCCCGATGCCGCGTGAGTCCACAACCGCTCCGCCGGCGTCGGACCGCTCGGCCAGACTGACACTCCAGCCCACGACCCAGGGGTGACCGATGGCAGGGCGCTCAGCGAACGGTGAGTCGACGATCTACCAGGACGCCGACGGGCGGTGGCACGGTTACGTCTCCGTCGGCTTCGCCCTCACCGGCAAGCCCGACCGCCGGCACGTCACCGGCAAAACCCGCGCCGTGGTGGTCGCGAAGGTCCGCGACCTGGAGCGCAAGCGCGACGCCGGCACCCTCAGCGCCGTCTCCACCCCGACCGTCGCCGACTGGCTGGAGCACTGGCTCACCACCATCGCCCCGCGCCGGGTGAGGCAGCGGACCCTGGAGAGCTACGAGTCCGCCGTCCGCAAGCACCTGGTCGCCGGACTCGGACGGCACCGCCTCGACCGGCTGCGCCCCGAGCACCTCGACCAGCTCTACACCGCGCTCCTCGACGCCGGCTACTCCCCCGCCACCGTGCTGCGCCATCACCGCATCCTGTCGCGAGCGCTCACCGTCGCCATGCAACGTGGCCACGTCGCCCGCAACGTCGCCGGGCTCGTCGATCCACCGGCTCAGAAGCAGAGCGACGTCGCCACCGCCCTCGACCTCGGCGAGGCCCGCGCCGTGCTGGGGGCCGCGGCACATGTGCGCAATTTCGCCCGCTGGACCGTCGCCCTCGCCCTCGGCCTGCGGCAGTCCGAGGCCCTGGCGCTGCAGTGGAAAGACGTCGACCTGCTCAACAACACGCTGACCGTGCGGCGCAGCATCCACCGGGTCCGAGGCGGGGGGCTGATCTACGAGGAGCCCAAGACCCGCCGGGGCCAGCGCACGCTCGCACTGCCAATGCCCCTCGTGGCCGAGCTGCACCGGCACAAGGCCGTCCAGAACGGCGAACGGATGCTGGCCGGCTCCGAGTGGCACGACGAGGACCTACTCTTCGCCCAGCCCAACGGCCGGCCGATCGACAAGAAGACCGACTACGACGACTGGACCCGCCTGCTCCACAAAGCCGGCGTCCGCCACGTCCGGCTGCACGACGGCCGGCACACCGCGGCCACCCTGCTGCTGAGCGAGAACGTCCACCCCAGGGTGGTCATGGAGCTGCTCGGCCACAGCCAGATGCGCACCACGATGGACACCTACAGCCACGTCATGCCGGCCCTGGCCCGCGAAGCCGCCGACCGGATGAGCGCCCTGCTGCTGCCGGGTGAGGGCGGGCAAACTGCAACCACAACTGCAACCAGAGACGACTCAGGCCGCTCCCAGAAGGGGAACGGCCTGGTCATCGGGGTGGAGCTGAGGGGACTCGAACCCCTGACCCCCACACTGCCAGTGTGGTGCGCTACCAGCTGCGCCACAGCCCCGAACCGGTCCGCAGTGCTGCGTTCGGACCGGGAGTAACTGTACAGGGCTGGGCGCGTCCGCCCGCGCAGGGGTGGCGACGGCGCACCGCGCGGCGCCACCCCGCCCGTGCGGCCTCAGGCGCCCTTCATCTGCGCGATGCGGATGTGGTTGCCGAAGGGGTCGCGCAGGCCGAAGTCGATGCCGTAGGGCTGGTCGACCGGCTCCTCGGTGATCTCCACGCCCTTCGACTTCAGCTCGGCGTGGGTCCGGTAGGCGTCGTCGCAGGCGAAGAAGAGGTGGCCGCCGGCCACGCCCTTGCTGATCGCCGCCCGCACCTCGGCCGCGGTCTCCTCGCTCATCGAGGGCGGTCCGGGCTTCTCCAGCAGGACAGCGCGGTCGGGCTGGGCGGGGAGGCTCACGGTGAGGAACCGCATGGGACCGAAGTTCATGTCGGTCTGGACCTCGAACCCGAGCTTGCCGACGTAGAAGTCGAGCGCCTGGTCCTGGTCCGGGACGTAGATCTGGGTGATGGTGATCGCAGTCAGCATGCGGCGAACGCTAGGAGCGCTCACTCCCCGGGCGCTTCTCCAAAACTGCTCGGTCGCAGCCAGGCCATCGCGAAGCAGGACGGCGCCGGCGGCAGCGGACCGCGCCGCCGGTGCACGCTCGGCGGCTCGCCGACGACGTCGCGGAAGACGCGGCTGAACGTGCCGAGGCTAGAGAAGCCGACCGCCATGCAGACGTCGGTGACGCTGAGGTCGGTCGAGCGCAGCAGGAACATCGCCCGCTCGACCCGCCGCCGCTGCAGGTAGCGGTGGGGCGTCTCGCCGAAGGTGGCGCGGAAGGTGCGTATGAAGTGGGCCTCGGAGACGTGCGCGATCCGGGCCAGCGTCGCGACGTCGAGCGGCTCGGAGTAGCGGCGGTCCATGGCGTCCCGCGCCCGCAGCAGCCGCCGGTTGGACTCCTCCACCGCGCGGCTCACGCCGCGACCTTATGGAACAGCCGGCTCTCAGGGCCCCGCGCCGAGCCTGCGAGGCGCAGGCCCCTGCGAGCCGGTCCTTCGTCAGATGTCGACGCCGCGCTCGCGCAGCCAGGGCACCGGGTCGATCCGCTTGCCGTCGATCCCGCCCTTGTGCACCTCGAAGTGCAGGTGCGGCCCGGTGGACTGACCGCGGTTGCCCAGCAGCGCGATGGTGTCGCCGGCGTCCACGTAGTCCCCCGGCTCGACCAGGATCTTGTCCATGTGGCCGTACACGGTCACGTCGCCGTTGTCGTGGAGGATGTACACCGCCAGCCCGAAGCCCGAGGCGGCCCCGGCGCGCAGCACGACCCCGTCGGCCGCCGCGTACTCCGGAGTGCGCATGGGTGCGGCGAGGTCGATCCCGTAGTGGAAGGTGCCCCACCGGCTGCCGTAGCCGCTGGTGAGCCGGGCGCCGGCGACCGGCATCACCGTCTTGGGCCGGGCTGCCTCGGCGGCGGCGGCCGCGGCCTCGGCGGCCTCGGCCTCGGCCCGGGCGGCTGCCTCGGCACGGGAGGCCCGGGAGGCGGCGACCTCCTTCAGTCGGGCCTCCGCCTCGGCGACGGTGACCGACGCCCGCGGCAGTACCTCGAGCTGCTCCTCGGTGCCGAGGAGCTGCTGCTGGGCCGCGAGGACGGAGGTGCTCTCCGGCGCGGCTCCGGCCGGGCCGGTGAACCCGAGCGAGGCGGCCGCCAGGCCGCCGGTGAGGAGCGCACCGAGCAGGACGCCGGGGCGGCGATCCGGCCGCGGCCGTGCGGCACGCCGGGAGTGGCGGGCCGCTCCCCGTCCGGAGGTGGGGTCCACCGCGACCAGCAGATCGGTCGGGGTGTCGGAACCCGTCCGTGCGCGCATGCACCAGCCCGTTCGCGAAGGAGGATGACCGGATCGGCCTCGGCCATCGAAACATTCCGTGACGTCCTCGTGACCAGCCGTCCGGCGAGTCTCCGGGGACACGCCGGACGAGATGTCGCACACGTCCCAGCCGCCACAGGCGTGACCTACACCGATGTGATTCGACGGGATGAGCGGAGTCACACCCGAGCGGGCGACGAACGGTTTGCCGCAGGCCGCTTTTGGCAATAACCCTTGCCCCGGCGTGGAACATCCCGCGCCGCCCGTACGCCCTTCTCCCGGTTGCGACCTGGACACATCGGCAGCGGAGGCATTGCGCGGCTGGGTGCCGAACCCGTGTACTGCTGGTCTGCACCGGTCCGGAACCCGGTCGACCGCTGGAGGCAGCAGCACGGACGCGACGAAGGAGGGGTGCGATGACGCAGGTCGAGATCATGCCGTTTCCCCCGACCCCTTCCCGGGCGCCGCTGCCTGAGATCCACCCCCTCACCGAGCAGTCCCTGGGCGACTACGGCGACCAGCTCCTGGTGCCCACCTACGACCGGGCCGCGCTGACGCCGGCCGTCGTCCACTTCAGCGTCGGCGGCTTCCACCGCGCCCACCAGCTGCTCTACTTCGATGAGGTCGCCGAGCGCCGCATCTCGAACGGCTGGGGCGTGGTCGGCGTCGGCCTGCACAGCCGGACGATGAAGGAGGCGCTGGCTCCTCAGGACCACCTCTACACCGTGGTCGAGCGCAGCCCCGACGGCGAGCGCGCCCGTGTCGTGGGCGTGATGGTCGACTACCACTTCGCCCCGGAGAACCCGGCCCGGGTGCTGGACCTGCTCACCGACGAGCGCACCCGCATGGTGTCGCTGACGATCACCGGCAGCGGCTACCGGCTGATCCCCTCCAGCGGGACGTTCGACGCCGACGACGTCGACATCCAGGCCGACCTGCGTTCCCCGGACTCCCCCCGCACCGTCTTCGGCTACCTGGTGGAGGCGCTGGACCGGCGCCGGCGCTCCGGGCTGCCGCCGTTCACCGTGGTGTCCTGCGACAACATGCACCGCAACGGCGACGCCGCCCGCGCGGCCGTGGTCGGCTTCGCCCGGCTGCGGGACGAGGTGCTGGCCCGCTGGATCGACGACCGGGTGGCCTTCCCCAGCAGCATGGTGGACCGGATCACCCCGCACACCTCCGCGGGCGAGCGCGAGGCCGTCGCCCGGCGCTACGGCGTGGACGACCGCTGGCCGGTCATCACCGAGCCGTTCTCGCAGTGGATCATCGAGGACACGTTCAGCTTCGGCCGTCCGCCCCTGGACCAGGTCGGGGTCCGCTTCGTGCCGGACGTCGCCGCCTACGAGCTGATGAAGACCCGACTGCTCAACGCCAGCCACTGCGCGCTCGGCTACCTGGGCTCCCTCGCCGGTCTGGGCACGCTCGACCAGGTCATGGCCGAACCGGTGTTCGCGCACTACGTCGAGCGGCTCATGGACGACGAGGTCACCCCACTGCTGCCGCCGCCCGAGGGCATCGACCTGGTCGAGTACAAGCGCACGCTGCTGCAGCGGTTCGCCAACCCCGCGATCTCCGACGGGCTGCCCCGGCTGTGCCGCCGCGGCTCGACGAAGATGCCGCACCACCTGCTGCCCTCGCTGCAGGAGGCGCTCGCCGGGGGCCGCCCGCACCGGCTGCTGACCCTCGCCGTCGCCGGCTGGTTCCGGTACCTCCGCGGCACCGACGAGACCGGCGCACCGCACGCGGTCGACGACCCCTCCGCCGAGGAGCTGCAGGCCCTCGCCCGGGCCGGCGGCACCGACCCCCGCCCGCTGCTCGGGCTCCGGTCGATGTTCGGGACCCTCGGCGACCACGCCGGCTTCGTCGACGAACTACACCAGGCGCTGGAACGGCTCGACCGCGACGGCGTCCGCGCCTCGCTGGCCGCGGCCACCGCGGTGCCGCTCCGCTGATCCACCCACCGCACGCCGCCCGGACCCACCTCGCCCGGGCCCGACACCGACCGAAGGGAGACAACCCGGTGCCGACCGTTCCGCCGACGCTCCACGAGCGGGTGACCCACCTGCTCTGCGACGCCGACGGCAACCTCTTCCCCTCCGAGGAGCCGGCGTTCGACGCCTCCACCGAGGTCACCAACGCCTTCCTCGCCTCCCTCGGCATCGACCGGCGCTTCACCGCCACCGAGCTGCGCTCGGCGGCCACCGGCATGAACTTCCGGACGACGGCGCGCACCCTCGCCGAGCAGGCGGGTGTCCCCGACGCCGACGTCGAGCCCTGGGTCGTCCAGGAGCGTCGCGCGGTGACCGAGCACCTGGCCCGCACCCTGCAGCCGCACGCCCCGACCCAGGCCGCGCTGCGCACCCTGGCCGGGCACCTGACGCTGGCCGTGGTGAGCTCCAGCGCCCTGGCCCGCCTGGCCGCCTGCTTCACCGCGACCGGTCTCGACGAGCTCCTCCCGGCCGAGCGCCGGTTCAGCGCCGAGGACTCGCTCCCGGTCCCGACGAGCAAGCCCGACCCGGCCGTCTACGCGCACGCCTGCGTGCAGCTGGGCATCGACCCGGCGCAGGGGCTGGCCGTCGAGGACGCCGTCGCCGGGGTCCGCTCCGCCGTCGCCGCCGGGTGCCCCGTCGTCGGCAACCTGCTGTTCGTGCTGCCCGAGGAGCGCGAGGAGCGCGCCGCCGCGCTGCTGGCCGCCGGCGCGCTCACCGTCGTCAGCTCCTGGTCGGAGCTGGCCGACCTGCTGCTGCCTGCGCTCGCCGGGCGGGCCGTGGAGGTGGCCCGGTGAACATCGTCTACGTCGCCTTCCGCGGCCACTTCTCCGACAGCCCGCGCGCCCTCTACGAGGAGCTGCTGGCCCGCGGGGTCGAGGCCACCCACACCTGGCTGTCCGCGCCCCACACGCAGGACACCTTCCCCGACGACGTGACGACGGTGCCCTTCGGGAGCCCGGAGTCCATCGCCGCGCTCGAGGGCGCCGACCTGGTCATCTCCAACGACCACATCCCGCTGGACTGGGAGAAGCGGCCGGGCGCCACCTACCTGCAGACGTGGCACGGCACCATGCTCAAGCGGGTGCACAACGACGTGCTCTGGGCGCCCGAGGGCCGCCTGGCCTACCTGGACCAGGACATCGCCCGCTGGGACCTGCTCCTCTCCCCCAACGCGATCACCACCGAGCGACTGCGCAAGGCCTTCGGGTTCACCGGGCCGATCCACGAGACCGGCCTGCCGCGCAACGACCTGCTGCACGGTCCGCGACGCGACGAGGTGCGGGCCCGGGTGCGCGCCGAGCTCGGCATCGCTGACGACCAGAAGGCCGTCCTCTACACCCCCACCTGGCGCGACGACCTCGTCTTCGCCGGCGCCGAGGGCGGCGCGGGCCGGTCCTTCGAGTTCCCGATCGACCTCGAGGCGTTCACCGAACGCCTCGGCGGCGATCACGTGCTGCTGCTCCGGCTGCACAACATGGTGCTGGACCGGCTGGACCCGGCCGAGGACTCCGTCGTCCGCGACGTCTCCGGCTACCCGGACATCCAGGACCTGTACGTGGCCGCCGACCTGATGGTCACCGACTACTCCTCCACGATGTTCGACTTCGCCAACACCGGCCGGCCGATGGTGTTCTTCACCTACGATCTGGACCGGTACCGGGATCAGCTGAGAGGCTTCTACTTCGACCTCGAAGAGGTCGCCCCGGGGCCACTGGTCCGCACCAGCCCGGAACTGGTCGACGCGATCGCCGACATCGACGGGATCAGCGACCAGTACGCCGCGCGTTACGCGCGGTTCCGGGAGACCTTCACCCACCTCGAGGACGGCGCCGCGACCCGGCGGGTCCTCGATCTCATCCTCCCGACCGCAACCGCGTCCGGGCAGACCAGAACGACCGAGGGAGATGATGCTCGTGCGCTCCGGTGACCGCGTGCTCAACCCCGTTCCACGGGCGACGGCGCCGCGCACGACGCGGGCCGCCTCCCGGAAGACCCCGTCCCCCTCGGTCCAGGTGATCATCCTGGCCGCCGGCATGGGCACCCGGCTGGGCCGGACGGATCCCAAGCCGCTGACCAAGCTCCGCGACGGCCGCAGCATCCTGCAGCGCCAGGTGGACGGCCTGCGCGCCGTCCTCGGCGACGACGTCAACATCACCGTCGTCGTCGGCTACCGCAGCAAGCGGATCATGAAGGCCGCGCCGGATCTGCTGTTCGCCTACAACCCCGACTTCGCCGAGACCAACACGTCGAAGAGCCTGCTGCGTGGTCTGCGGTCGACCCGCGAGGGCGGGGTCCTGTGGCTCAACGGCGACGTGGTCTTCGACCCGGCGGTGCTCGAACTGGCGCTGCCGACCATGGCCGCCGACGAGAGCTTCGTCTGCGTGGACACCAACACGGTCGCCGACGAAGAGGTCAAGTACACCCTCGACGCCGACGGCTACGTGCAGGAGCTGTCGAAGACCGTCGTCGGCGGGCTGGGTGAGGCCGTCGGCATCAACTTCGTCTCGTCGGCCGACAAGGCCACGCTGATCGACCACCTGGCCACCTGCGGCGACCAGGACTACTTCGAGCGCGGCATCGAGACCGCGATCGCGACCGAGGGACTGCGCGTCCGCCCGCTCGACATCTCGCAGTACAGCGCCGTCGAGGTGGACTTCGAGACCGACCTGGCGCGCGCCAACTCGCTGTTCTCCGCCTCGAAGAAGAACACCGTCGCCGACGTCGGCTGACCGTCCGGCCGGCCGGGAGGGGACTCCCCGCCGGCCGGAGGCAGCCGGATCAGTCCACGACCCTCGCGAGGTCGGCGGCGATGTCGCTGAAGGTGTTCTCCGCGTCGAAGGCCACGTGCGCGGCGTCGTCGGCCCCGTAGAGCAGCAGCAGGGCCGAGTGGGCCCGGCCGTCGTCCTCGGCCAGCGGCACGCCCGCCGAGAGCTGGGCCTGCTCGATGGTCTCCTGGTCACCGGTCAGGCCCACGAACCCGACGGGCAGGTCGGCGTCGAAGCGGCCCAGGTACTCCCCGAGCACCTCGGGGGTGTCCGTGGCCGGGTCCGTGGTCACGAACACGACCTGCACCTGCTCGGCGATCGCCGGGTCCACGGTGCGCAGCGCCACCGCGACGTCGGCCATCGTCGTCGGGCAGATGTCCGGGCAGTCCGTGTAGCCGAAGAACAGCAGCGTCGGCCGGCCGGCCGTCTCCGCCTTGAAGTCGAAGGGCGCCCCGGTGGAGTCGGTCAGCGTGAACGACGGCCGGCGGTAGGCCTCGGCCAGGTCCAACCCGGCGTAGACGTCCTCGGGCCCCTCCACGGTCGCCGCCGGGGGGTCGGCGTGGTCGTGCCCGCCCCCGGAGCCTGCAGCCGTCTCCTGGGCGGAGGACGAGCCCCCGCAGCCGGACAGCGCCAGGCCCGCGGCGAGCAGCAGCACCGGGAGCGCCCGGTGGCGCCGGCTTCCACCGGGTCGGGTACGACGAAGGACGACAGGGCTCACGGAGCCACGGTACGACGGCGGGCGGCCAGGCCGAGCGCGAGACCTGCGAGCCCGGCCAGCAGGCCGAGGACCGCGACGACGAGGGCCGTGGTGGCGGTTCCGGACGCGCCGTCGTCCTCGGCCTCGGCCGTTCCGCCGTTCCCGGCCTCGGCAGCCTCGTCCTGGACCGAGGTCTCGCCGGCCAGCGCCAGGACCGGTGCGGGCCGCTCGGGCTCCGGCTGGCCGTCGACGGTCGGCTCGATCCACGCCGCCTCGCTGCCGTCGCTGTAGGTCTGCACCGCGGGGAAGGTGAGCTGCTCGACATCCTCCGGGAAGGTGCCACCGGACAGCGCGAACTCCTGGAACTGGCCCGGGGCGATGCCGCCGCCGGGGTCCGCCCGGAACTCGACGACCGACACGTAGCTGCTGATCTCCCGCCCGTGCGACTCCATCGGCTCGGGGAGCTCCGCGGTGGTCAGGACGACCGACCATCCGGGCACCGGCTGCGCGCGCAGCGAGGCCAGCGCCGACCCCTCGGGGATCTGGATGCGCAGCGCGACGGTGCTGGCCGTGTCGCTCTCGTTCGGGACGCGGAAGGTGAGCTTGCCGTAGCCCCCGGGTTCGGCGTCGGCGCTGGAGACGGTGACGTGCGCGGCAGCCGTCGAGGCGACGGTCACCGATGCCGCGAGCGCCACGGCGGCGGTGGAGACGACGACGGCGGCCCGGGAGCGGGCGCGGGGCAGGGACATGGAACTCCTCGAGGGTGGTGGGTGGGTGAGGTCGGTCGACGGGCGCGGTCAGCGCACCGGGAAGGTGGTGGACGCCGTGGTGGCGGTGAACTCGTCGAGCCGCAGCGTGACGGTGAGCCGCCAGGTGCCGGCCGTCGGGACGGTCATGTCCCGCGCGACGTACCGGCCCGGTCCGGCGGCCGCGATCTCGACGTCGAGCGGGCCGATCTCCTGCTGCTCCTCGGAGAGCGACACCCGGATCTGCTCGGGCTGGATGGCGCGGCCCTCGTCGTCGTAGAGGTAGAGCTGGGCGACGTTGGTGCCGGCCTGCGCCGGTGCCACGGTCAGCTGGACGCTGCCGGCGTCCCCGGCTCCGCCCTCGAGCGGGACCGTCACGTCGACCGGATCGGAGTGGATCGCCTGCCCGGGCGGGGTGCCGACCAGCACCGCGGAGACCAGCACGATCGCGGCGCCGAGCACGGCCTCGACGACCAGCGACCGGCGCAGCGACGGCAGTTCGTCGGCGGCGCTCTCCGTCCGGAGCCGGTCCCGGGCCGCCACCGACTCGTCGTCGGACAGGTCCGCAGCTCCCGACCCCACCGCGGCGAGGGCGGGCACGCGGCCGCGTCGCCCGGCGGGTGCGCGGCGGACGCCGAGCCGCTGCTGCACCCAGACCCGCGAGACGCCGGCCGCACCCAGGACGACCAGGAAGAAGGTCAGCTTCGCCATCAGGAGCCGGCCG
The DNA here is from genome assembly GCF_054051075.1 of Blastococcus sp. SYSU DS0617. Taxonomy (NCBI): domain Bacteria; kingdom Bacillati; phylum Actinomycetota; class Actinomycetes; order Geodermatophilales; family Geodermatophilaceae; genus Blastococcus; species Blastococcus sp. SYSU DS0617. The sequence goes on from NZ_JBJHAO010000002.1 coordinate 84,460, forward strand.
TATACGGTGTCCACCAGCGCCGTGGGCGACCCCAGCTCGCGCACCGTCTGCAGGATGCCGGTCACGACCAGCGCCGCCACCGCCGCGAACGCCAGCCGGGAGAAGGCCCGGAGCGCGTCGGCGAAGTCCCGGTCCTCGTCGAAGGGCCGGAGCACGACCAGGAGGAGCGCCGCCAGCCCGCCCAGCCACACGGCCATGGCGGCGACGTGCACGGCGGTGACCGCCACCGCCAAGACCGGCCACTGCCCGGCCACCGCGTGCCCGGTCGCGGCCGTGGCCACGACCAGCCCCGCCGCGCAGGCCCCGGCGGCCACGAGCTCCGGCGGCTGGGGCCGGCTCGCGCGGCGCCACACCGGACGGAGGGCGGCGAGCAGCCCCACGGCGAGGACGGCGCGGGCGAGCAGCGCCCAGCCGGTCGAGGTGGCGGCGGTGGCTGCGAGCAGGCGGGGGTCGAACAGCGAGGAGAAGCCGGACCCCGCCGCGTACGGCCCCTGGAGGAGGAAGGCCAGCACCGCGGTCGCCGCCGCGGCTCCCGCACCCCACGTGCTCAGCGCGCGCAGCCGCGGGGACGACCAGCCGCCGGGCAGGCACAGGAGCACCAGCACGGGCACCCCGACGGCCAGGGCGATCCCCCCGAAGCCGACCGTGCGCACCAGCTGCTGCGCGCCGTCCACGAGCCGGTCCGAGGACTCGTGGGTCTCCGAGGCCGCCACCAGCTCGCCGTCGCCGACGACGAAGGACCAGGCGCCCTGCACGGGGTGGGAGTCGGCGGAGACGATGCGGTAGGTGACCAGGTAGCCGCCGTCGGGCAGCTCGGGCTCGAGCGGGATGGTGAGCGTGTCGCCGTCCACGGAGGCCTCGTCGGTGTCGACGCGCGTGCCGTCGGCCGTCAGCACCCGCGCGTACCCGGCGCCGAGCGACACCCCCTCGCTGAACCGCAGCGTCACCTCGGTGGGCGGGGTGTCCAGCCGGGCGCTCTCGCCGGGCTCGGTCGAGACGAGGACGGCGTGCGCGGAGGCCGGACCGGCGAGCACGACGCCGGCCAGCAGCCACCCGGTGAGCAGCAGGAGCAGGGAGACGCCCCGCCGGCTCCGGAGGGCGGTCACGCGGGGACCCGCTGCCCGATCGGGACGTCGCGGACGCGGCGGCGGCGGGCCCGGAAGGCGCCCGCGGAGACCAGGACGACGCCGGCCACCAGGAGCAGATGGGTCAGCGCCCGGTCGGCGTGCACGTGCCCGGCGCCGAGGTCCGCGAGCGTCACCGGCACCAGCAGCGCGGTGAAGGACAGCAGGAAGGGCAGGGCTCCGGCCGCGAGGCGGGGCGCCGCGGCGACGGCCAGGAAGGCCGCGGCGACGGCGAGGTTCCAGGCGCCGGTCTCGTGCGCCATGTGCGTCGGCGCGCTCATCGCCCCGGGCCCCGTGACCAGCACCGGCCACGCGATACCGGCCTGCGCGACGCCGACGGCCAGCAGCGCCAGACGCAGCCCGGTGTCGACCAGCCGCGCCCGCGCGGCCGCGGCGGCGCCCGGCAGCTCCCGGGGCAGGGCGGCCAGGACCGCACCGGTGAGGTCGGGCACCACGGGCGCCGGGGCGAGCCGCGCCCGGCGGGTGGCGAGGGCGGCCCGCTCCGACCAGGCGGCGCAGTCGGGGCAGCTGCGGAGGTGGTGCTCCAGCGCGCCGGCGGGCATCCCGAGGGGCTCGCCGTCGAGACGGGCGGAGATCGCCTCGCGGAAGGGGGTGCACGGCATGCCCTGGTGGTCGCTCGAGCCCCCTCCCCGGTTCCCGAGACCTCGGTCACACACGGACGGGCGTAGCCGCGGGGGCCCGGGTGGGCGTGCGGGAGGATGGCGGCATGGACGAGCTGGGCCCCCTCGCGGCCGACGCCGCGGGCGGCGATCCGCTCGCCGCGGCAGCACTGGTGCGGGCCACCCAGTCCGACGTGTGGCGGTTGTGCGCCGCGCTCGGCGACCCGGGCTCGGCCGACGACCTGACGCAGGAGACGTACCTGCGCGCCTTCGCCTCGCTGCACCGCTTCGAGGGGCGGTCGTCGGTGCGCACCTGGCTGCTCAGCATCGCCCGCCGGGTCTGCGCCGATGCGGTGCGCAGCCGGCGCCGCCGGCGGCTGACGGTCGTCCGGGACGAGGTCGACCTCACCGAGGTGCCCGCCCCCGGCGGGGCGGACCCGGTCGGCGAGGGCGCCGGCGTGACCGACCTGCTGGCCCGCGTGGCCCCCGACCGCCGCGAGGCCTTCGCGCTCACCCAGTTGCTCGGCCTGTCCTACGCCGAGGCCGCGGAGGTCGCCGGCTGCCCGGTGGGCACCATCCGCTCCCGCGTCGCGCGAGCCCGCGCCGACCTGCTCGACTCGCTCGCCCGGGTGGACGAGGGCGACGACGAGGGCGAGATCGCTCACAGGTGATCGCCGGGTGCCCGGGAGACACCGTCCGGCCGACCTATGCTGCGCGACGGCCGTGTCCCCGCGCCTCGCGGCGGCCGGTGCCCACATCGAGACGGAGCCTTCCCCCGTGCGCTTCAGCCTGACGCCCAAGGACTCGGGCTTCTACCCCCTGTTCACCGCCTCCGCGGAGAACCTGGTGGTCGCGACCGAGGTCCTCGGCGAGTTCGTCCACGACCACGCGCGCCGCGAGGAACTGGCCGACCGGCTGCGCGACCTCGAGCACGTCGGTGACCAGGCCACGCACGCGATCTTCCGTGCCCTCAACACCAGCTTCGTGACGCCCTTCGACCGCGAGGACGTCTACGCCCTGGCCAGCAACCTCGACGACGTCATGGACTACGTCGAGGCCGCGGCCGACCTGGTCATGCTCACCGGTCTGGGGACGCTGCCGGCCGAGATGAGCCAGCAGGTCGCGCTGCTGCAGCGCTGTGCCCACGTCACCGCGGAGGCGATGCCCCGGCTGAAGACGCTCAGCGACCTCTCCGACTACTGGATCGAGGTCAACCGGATCGAGAACGAGGCCGACAAGCTCTACCGGCGGCTGCTCTCCCGGCTCTACAGCGGCGAGTTCGACGCGCTGGAGGTCCTCAAGCTCAAGGAGGTCGCCGACCAGCTGGAGGAGGCCGCCGACGCCTTCGAGCACCTCGCCAACGTGGTCGAGACGATCGCCGTCAAGGAGTCCTGACCGTCCATGGACCTCTGTTGATGGATCCGGCCTTCCTCGGTCTGCTCGTCATCGTCCTGGTCGCGCTGGCCTTCGACTACACCAACGGCTTCCACGACGCCGCCAACGCCATCGCGGTGGCGGTCTCCACCAAGGCGCTCACCCCGCGCGCGGCGCTGGCGCTCGCCGCCGTCATGAACCTGGTCGGGGCACTGATCTCCACCGAGGTCGCCGAGACGGTGGGCGCCGGCCTCATCGACCCGCCCCAGGGCAACAACGGCCTGGAGATCGTCTTCGCGGCCCTCATCGGCGCCATCACCTGGAACATGATCACCTGGTGGTACGGGCTTCCGTCGTCCTCCTCGCACGCGCTGATCGGGGGCCTGGTCGGTGCGGCGCTGGCGGCGGCGCACTCGGTCCAGTGGATGGGCGTCCTCGAGAACGTCATCGTCCCGATGATCGTCTCGCCGCTGGTCGGTTTCGGCCTGGGCTACCTGTTCATGCTGGCCCTGCTGTGGACCTTCCGGCGCGCGCACGTGTCCAGGGCCAACCGCAACTTCCGCTACGCGCAGATCGTCAGCTCCGCGACCATGGCGCTGGGCCACGGCATGCAGGACGCACAGAAGACGATGGGCATCATCACGCTGGCGCTGTTCACCGCCGGTGAGATCGACACCTTCGAGGTGCCCTTCTGGGTGGTCGTCGCCGCCGCCGCGGCGATCAGCGCGGGCACGTACGCCGGCGGCTTCCGCATCGTGCGCACGCTGGGGCGGCGGATCATCCAGCTGACGCCGACCGGCGGCTTCGCCGCGCAGACCGTCGCCTCGAGCGTGATGGTGACGACCGCGACCGTCTTCGCCGTCCCCATCTCCACCACGCACGTCACCACGACGTCGATCATGGGCGTGGGCTCCACCCGGCGGCTCTCCGCCGTCCGCTGGGGCGTGGCAGGCAACATCGTGGTCGCCTGGGTCGTCACGCTGCCGGCCGCCGCCGCGGTGGCCGCGCTCGCGTTCGTCCTCACCGACCTCGCGGTCGGTTAGGGGTCCCCCGGTGGCCGCCGTCGAGGGCCCGGCCCCCTCCAGCGTGTCCCTGGGCACCGCACCGGGCCGGTGGCTGCTCACCGCCACGGTGCTCGCCTCGGGCATGGCGTTCCTCGACGCCACCGCGGTGCAGGTGGCGCTGCCGACGCTGGGACGCGAGCTCGGCGCCTCCCTGTCGGACCTGCAGTGGATCGTCAACGGCTACCTCCTGCCGCTGGCCGCACTGATCCTGCTGGGCGGGGCGCTCGGCGACCGCTACGGGAGACGCCGGGTCTTCCTCCTGGGCGTCACCTGGTTCGCGGCCGCGTCGCTGCTCTGCGGGCTGGCGCAGACGCCCGGCCAGCTGATCGCCGCCCGGGCACTGCAGGGCATCGGCGGCGCGCTGCTGACCCCCGGGAGCCTGGCACTCATCCAGTCCTCCTTCCGGCCTGCCGACCGGGCGACGGCGATCGGGGTGTGGTCCTCCCTCTCGGGCGTGGCCGGGCTCGTCGGCCCGTTCCTGGGCGGCGCGCTCGTCGACCTGGCCAGCTGGCGGCTGGTCTTCCTGCTGAACGTGCCGCTGGCCGTGCTCGTCGTCGCCGTCGCCGGGCGGCACGTGCCGGAGAGCCGCGACCCCGGGCCGCACGGCCGGTTCGACGTCCTGGGCGCGGTCCTGGGCGCGGTCGCCCTCGGCGCGCTCACCTACGCGCTCATCACCGCCGGGGAACGCGGTGGGACCGACGTCGTAGTCTCCGCGGTCGTCGCCGTGGGCACCGGCGCACTGTTCGTCGTCCGCGAGCGGCGGACGCACTTCCCCGTGCTGCCGCCGCGGCTGTTCGCCGACCGGCAGTTCACCGGCGCCAACCTCGCCACCCTCGCCGTCTACGGAGCCCTCGGGGGCAGCTCCCTGTTCCTGGTGCTGCAGCTCCAGGGCGTACTGGGCTACGGCGCGACCGCCGCCGGCGCGGCGACGCTGCCGACCATCCTGCTGATCACCCTGCTGTCGCCCGGAGCCGGCGCGCTGGCCCAGCGCATCGGACCGCGGCTGCCGATGGCCGCGGGCCCGCTGACCGTCGCCGCGGGGACGCTGCTGCTGGTCGGTGTGGACGGCGGTGCCCCGTACTGGGTCGAGGTGCTGCCCGGCACCGTCCTCCAGGGCCTCGGGATGGCGCTGACCGTCGCGCCGCTCACCGCCAGCGTGCTGGGGGCCGCGCCGGACGCGCTGGCCGGGGTGGCCAGCGGGGTGAACAACGCGGTGGCCCGCGCCGCCCAGCTGCTGACCATCGCCGCCCTGCCCGTGGTGGTGGGCCTCTCGGGGGCGGACTACGCCCAGCCCGCCGCGCTCACCGACGGCTACCGCGCGGCGATGATCAGCTGCGCCGCGCTGTTCGCCGCGGGAGGTGCGGTGGCCTGGGCGACCATCCGGAACGACGTCCTGCGTGGCTGATCCCACCAGCCGGACGGCCCATTGCCGCATAAGCGCATCGATCTGGTAGACATATCGCCGTGACGCGACCGACGACGCTGCTCCTGGTGAGCCGCCTGCACGTCGATCTGCTGCGCGTCTGCACCGCCGCCTGTCCGGGCTGCTGAGCTCCCGGCGCCGTTCCCGGCGCCCCCCTCGTCTCACCTCCTTCCCGCGGGCCCCTGCGCGCCCGCGCTCCTCCTGAGACCGGAGTCGGTACCCCCTGTGAAGACCCTCGTCCTGCTCGCCCTCGTCGGCCTGGGTGCCCAGCTCGTCGACGGCAGCCTCGGCATGGCCTACGGCGCCACCTCGACGACGTTGCTGCTGGCCATCGGCACCAACCCCGCCGCCGCCTCCGCGACGATCCACCTCGCCGAGATCGGGACGACGCTCACGTCCGGCCTCTCGCACTGGAAGTTCGGCAACGTCGACTGGAAGGTCGTCGCCAAGATCGGCATCCCCGGCGCGATCGGCGCCTTCGCCGGTGCCACCGTCCTGTCGAACCTCTCGACCGCGGTCGCCGCCCCGGTGATGTCCCTGATCCTGCTCTCCCTCGGCGTCTACCTGCTGGTCCGGTTCACCCTGCGCGGCATCGACCGGCGGAACCTCGGCAAGCCGGTCCGCGCCCGTTTCCTCGGCCCGCTCGGGCTGGTCGCCGGCTTCGTCGACGCCACCGGCGGCGGTGGCTGGGGACCGGTCGGCACGCCGGCGCTGCTGGCCAGCGGCCGGATGGAGCCGCGCAAGGTCATCGGCTCGGTCAGCACCGCGGAGTTCCTGGTCGCGCTGGCGGCGAGCCTGGGCTTCCTGTTCGCGCTCGGCTCCCAGGGGATCGACTTCACCTGGGTCGCCGCGCTGCTCATCGGAGGCAGCATCGCCGCACCGCTCGCGGCCTGGCTCGTGCGGCACATCCCGCCGCGCATGCTGGGTTCCCTCGTCGGCGGCCTCATCGTGCTGACGAACAGCCGGACGCTGCTGCGGAGCGACTGGGTCGACGCCGGCGACCTCACGCGCTACGCGGTCTACGCCGCCCTGTTCGCGGTGTGGGTGCTGGCCGTCGTGCACTCGTTCCGCGAGCACCGCAAGGACGTCGCGCTGGAGGCGGCGGCCGCACCGGCCCACGTGGGCGAGGCGAACATCGTGGCCGAGCTGGACGAGCCGGCCGTCGACGCCGTGCGCGCCGGCCGCCCCAGCGCCCCCCGCGACTGATCACCCCCGCTGCCAGGATCAGGTGACCTGATCGTCGAGCGTCCTCCCTCACCGTGGACCGTGAGGGAGGACGCTGCACGATCAGGGTCCCTGATCGTGGCGGGTGAGCAGCTGGGCCTCGAGGTCGGCCGGGAGCCCGGGCTCGGGCAGGCCCATCGGTGAGAAGTGCCCCCGGGTGTCGGTCTGCTGCCACGCCCAGGTGGCCTCGACCGTCTCGCGCAGTGGCCGGCTGGGCAGCCCGAGCTCGCGCGCCCGGGTCGTGTCGACGTCCCAGGCCGTCCGCGCCACCGCGGCCGGCAGCCACAGCGGCAGGTGGATCCACGGCTCCACGCCGGCCTCCAGCAGGTCCTCCTCCGGCACCGGAACCCACTCCGCGTCGCCGCCGGTGACCTCGCGACACAGGTCCAGCAGCCCGCCCAGCGTGGTCATCCCGGCCGGCCCGGTGGCGTTCACCGCGCCCGAGCGCCCCTGCTCGGCCATGCCGACCAGCCAGCCGGCGAGGTCCCGGGCGTCGACGAGCGCGATCGGCTGGGCCAGGCCCTCCGCGGGGACGACGACGTGGCCGCCGCGCGCGATGCGGTCCAGCCACCAGCCCAGCCGGTGCACGTAGTCCCACGGGCCCACGATCAGGCCGGCGCGCGCGGTCAGGAAGCCCTCGCCGACCGCCGCCTCGAGCACCCGCTCGGCGTAGGCCTTGTTCGGGCCGTACTCGTCCTCGTCGGTGTCCCAGGTCGGCTCGTCGTCCTCCGGGCCCAGCGGGCCGGGCGGCCAGGTGCGGTAGGCGTTCAGGCTGCTGACCAAGGCGTAGCCGTGCACCCCGGCCAGCGCTGCGGCCGCATGTCGCGCGGCCGGCCGGGTCCGGCAGGAGGTGTCGACGACGAGCTCGGGCGCCCAGCCCGCCAGCGCCCGGGGCAGCGCGTCGGGATCCTCCCGGTCGCCGTGCAGGGTGCGAGCGCCGTCCGGGGGCGCCCCGGAGACGCCGCGGGTGAAGGTGGCGACGTCGTGGCCGCGTCCGAGCGCCGCCGTCACGACGTGCCGGCCGAGGAAGGAGGTGCCACCGAGCACGAGGAGCCGCATGGCCCCCACCCCAGTCGACGCGCTCCCCCGCCGTCCAGCGGGTTCGCGGTCGGCGTAGCGCGGGTTAGACGGCGCGGCGGTGCACCTGCGGGACCTGCGGCAGCGGCGTGGAGCGTGCGGCGGCCAGCACCATCTGCGGCGAGCGCGGCAGCCCGCGGCGCGTGCACAGCCGCAGCGCCCGGGCGCCGGTCAGCACGTCGGTCTCCGGCGGGACGACGAGCAGGTCCGCGCGGCGCGCACCCCCGGCCCAGGTCAGGCAGACCACCAGCGGGTCCATGCTGCGGAAGCCGCCGGTGCGCACCACGCGGTCCCGGAGGACCAGCTTGCGTGCCGCCGGCACCCAGGCCTCGAGGGAGTAGGTGAAGCGCTCGATGCGGACACCCCGGCGGTCGAGCTCCGCGATCAGCTCGGGCAGCTCCACCTCGAGGTCGCGGCTGCGCGGGAACCAGGCGCCGTCGAAGGCGGAACTGCCGTCGCCGGCGCCGTCCCGCAGGCTCACCCGGACATCGATCCCGCCCCGGAAGTGGTTCTCCGCCGGAGCCGTTCGGGTGATCGTCGTCATGCGGTCGACCGCCTCTCGTGCACTCGTCCCCCTGGGGTCATGACCCATGGCCCCGAGAAGAACGTAGGTGGGGCGACGCGCGAGTCGTGGGGCACGAGGGGCCGGCGTGCCGAGCCGGTTCAGCGGGTCGTCACCACGCGTACGTGGCTCGCCACACCGTTCTCGTCGGTACCGCGTGCGAGCATCCGGGCGATGGACGCCTCCGCTCTGCTGACCCGCCTCTGCCGGCTCATCGGCGACCGCCGGTGGACCGACCTGACCCCGCTGCTGCACGACGACTTCGTGTGCCGGTACGCGCACACAGGTGAGGCGTTCGACCGCGAGACGTGGGTGCGCCTGAACGCCGAGTACCCGGGGTTCGACCGCCTGGTCGTGCACGACGTGGTCGGCGCCGGTGATCGGGCCGCAGCCCGCTGCCACGTCACCGGGTACGCCGACGGCGACCTGGTCCACTTCGAGGTGGCCACCTTCGTCACCGCCCGGGAAGGGCGGATCTCGGAGATGACCGAGGTCTGGGCGGATGTGGCGCGGACGCCGCCTCCCGGGACGCGACCCGGCTGACGCCGGCCGGCCCGCACGACGAGAAGGCCCGCCACGCGACTGCGTGACGGGCCTTCTGCGCGGTGTGATCAGGTCAGGACGGCTTGGGCTTCTTGTTCTTGGCCTTGCCGCGCTCGGTCTGGTCGAGCACCACCTTGCGGATGCGGACGGTGGCCGGGGTGACCTCGACGCACTCGTCCTCGGCGCAGAACTCCAGCGCCTGCTCCAGGTTCAGCACCCGCGGCGGCACCAGGCGCTCGAGCTCCTCGGAGGTGCTCTTGCGCATGTTGGTGAGCTTCTTCTCCTTGGTGATGTTCACGTCCATGTCGTCCGGACGGGAGTTCTCACCGACGATCATGCCCTCGTAGACGTCGGTGCCCGGCTGGACCATGAGCTGGCCGCGCTCCTGCAGCGAGAACATCGAGTACGTCGTCGCCACGCCCTGGCGGTCGGCGACCAGCGAGCCGGTCGGGCGGGCGCGCATGTCGCCCAGCCACGGCTCGTAGCCCTCGAGGTTGTGGTTGAGGACGCCGGTGCCGCGGGTCTCGGTCAGGAACTCGGTGCGGAACCCGATGAGGCCGCGCGAGGGCACCATGTACTCCATCCGCGCCCAGCCGGTGTCGTGGTGCACCAGGTTCTCCAGCCGCGCGCGACGGGTGGCCAGCGCCTGGGTCAGCGTGCCGACGTACTCGCCCGGCGTGTCGATGGTGACCCGCTCGACCGGCTCGTGCAGCTTGCCGTCGATCTCCTTGGTGACCACCGTGGGGCGGCCGACCGTGAGCTCGAACTCCTCGCGGCGCAGCTGCTCGACCAGGATGGCCAGCGCCAGCTCGCCGCGGCCCTGCATCTCCCAGGTGTCGGGGCGGTCGGTCTGCAGCATGCGGACCGACACGTTGCCGACCAGCTCCTGGTCGAGGCGGTTCTTGATCAGGCGGGCGGTGAGCTTCTTGCCCGACTTGCCCGCCAGCGGCGAGGTGTTGATCCCGATGGTGATCGAGATCGAGGGCTCGTCGACGGTCAGCGGGGGCAGCGGGCGGGGGTCGTTCGGGTCGGCGAGGGTGTCGCCGATCATGACGTCCTCGATGCCGGCGATGGCGACGAGCTCACCGGGGCCGGCGCTCTCGGCCGGGGTGCGGGTGAGGCCCTCGGTGACCAGCAGCTCGGTGATCTTGACGTTCTTGATCGTGCCGTCGGTGCGGCACCAGGCGACCTGCTGGCCGCTCTTCATCGTGCCCGAGTGGATGCGCAGCAGCGCCAGCCGGCCGAGGTAGGGCGAGGCGTCGAGGTTGGTGACCTGCGCGCGCAGCGGCTCCTCGGCGTCGTAGACCGGCGCCGGGATGGTGTCCAGCAGCGTCTTGACCAGCGGGGCGAGGTCGTCGCTGTCGGGTTCGGTGCCGTTCTCGGGGCGGGTCAGCGACGCCTTCCCGGAGCGGCCGCTGCAGTAGACGATCGGGAACTCGAGGGCGTCGGCGTCCATGCCGGCGTCCTCCATGAGCTCCATGAACAGCTCGTAGCACTCGTCGACGACCTCGGCGATGCGCGCGTCGGCGCGGTCGGTCTTGTTGACCGCCAGGATGACCGGCATCCCCTTGGCCAGCGCCTTGCGCAGCACGAAGCGGGTCTGCGGGAGCGGGCCCTCGGAGGCGTCGACGAGCAGGCAGACGCCGTCGACCATGGACAGGCCGCGCTCGACCTCGCCACCGAAGTCGGCGTGACCGGGGGTGTCGACGATGTTGACGACGACGGGGTTGCCGTCCTCGTCCGCCAGGTGGATCGCGGTGTTCTTGGCCAGGATGGTGATGCCGCGTTCGCGCTCGAGGTCCATCGAGTCCATCACGCGGTCCTGCGTGGAGTCGTTGTCCGTCCCCTCGCCCTTGGCGCGCCCGAGGGCACCTGCCTGGCGGAGGAGGGCGTCGACCAGGGTCGTCTTGCCGTGGTCGACGTGAGCGATGATCGCCACGTTGCGCAGGTCGTCGCGGGTGGGCATGCGGAAGGGCACCTCAGGGGGGTTCGGGGAGGCCGCTGCGTCAGCGCGCGGCATCTCGTTCAACGGCCGGCGGCCCGCCGACCTTCCCAGAGTAGTCGCTCAGCCGGCGGTCTCCCCCTCGCGAGCGGCGTCGGCCACCGCGAACGTCACCCCTGCGGCGGTCAGAGTGACCAGACTCACCGCCAGCCAGGCCGACATCCCGACGCCGATGGCCAGCACGTGGGCCAGGACGAAGGCGCCGACGTAGAGCCCGGCCAGGGCGACGGCGGTGCCCGGGCCGCGGCGGCGGAGCCACAGGGCGCCTGCGGCCAGCCCGGCCGCGGCGAACACGGCACCGCCCAGCGCGCGGACGCCGGTGCCCTGCGCGACGCCGAACCCGGCGGCCAGGCCGACGGCGACGAGGACGGCGGAGGGGAACCGGGTGCGGACGAGACCTGCGGTCGACATGTCCCCCAGTCTCCCCGACGGCAGCCCGACGCGGCCGCGACGCGTGCTGCGACGCGTGCTGCGACGGCCACCGGGTAGCACCCAACAGACCGTCCGCCGGGTGGCGCGATGCCCCGGTGCCCCGATCCGGAGGAGCGAAGACGCATGCCCTTGTCCTACGACACCCTGCCCGGCGACATCGACCACCTGATCGCCGACGACCACGCGATCGTCGAGCGCCAGTTCCAGCACCTGGAGGCCGGCCGTGGCAACCGGCGCGTCCTGGTGGACCAGATCTCCCTCGAGCTCGCCCTGCACGCGTTCGCCGAGGAGACGGTGCTCTACCCGATCTGGACCGAGATCGGCATGACCGACGAGCACGACGACGCCGAGCACGAGCACCAGGAGATCAAGGAGCTCCTCGTGACCCTCGGCCGGACCGAGCCCGGCGAGACGGAGTTCGAGCAGGCGCTGACCGACCTGATGCGCGTCGTCCGCCACCACGTCCACGACGAGGAGGACGAGGAGCTCCCCGAGTTCCGGCGGAAGGCGGGGCCCGCGCGCATGGCCCAGCTGGGCAAGGAGTTCCTGGCCGCCAAGCGTCAGGCGCCCACCCGCCCGCACCCGCACGCCCCCGACGAGGGCCTGGCCGAGCGGATCGCGGGCATGCTCGCCAAGCCGCTGGACCACGTGCGCGACCTGCTCTCGGGCAAGCAGAAGGAGGCGGCCACCGACGCCTCCGGGCTGCTCGACCCGCAGGCCCAGGCCATCGTCGACGCCCACTCCTCCCTCGGGCCGCTGCCCTTCGAGATCCTCACGCCCGACCAGGCCCGGAAGCAGCCCGGCCCGAAGGCCGCGGTCGAGAAGGTGATGGCCGAGCGGGGCATCGAGGGCCCCGAGCCGGTCGGCTCGGTGGAGGACCTGGAGATCCCCGACGGCGCCGGCGGCACGCAGCGGTTCCGGGTCTACCGGCCGGCCGACGCGGCCGCCGGTCCCCTGCCGGTGATCATGTGGATCCACGGCGGCGGCTGGGTGCTGTTCGACATCGACGACCACTACGACGCGTCCTGCCGAGGCCTGACCAACAAGACCGGCGCCCTCGTGGTCACCCCGGACTACCGACGGGCGCCCGAGGCCGTGTTCCCCGCTGCGCACGACGACGTGCTGACCGCCTACCACTGGCTGCTGCAGAACGCGGCCTCCATCGGTGGCGACGCGTCGCGGATCGGCATCGGCGGCGAGTCCGTCGGCGGGAACATGGCCCCGGCCACCTGCCTGCAGCTGGCCGCCAACGGCCAGCCGGTGCCGGTGGCGCAGGTGTGCGTCTACCCGCTGACCACAGGGGAGCAGTTCGGCGAGTCGATGGCCGACGCGGCGGACGGACGGCCGCTCAACCGCGCCCTGCTCAGCTGGATGGCCATGCACGCCTTCGAGGGCCGGCCGGACGCGGCGAAGGACCCGCGGATCGACCTGCTGGGCTGGACCACCGAGCAGCTGGCCACCATGCCGCCGACGCTGGTCATCACCGACGAGCGGGACGTGCTGCGGAGCCAGGGCCAGCAGTTCGCGCAGAACCTCGAGGCCGCCGGCGTGCCCACCACGCACCGGTACTACCCGGGCGTGATGCACGAGTTCTTCGGCGCCGCCGCCGTGCTGGACAAGGCCGAGCAGGCCCAGCAGCTGGCCGCCGACCACTTCCGGCAGGCGTTCGCCGCGGTGCGCGCGTGACCGACCTGGCCCGGGACGAGCCGATCGGCGAAGTGGAGCTGGTGCACGCGTTCACCGGCCCGATGCCGACCGGGGTGAGCGTCTCGCACACCGGCCGGGTGTTCGTGAACTTCCCGCAGTGGGGCGACGACCCGCCGGCCACCGTGGTGGAGCTGCGCGACGGCCGGGAGGTGCCGTTCCCCGACGAGGCGTGGAACTCCCCGTCGGGCAAGGACGACGCCGGGGCGTTCGTGTCGGTGCAGAGCATCGTGGTGGACCCGGCCGACCGGCTCTGGGTGCTCGACACCGGCAGCCCGATGTTCGAACCGACCGAGCCGGGCGGGCCCAAGCTCGTCCGCGTCGACCTCGACACCGACTCGGTGGCCCAGGTCATCACCTTCGACCCGTCGGTCGCGCTGGAGACGACGTACCTCAACGACGTGCGCTTCGACCTGCGCCGCGGCGAGGCGGGCATCGCCTACATCACCGACTCGGCCGACTCCGGGCCGAACGGGATCATCGTGGTGGACCTGGCCAGCGGGCAGGCGTGGCGCCGGTTGCACGACCACCCCTCGACCAAGGCGCTGCAGCCCCCGGAGCTGCGGATGGTCGTGGAGGGCCGCGAGTTCCTGGAGCGCGACGAGGACGGCGAGACCTCGCCGGTCACCATGGGCGCCGACGGGATCGCGATCTCCGCCGACGGGACGCGACTGTTCTACTGCCCGCTGGCCTCGCGTCGCTGGTACAGCGTGGCCACCGACGCGCTGGTCGACCGGTCGACCAGCGACGACGACGTCGCGGCCACCGTCGTCGACGAGGGCGACAAGGGCGCAGCCGGCGACGGCCTGGAGACCGACGACGCCGGGCGGCTCTACGTCACCGACGGGGAGCACGACGCGATCCACCGCCGGCTGCCGGACGGCTCGTGGGAGACCGTGCTGCACGACGACCGCCTGCTGTGGCCCGACACCATGTCGGTGGCGGCGGATGGCCATCTGTACGTGACGGCCAACCAGCTGTACCGGCAGGCGAAGTACCAGGGCGGCCGCGACGTCCGGCGCAAGCCCTACGCGCTGTTCCGGACACCGATCGACGCCGGGCCGGTCCGCCTGCGCTGACGCCGAGGGGCCCCGGACGCGCTGTCCGGGGCCCCTCGTGGGTCGATCGCGATCAGGCGGCGCGGAGCACGGCCTCGATCTCGAGCTCGACGCTGATCTTGTCGCCGACGACGACGCCGCCGCCGTCCATCGGCATGTCGATGTCGACGCCGAACTCCTTGCGGGAGATCTCGGTCTTGGCCGAGAAGCCGGCGCGCGTGCCGCCGTAGGCGTCGGGGCCGAAACCGTTGAGCTCGAGCTCCAGGCTGACGGGCTTGGTGATGCCCTTGAGGGTCAGCTCGCCCTCGACGTGCCAGTCCTCGCCCTTGGCGACGACGGCCGTGGAGCGGAACGTCATCACGGTGTGGTTGCCCACGTCGAAGAAGTCGGCGGACTTGATGTGGGCGTCCCGCTGCTCCTGACGGGTGTCGATCGAGTCCATGTCGATCGTGGCGGTGACCGAGGACTGCGCGGGGTCGGCGGCGGTGACGAGCACACCGGAGAACTCGCGGAAGTAGCCGCGCACCTTGCTGACCATCATGTGGCGGACGGAGAAGCCGACGGTGGAGTGCGAGGCGTCGATGTCCCAGGTGCCGACGACGTACCCGGGGATCTGGACGGTGCTGGTCATGGTGTCTCCAAGTGGTTGAACGTGGAACCTTCTTGCCGGGCGGTAGCGTAGTTGAGCGCTGAACTATTCCGCCAGTAGGATGTCCCCATGACCGCGCACGTGTCGTCCACCCCCGCCGGCGCACCGGAGTTCGGCGAACCCCGTTGGCTCGACGCCGACGAACAGCGGGCCTGGCGGGCCTGGCTCTTCAGCGCCCAGCTGCTCCTGGACCGGCTCGACCGCGAGCTCACCCACGCCACGGGCATCTCGCACGCCTACTACGAGATCCTGGTCGCCCTCTCGGAGGCCCCCGAGCGGATGATGCGCATGAGCGAGCTCGCCGACCGCTGCCTGTCCTCGCGCAGCCGGCTCTCGCACGCGGTGTCCCGCCTCGAGGAGCGCGGCTGGGTGCGCCGCCAGGTCTGCCCGGACGACGGCCGCGGGCAGCTCGCCGTCCTGACCGACGACGGGTTCGGCGCCCTCGAGGCAGCCGCACCGGTCCACGTCGAGAGCGTCCGCACGCACCTGTTCGACCAGCTCACCCCTGAGCAGGTGGAGCACATGCGCGACCTCGGCGAGACGCTGCTCGCCCACATCGACCCGGCCGCGATCAAGGGCCTGGGCTAGCGCGTCAGGTCAGACCCAGCTCGCGGAAGTACTTGTCCGGGGTGATCGGCAGGTCCCGCACCCGCAGCCCCGTGGCGTGCCAGTAGGCATTGGCGACGGCGGCAGCGGCGCCGGTGATGCCGATCTCGCCGATCCCCTTGAGCCCGAGTTCGTTGACGTAGGGGTCGTGCTCGTCGAGCCAGTGGATGTCGAGCTCACCGATGTCCGCGTTGGTGGCGATGTGGTAACCGGCGAGGTCGTGGTTGACGTAGTGACCCAGCCGCTCGTCGGCCACCGACTCCTCGTGCAGGGCCATCGAGACGCCCATGCTGAACCCGCCCACGAACTGCGAGCGCGCGGTGTGCGCGTTCACGATCGTGCCGGCGGCGTAGACGCTGGTCGCCCGCGGCAGCCGCACCTCCCCGGTGTCGTGGTCCACGCGCACCTCGACGAAGTGCGCGCCGAACGCGTGCATCGAGTAGTCGCCGGCGTGCGGTGACTCCCCCGGCACCCCGCCCTTCACCACGATCCCGTGCGGCGGCAGCTGCCCGCCGTGCTTCTCGTCCAGTTCACGGCGAACCTCCCGCGCGGTCAGCACGATCGCCGACCCCCACGAGGTCAGCCCCGTGGAGCCGCCCGCGCCCCCGGCGAAGGGCAGGTCGCTGTCACCGATCCGCAGGTCGACCGCCTCCAGCCCGACCCCGAGCGCGTCGGCGGCGATCTGGGACAGCGCCGTCCAGGCACCGGTGCCGATGTCCGAGCCGTCGATCTCGACGGTCCACCGGCCGTCGTCGTGCCCGGTGATGCGGCACTCGGCCCTGCGCCGGCGGGTCGGGTAGGTCGCCGCCGCGACGCCGGTGCCGATCAGCCACCGGCCGTCGGTGCGCACCCCCGGCCGCAGGTCGCGCCCGGCCCAGCCGAACCGCTCCGCACCGGTGCGCAGGCAGGCCACCAGGTTACGGCTGGACCAGGGCACGTCCCGCTCCGGATCGCGCCCGGGCTCGTTGCGGATCCGCAGTTCGACGGGGTCCAGGCCCAGCTCGTGCGCCAGCTCGTCCATCGCCGACTCCAGCGCGAACATGCCCGGGGTCTCCCCCGGCGCACGCATGATCGTCGGCGGCGGCACGTCGAGCCTCGCCAGCCGGTGCGTGGTGCGCCGGTGCGGCGCGGCGTAGAGCACCCGGGTGGGGGTCGCGGTCTGCTCGGCGAACTCGCTGATCCGCGAGGTGTGCTCGACGACCTCGTGGCTGACCGCGGCCAGCCGGCCCTCGGCGTCGGCGCCCAGCCGGACCCGCTGGATGGTCGGCGTCCGGTGGCCGACGAGGGAGAACATCTGCTGCCGGGAGAGCTCGAAGACGACGGTGCGCCCGACCACCCGCGCGGCCATCGCGGCCAGGATCTGGTTGGGGTGGGTGAACGCCTTGGAGCCGAACGCACCACCCACGTACGGGGAGATGACCCGCACCTGGTCCCGCTCGAGGCCGAACGCCGTCACCAGATCGTTGACGATGTTGTGCGGCCCCTGGTTGGCGTCCCACAGGGTCAGTCGGTCGCCGTCCCAGCGGGCCATCGAGGTGTGCATCTCGATCGGGTTGTTGTGCTGGGTGGGTGTGGAGTAGGTGGCGTCCACGGTCACCGCGGCGGCAGCCAGCGCGCCGTCGACGTCGCCGATCACCGAGTCGGTCGCGAAGCCGGCCATCAGCTTCGGCGGGGCGTACAGGTCCGGGCGGTCGGCCGACAGCGCGACGTCGGGCTCCTGCGCCTCGTACCCGACGGCGACGGCGCCGACGGCGGCCTTCGCGATCTCCGAGGTCTCGGCGACGACGGCGGCCACGATCTGGCCCTGGTAGTGCACGTCGAGCGACTGCAGCACCGGCAGGTCCGAGGCCAGCCCCTCGCCCAGCCGCGGCGCGTTCGCCGGGGTCAGCACGGCGAGCACGCCCGGCATCGCCTCGGCCCGGGACGGGTCCAACCGGGTGATCCGGCCGCGGTTGACCGTGCTCTGCACGACGGCGACGTGGCAGATCGGCTCGCCGGGGTCCTGCTCGTAGGCGTAGGGAGCGGTGCCGCGCACCTTGGCCGGGCCGTCGATGCGCTCGACGCCGGCACCGACCAGCCGGTCCATGGTGGTCATCGGGCGTCCTCTCCGAGCTGCAGCAGGGTCCGGACGACGAGGTTGCGGGCCAGCGGCACCTTGAAGCCGTTGTCCCGCAGCGGCACGGCGGCGGCCAGTTCCGCGTCGGCGGCCGCGGTGAACGACGCCTCGGTCGCCGGACGCCCGCGCAGCGCCTCCTCGGCCGCCGTCGCCCGCCACGGCCGGTGCGCCACTCCTCCGAGGGCCAGCCGCACGTCGGCGACGAGCCCGTCGGTGACGCGCACGGCGGCGGCGACGCTGACCAGCGCGAAGGCGAACGCCGCCCGGTCCCGCACCTTCCGGTAGCGCGAGGGCATGCCCAGCGCCGGCAGGTCGATCGCGGTGATCAGCTCGCCGTGCCGCAGCGTGGTGTCGCGGGCCGGGTCCTCGCCCGGGAGGCGGTGCAGCTCCGCCATCGGCACGGCCCGCTCGCCGTCGGGCCCGAGCACGCGGACGGTGGCGTCCAGGGCCACCAGCGCGACGGCCATGTCCGAGGGATGGGTGGCCACGCACGTGCCCGGCCCCTCCAGGGTCTGACCGAGGATCGCGTGGTTGCGGTGCACGCCGTGCAGGGCGCCGCAGCCGCTGCCGGGAGCCCGCTTGTTGCAGGGTGCGGTGACGTCGGTGAAGTACGGGCAGCGGGTGCGCTGGAGCAGGTTGCCGCCGGTGGTCGCCCGGTTGCGCAGCTGCCCGGAGGCGCCGGCCAGCAGCGCCTCGCTGAGCACCGGGAACCGGTCGCGGACGCGGGCGTCGGCGGCGAGGTCGGCATTGGGGACGGCGGCGCCGATGCGCAGGCCGCCGTCCGGGAGCTCGGCGATCTCCGCCGAGGTCAGCCTGCGGACGTCGACCAGGACGTCGGGCGTGGCCACGCCCAGCTTCATCAGGTCCACGAGGTTGGTGCCACCGCCGAGGTAGGCCCCCTCGGGTTCGGCGGCGAGCAGGGCAACGGCCGCGGCCGGATCGGCGGCCCGCTCGTACCGGAACTCCCTCATCGCCGCACGCCCTCGGCCCGGGCGACCGAGGCGACGGCCGGCACGATGTTGGCGTAGGCGGCGCACCGGCAGAGGTTGCCGCTCATCCGCTCGCGGATCTCGTCGTCGGTGAGGTCCCCGGCGTCGCCGTCGACAGGGGTGACCCCGCTGGGCCAGCCGGCCCGCGCCTCGGCGAGCACGCCGGCGGCCGAGCAGATCTGGCCGGGCGTGCAGTAGCCGCACTGGAAGGCGTCGTGCTCGACGAAGGAGCGGTGCAGGGCGTGCGGCTCGCCGCCGGCCGCCAGCCCGTCGGAGGTGGTGACCTCGGCGTCCGCGACCGTGACGGCGAGGACGAGGCAGCTGTTCACCCGTCGGCCGTCGAGCAGCACCGTGCAGGCGCCGCACTGACCGTGGTCGCAGCCCTTCTTCGGGCTGGTGTTGCGCAGCCGTTCGCGCAGCGCGTCCAGCAGCGTGGTGCGGGTGTCGACGGTCAGCGGATAGGCCGCGCCGTCGACGCGCAGCGTGATCTCGGTGTCCACGCCGCTCTCTTGCCCGGGGCCCGGCGTCCGTAAGCCCCGTCAGTCGCCGGGTCGCACGTCCGGCGGCGGCGCCGGCCACCGGGGCACACCCGCGAGCGACCCGTCTCCCATGCGCGCGGCGAAGCGAGGGGGCCGCTTCTCCAGGAACGCGGCCACGCCCTCCGCGCTGTCGGGTCCGTCGCCCAGCTCGACCAGCGCTCGGGACTCCGCCCGGTGCGCGTCCCAGGGCGACGAGGCGCCGAGCATCGACCACAGCAGCTGCCGGGCGGTGCCCACCGCGAGCCCGCTGGTGTTCGAGACGATCTCGCGGGCCAGCGCGTAGGCGGTCGGCAGCAGCTGGTCGTCGGCCACCACCTGGGACACCAGCCGGCCCCGCAACGCCTCCTCGGCGTCGAAGACCCGACCCGTGGCGACCCACTCCATCGCCTGGCTGATGCCGACCACCCGCGGCAGGAACCAGGACGAGGCGGCCTCCGGGACGATGCCGACCCGGCCGAACACGAAGCCGAACCGGGCCGACGCGGCGGCGATCCGGATGTCCATGGGCAGGGTGAGCGTCGCCCCGATGCCCACCGCCGGCCCGTTGACCGCGGCGATCACCGGCTTGCGCAGGGCGGCGAACGGCAGGGCCACCACACCCCCGGCGTCCCGGGGGACGCCGTCGATCTCCTCGCGCAGCGGGCCCGGCGGCCGGGGCTGGGTCCGCCGGTCGGCGAAGGTGTCCGGGCCGCTCCCGAGGTCCGCGCCCGCGCAGAACCCCCGACCCGACCCGGTCACGACGACGACGCGGACCTCGTCGTCGGCATCGGCCGCGGCAGCCACCCGGGCGAGCTCGTCGGCCATCGTCCAGGTGAAGGCGTTCAGCCGCTCCGGCCGGTGCAGCCACACCGTGGCGATCCGGTCGGCGACCTCGTAGCGGAGCTCGCTCAGGTCCATCGACACCTCCGGCAGGGTTCCACCGCCGGGGTGAGCGGTCAACGGTGACTGTCCCGCGACCACGGCCGCGCCTAGGCTGCAGCCGATGACGACCGAGCCCGCATCCGTGGCGACCGCCCCGACGCCCCGGAGCCGGTCGGCGCGGACCGCGGACAGCCGGCTGCTCATCCTGGACGCCGCGGTCGCCTGCCTCGTCGAGGACGGCGCGGCGGGCGCCTCCACTCTCGCCGTCCAGGCCCGGGCCGGCGTCTCCCGCGGGCGCCTGCTGCACCACTTCCCGTCCCGGGCCGAGCTCCTGGTCGCGGCGGCCGACCACCTCGCGTCGACGCTGCTCGAGGAGGTCCGCAGCCGCGCGGCCGCCCTCATGGAGGACGAGCCCACCGGCCGGGAGCGGGTGGACCGCGCCATCGACCTGATGTGGACGACGTTCCAGGAACCGCCGTTCTGGGCGGCGATGGAGCTGTGGACCGCGGCGCGCACGGACCCGGCCCTGCGGGCGGCGCTGCGTGCCGAGGAGCGACCGCTGCGCGCGGCGATCGCCGCGGTCGCCGACGGCATCTGGGGACCGGAGATCGTCGGGTCGCCGGTCTACACCGACCTCACCGAGCTGCTGTTCACCAGCATGCGCGGCGTCGCCCTGCTGTACGCGTTCGAGGACCGCCCGGCCGCGACCGATCCGCACCTCGCGCTGTGGAAGCGGCTGGCCGCCCGGCTGCTCAGCCTCGACGGCGAGGCTTGACCCGCCCGGCAGCCCCCGACAGCATGACGCAGGTCACATCTGCCGGCGTCGTCCAGGAGCGTCCGTGAGCGTCGAGATCCCCGTGCTGCAGGGCCGCGGCATGACCATGAGCGACCAGCTCGCCCGGCATGCGCGGAAGAGCCCCGACCTGCCGGCGCTCCGCTTCGAGGGGACCGGCCGCAGCTACGGCGAGCTCGACGAGCGGGTGACGCGGCTGGCCCGTGCCCTGCAGCGACGCGGCGTCGGACCCGGCGACCGGGTGGCCGTCCTGGCGCTCAACGGCATGGAGACCTGGGAGGCCTACCTGGCGGGTGTGCGGCTGGGCGCGATCGTCGTGCCGGTGAACTTCCGGCTGGTGGCCGACGAGGTCGCCTACGTGCTCACCGACTCGGGCGCCGTGGCGCTGGTCGTCGACACCGCGCTGGCCGAGGTCGCCGCGAAGGCACGGGAGCAGGCACCGTCGGTCACGAGCACGCTGGTGATCGGAGGGGACTACGAGGACGCGCTGGCCGACGCCGGCGACGAGCCGCTCGACATCGCGGTCGACGAGGACGAGCCCGCGTTCCTCATGTACACCTCCGGGACGACCGGCCGTCCCAAGGGCGCGGTGCTGACCCACCGCAACCTGCTCATGCACGCGCTCAGCCAGCTCGCCACGCTGGGCTCCGATCCCCACGACCGGGTCGGGGTCCCCGGCGCGCCGCTGTTCCACATCGCCGGCCTGGCCGGGGGCATGCCGGCGATGCTGCTGGGCGGCACCCACGTGATCATCCGGTCCGGCGCGTTCGACCCGGTCGAGACGCTCGACCTGATGGAGCGCGAGAAGGTCTCGAACATCTTCCTGGTGCCGGCGATGTGGGCGGCCGTGCTGGCCGTGCCCGGCATCGGGGACCGCGACCTCTCGCACCTGCGCCGGGTGTCCTGGGGTGCGGCCCCGGCCTCCACGACGCTGCTGCGGGCCTTGATCGACGCGTTCCCGCAGGCGGAGGTGATCACCGCGTTCGGGCAGACGGAGTGCAGCCCGGTCACCTGCCTGCTGCGTGGCGAGGACTCGGTCCGCAAGATCGGCTCGGTGGGCACCCCGATGCTCAACGTCGAGGTCCGCGTGGTCGACGACGCCATGCAGGACGTCCCGCAGGGCGAGGTCGGCGAGATCGTGTACCGCAGCCCGATGGTCATGAAGGAGTACTGGAACAAGCCGGAGGAGACGTCGATCGCTTTCGAAGGTGGCTGGTTCCACTCCGGCGACCTCGTGCGCCAGGACGAGGACGGCTACTTCTACGTCGTCGACCGCAAGAAGGACATGATCATCTCCGGCGGGGAGAACATCTACTGCGCCGAGGTGGAGGACGTGCTCGCCGCGCACCCGAAGGTCGGCGAGGTCGCGCTGATCGGCGTACCCGACACGAGGTACGGCGAGGCGCCGCTGGCGGTGGTCGCCCCGCGGAACGCGGCCGACCCGCCGACGCCCGAGGAGCTCGCGGCGTGGTGCCGGGAGAAGCTGGCCCGATACAAGAACCCGCGGGAGTACTCGGTCGTGGGAGCGCTGCCCCGGAACCCCAGCGGCAAGGTGCTCAAGACGGCGCTGCGCCAGGAGCACTCGGCCGGCTCGCTGGTTGCGGAGCCGGTGGTCTGACGAAGGAACCCCTGAGCTCTCAGTCGTCCCGGCCGGGACGCACCAGGCCCGACTCGTAGGCCACGACCACCGCCTGCACGCGGTCCCGCAGACCCAGCTTGGCCAGCACGCGGGCGACGTGCGTCTTCACGGTCCCCTCGCCCAGTACGAGCCGGGCCGCGATCTCGGCGTTGCTGAGCCCCCGCGCCATGAGCCGGAGAACCTCGTCCTCCCGCGGTGTGAGCCGCTCCAGACCGGCGGTGGCGACCGGCGCGGCGGCCGAACGCCCGACGTAGTCGTCCAGCAGCCGGCGCAGCAGCGCCGGCGCCAGCAGTGCTTCACCGCTCACCGCCGCGCGCACCGCGGCGACCAGCTGCTCGCGCGGCATCGACTTGAGCAGGAAACCGGTGGCACCGGCGCGCAGGGCCTCGACGACGTGCTCGTCGGCGTCGAACGTCGTCAGCATGACGACGGCCGTCCTCAGGTCCGGGTCGGCCGTGAGCCGCCGGGCCACGGCGATCCCGTCGACCCGGGGCATGCGGATGTCGACGAGCGCGACGTCCGGGCGGAGCTGGCGGCACAGCGCCAGCGCGGCCGCGCCGTCGGAGGCCTCGCCGACGACCTCGAGATCGGCTTCGGCCTCGAGGATCATGCGCAGGCCGGTGCGGACCAGCGCTTCGTCGTCGACCAGCAGGACCCGCACGCTCATGCCGCCGCAGGCTCACGGGCGGGCACGGGGAGCACCACCCTGGTGCGCCAGCCCGGCCCCTCGTCCCTAGGCCCCGCGCTGACCCGGCCGTCGAAGAGGGCCGCCCGTTCCCGGATGCCGGCCAGACCGAAGCCGGGCCGACCGCCGTCGCGGCCGTGGCCCGGACCGTCGTCGGTGACGTCGACCTCCAGCGTGTCGGTGCCGAGGACGAGCCGCACGCGGATGCGGGCTCCCGGGGCATGCTTCAGCGCGTTGGTCAGCGACTCCTGCACGATCCGGTAGGCGGTCGCCTCGACCGCCGAGGGCAGTGGACGCAGTTCCCCCTCGACGCGCACCGCGACGTCACGGCCGGCCCGCGCCGCTGAGGCGGCCAGCTCCTCGATCTGGGCGAGCGTCCCGGGTTGCTCGCCGACCTGGTCGCCCTCGGCGTTGCTCTCCCGCAGCACCCGCAGGGTCCGCTGGAGGTCGGCCAGCGCGGCACGGCCGGCGGCCAGGACGACGTCGAGCGCTTCGGCGGTCGCCGGTTCCCGGCCCGCGAGGCTGGCCTGGGCGGCGTCGGCGTGCAGGAGCATCAGGGTCACACCGTGCCCGACGACATCGTGCATCTCCCGGGCGATCCGGCGGCGCTCCGCGGCCAGGGCCGCCGCCCGCTCGAGCTCGTCCTCACGCATCCGGGCGCGGGCGGCAGCCGCCTCGCGCTCGGCCCGGATCGCGCGGTCGAGGCGTTCCCGGGCCAGGCGGGCGAACACCCAGACGACGAGCGGGATGACTGCGTTGCCGACCTCGTCGGCGAAGCGGACGTCGTCGGCGACGAAGGGGTACACCTCGACCGCGGCGAGGATGGCGGCCAGCCCGACGACGGCGTCCCGGCGCCGGTCGGCGTACTGCGCCACCGAGTAGACGGCGATGAGCACCGCCGCGAAACCGGACACCGCCGGCGCCTCGCCGAGCAGCGTCTGGAAGGCCAGCCCCAGGGCCGAGGCGACTGCGGCGGTGAGCGGTCGCACCCGGCGGATGACCAGGCAGCCGGTCATCACCGCGAAGGCGAGGTGCTGGAGCGGGCGGGGCCCGGACACCTCGTCGGCCAGCGCCAGGAGCTCCAGCTGCCCCGCGATCGTGAGCCCGGCCGCCAGTACCCCGTCACGCACCCACGGCGGCAGCGTCCGCCATCGCGATCCGATACCCGGCATGGACGGGAGCGTAGGGCGGGAACGGCCTCCGGGGATCTGCCGAGCGACCGATACCGCGTCTGCCGTGCGGCGGACAGACGCAGCGAACGAGCGGCCACGGTTCCGCCCTGCGGCGGACTCGCCTGCCCCCGGCCGGCGGCAGCGTCAGGGGCGACGGACGCGACCGTCGCGCCCATCGAGGAGGACCAGCCATGAACGCCACCACCGCTCCGGACGTCTCCGACCCCCGCACCCGCGGGCGGGGGTCACCGCTCCCCGCGCTCGCCGGCCTGGGCGGGCTCGCCGCCTTCGCCGCGGCCGCCGTGACCTTCGGGGACCCGCTCGCCGGGTCGACGGATACCGCCCAGGCCGCGACCGAGCTGGCCGGATCGTCGGCCGTGCCGGCCGCTGTGCTCATCGGCGCCTACGCCGTGCTCGCCCTCGCCGTCACCGGTGCGCTGGCGCACCGGCTCGGCCGGGCGGGAGAGAGCCCCGCCGTCCGGCTGGTCCCCGTGCTCGGGCTGGGACACCTGCTCCTGCTGGCGGCCGCGTTCGCTGCCCCCGCGGCGGCCGTCTCGGTCGGCACTCAGGTCTTCGACGGCGGTGTCACCGCTACCGGCACCGAGAGCGCCCTGGTGCTCATGAACGTCGCCCACCCCATGTCGGCCTGGTTCGGCCTGGCCTTCCTGGTCGCCGTCGCCCTCGCCGCCCGCGCAGCCGGAGCGCCGCGGGCCCTCGTCGTGGTCAGCGCGGTGTTCGCCGTGGGCCTGGCGCTGCCTCCGGTCGGCTGGCTGGTGACCTACCTGATGGCCTTCTGGTTCGCCGGCGTCGGTGTCTGGCTCTGGCTGCGCGGCTGACCACACCGCGAACCAGGGGGGCCCGGGCCCGCGGGGGACGCGGCCCGGGTCCCCGCTCCGTCGATCCGTCTCAGCCGGTCCAGGCCTCGGCCACCCGCTCGACGGCCTCGGCCGCCTGCGCCCGGCCGGCCCGAGCCGACGGCGCCCGGGCGGCGGGGTCGAGCACGTTACCCCCGATCGCCTTGCGCGCGGCCTCGTCGGGGGTGACGACGGCGACGCGGGCGGACACCATGCCGGTCACCTGCGCGTCGACGCTGGCGATCGGGCCGACGCCCCGGGGGATCGGGGCGAGCACCACGACCCGGTCGTAGCCCTGGGCGAGGTCGGCGTTGGCCGTCGAGCGCATCCCGCCGTCGATGTAGCGCTGCCCGCCGATCGTGACGGGCGGGTAGACGCCCGGGACGGCGCAGCTGGCCGCGACCGCCTGCAGCAGGGGAACGCCCGAGTCGCGGTCGAAGGCGCGGAACTCCCCGGTGGCGGCGTCGACCGCGGTGACCGTGAGCTGCCGGTCCGGCCACTCGCGGCCGACCAGGCGGGAGCCGATGACGTCGAGCCGCTCCTGCTCGGTGGGGGTGAGGCCGGCCTTCTCGGCGGCGAGCGCGACCTGCCCGACCCGGCGGCGGAACTCCACGTCGCGGCCGCGGCTGACCAGCATCGCCCACGCGTAGCGCGCGAGGTTCGACCGCGACATCCGCGCCACCTTCTCCTGCGCCGGGGGTTCCAGCTGCCGGGCGAACATCGCCTCGAGCTCCGCTCCGCTGGTCACCTGCGCGCCGACCACCGACCCCGCCGACGTGCCCACGACCAGGTCGGCCGTGGTCAGATCCACGCCGGCGTCCGCCAGGCCGGCCAGCACACCGATCTCCCACGCGATCCCGGTGATGCCGCCGCCGCCGAGTACGAGGGCCCTGCGCTGGTCGCTCATGACCCCATCGTCACAGACCCTCGACAGCCGATGTGGCGTGGGCCACCCTGTCGGCACTCGAACCGAGCGAGAGGACCCGTATGACGACCACGCAGCCGGCAACCGGATCGACGACCGCCAGCTGGCCTCCGGGCCTGCCCCGGTCGCTGGACTACCCGGAGGTACCGGTCGGCTCGATCCTCCGTGCGGCGGTGCGCCGCTGGGGTGACCGGGCCGCGTTCATCCAGCACGACCTGCCGCTGAGCTTCACCGAGCTCGGCGCGCGGGCGCACGCGGTCGCGGGCTGGCTGGCCGACCACGGCATCGGCCGGGGCGACGTCGTGGCGCTGCACATCCCGAACTGCCGCCAGTACCCACCGCTGTACTTCGGCATCATGCTGTCGGGGGCGACCTTCTCCCCCACCAATCCGCTCCTGCCGGCGGCCGACCTCGCCGCCCAGCTCACCGACGCCGGCGCCACGGCGCTCATCACCTGGGACCAGGTGCTGCCGTTCGCGCGGCCCGCTCTGGAGGCGACCCCGGTCCGGACGGTCATCGTCACCGGTGACGCCCACGCGTCGGACTTCGCCGCCCGCCTGGACATCAGCGAGGGCGACGTCGACGCCGCCGACCTGCTGAACGGCGATCCCACCGACCGGCACCTCGACGCCGCCGTCGACGTCGGCGCCGACCTCGCCCACCTCGCCTACACCGGCGGCACGACCGGCGTGAGCAAGGGCGTGGAGCTCCCGCACCGCAACGTGATCACCAACGTGCTGCAGTCGGTCTGCTGGACCAACGGCGGGCTGCCCGAGCTCGACGAGCACGGCGACGTAACGGTCCGCCAGGTGGGCAGCGCCGAGGAGTACCCCACCCCGATGGGCACGGGCCGGCTCATCAACCTGACCCCGTGGTTCCACGCGATGGGCGCCGTCGGCTTCCTCAACGGCATGGTCATGAGCGGGACGACGGTCGTCATCCACCCGCGCTTCGACCCCGTGCAGTACGTCGAGGACATGGCGCGCTACGACGTCACCTCGATCGGCGGCGCGCCGCCCATCTTCGTGGCGCTGCTGCAGGTACCGGCCTTCACCTCGGGTGAGTGGCCGAACGTGCGCGGTGTCTCCAGCGGCGCCGCGCCGCTCCCGGTGTCCCTGATCGAGCGGCTCCGGACGCTGCTGCCCAACGCCACCATCGGCGAGGGCTACGGGCTCACCGAGGTCACCATGATGGCCACCAGCAACCCCTCGTTCCGGTCCGGCACCCGCAAGCCCGGCACCGTCGGCGTCCCGGTCTTCGACACCGAGATCAGCATCCGGTCGCTCGAGGACGGCGCACCGGTGCCCCAGGGCGAGCGGGGCGAGGTCTGCATCCGCGGCCCGCAGGTGATGCGCGGCTACGCCCACCGCCCGGAGGCCACGGCGGAGTCGATCGACGCCGACGGCTGGTTCCACACCGGCGACGTCGGGATCCTCGACGAGGACGGCTACCTGTCGATCGTCGACCGGACCAAGGACATGCTGCTCTACAAGGGCTACAACGTCTTCCCGCGCGAGCTGGAGGAGATCCTCTTCGGCGTGCCCGGCGTGGCCGGCGCCGCGGTGGTCGGCCGCCCCGACGAGGAGGCCGGCGAGCTGCCGGTCGCCTACGTCGTCCGCAAGGGCGACGACGCCGGGGCCGCGCTCACGAAGGACTCCGTGCTGGAGGCGGTGAACGACAAGGTGACGCACTACAAGCGGCTCCGCGACGTCGTCTTCATCGACGCCATCCCGGTCTCCGCCGCGGGCAAGGTGCTCAAGCGCGAGCTCGCCGCCCGGGAGCGCGAGAAGGTCGGCGGCTGACGCTTCGCCCACGCCACCGCAGCCGCCCCGATCGGTCGGGTGACCCGATCGGGGCGGTTGCGCGCGCGGCGGGCTCCGCCTCACTACTGTCCGCGGCGTGGAGAACCAGTGGGAGGGCAGCGAGACCGAGCACACCGGGGTCCGGATCTCCCACGAGGAGGCCTCGCCGGTGCGGCAGGTGCTGCGCCGGGTGTGGATCGCCGCGATCGTGCTCGTCGTCGTCGTCCTCATCGTCTACCTCGACCGGGACGGGTACGAGGACAGCAAGGGCGGCGAGATCTCGATCCTCGACGCCGCCTACTACGCGACCGTCTCGCTCTCCACGACCGGATACGGCGACATCACCCCGGTCACGCCCGAAGCCCGGCTCACCAATGTCCTGCTGATCACGCCCCTGCGGATCATGTTCCTGATCGTCCTCATCGGGACGACGCTCGAAGCCCTCACCGCGCGCTCGCGGGAGGAGTTCCGCATCCGACGCTGGAGGTCCCGCGTGCGCCAGCACGTCATCGTGTGCGGCTACGGCACCAAGGGCCGCAGCGCCATCCGCTCGCTCATCGCCAACGGCACGCCCGCTGACAGGATCGTCGTCGTCGACCCCGAGCCCCGGGCCATCGACGAGGCCAACTCGATGGGGCTGACCGGGATCATCGGCGACGCCGGCCGCACCGAGGTGCTGCGGAGGGCGTCCGTCGAGCGGGCCCGCGCGGTGATCGTCGCCGCCAACCGGGACGACGCCGCGGTCCTCATCACCCTCACCGTGCGGCAGCTGAACCCCAGCGTCCCGATCACGACCAGCGTCCGGGAGGAGGAGAACGCCAACCTGCTCCGCCAGTCCGGCGCCGACACCGTCATCACCACCTCGGCCACCTCCGGGCGGCTGCTCGGTCTCTCCACCGACGCCCCCCGCGTCGTGGCCGTCGTCGAGGACCTCGTCACCGGCGGCCAGGGGCTGGACCTGCACCAGCGGACGGCCAAGGCCAGCGAGGTGGGCCTCGGCCCGCGGGACTTGCGCGACATCGTCCTGTCGGTCACCCGCGGCGGGCGCACGCTGCGCTTCGACGACCCGCTCATCGGCACCCTCCAGCCGGAGGACGTGCTCGTCGTCGTGAAGGCGCACGAGGCGGCCAAGCCCAACCGGCCACCGACGCAATAGTTTCTTGTCGTCCTCCGGACGACGACCGCGACCATGACATTGCGATCCTCCGGATCGCACCGCGGCCACGTGCCGTTCCCGACCTGCGCTGAGCCCTGCCCGTCCTTCCTCTGGGGAGCCTCCGGCCCCCCGTCGTCAGGACCCGCTCCGCGGAGTCAGGCCATGCCTCGGGGACCCTCCGGGCCCCGCTCGGCATGTCCTCGCGCTCAGCTCACGCTCGGACGTAGGTATGGGTCTCCTCGTCGCGACCGCGCAGTCGCACCTCGCGGTCGGGCCTCCACCGGTCGCGCTCGTCGGCCGACGCCGCGGTGACGGTCGGCGCGCTCGCCACGACCCGGCCGGGGTGGTCCTTGGCGAGCTCGGTCAGCCGGGCCGCCTCGTTCACCGGGTCACCGATGACCGTGTACTCGAGCCTGCTCGACGCGCCCACCTGACCGGCCCACACCGGCCCGCACGCCACGCCCACCCCGACGTCGACCTCCCCCGCCTCGGCGACGGCGTCGCAGATGCGGCGGGCCGCGCGCAGCGCCGCACCCGCCGGATCCGGATGGTCGGTGGGCGCGCCGAAGACGCACAGGGCGGCGTCCCCCTCGAACTTGTTCACCAGCCCGCCCTCGGCCTCCACGGTGTCGACGACGACGGCGAAGAACCGGTTGAGCAACCCGACCATCTCCTCGGGCCCGGTGCGGCGCACCAGCGACGTCGACCCGGCGATGTCGACGAACAGGGCGGCGACGGTGCGCTCCTCCCCGTCCAGGCTCACCCCGGTGCGCAGCGCCTGCTGGGCCACCGTGGTACCGACGTGCCGGCCGAAGAGGTCGCGCAGCCGCTCGCGCTCGGCCAGGCCCGCGACCATCGTGTTGACGCCCTCCTGGAGCAGCCCGATCTCCCCGGCGTCGTCGACCAGCACGTCGACGTCGTAGTCGCCCGTCCCGACCCGCTGCACCGCGCGGCGCAGGTCGCGCAGCGGCTGGCCCACGGCGCGGGCGGTCAGCAGCGTGGCCAGGCCCCCCACCAGCAGCGCGACGACGACGAGGAAGACCACGGCCCCCTCCCCCGGCCCGTCGGGGTTGCTGGGGTCGAGGAACAGCAGCACGACGCCGAGCAGCGGCACGCCGCTGGTCAGCGCCCAGGTGAGCAGCAGGCGCGGCCGCACACCGAGGACCAGCGCGCCGACCGGCGGGTGGGCCGCCAGCGCACGCGCGGTCACGGCCCGCGCGGCCCGGGCCGTGAGCAGGTAGGTGACACCCGCGGTCACGACGCCGCCCAGCACGACGGCCACGCCCACGCGCAGCCCGATCAGCGGGTCGGGGTAGACGAGCGCGGCGACGGCGGCGGTGAGCACCGCCCCGACGAACCAGATCGACGCCGCGATGAGCGCGGTGTCCAGCGGCAGGCGCAGGGCCTGCCCCGCCTCCTCGCCGGTCGGGTCCCGGCGGTCCATCAGCCAGCGGTTGGTCGACCGCTGCCGGCGCAGCCCCGCCACCGTGCCGGCCGGCAGGGCGAGGACGAGGTAGGCCGCGGCGGTCCACAGGACCTCCGTACGACCGCTGCGACCGCTGCCGTCATCGACGCCGATGAGCAGCAGGACGACGGTCCCGACGCCGACGAGGTTGGCGACGATCACCAGCAGGACGATGAAGGGGACCGCGGTGCGGCCGCTGGGTGCCCACTCCGCCCACACGCCGTCCCGGGCGACCGTGACCGGGCGCCTGGCACCGTCCGAGACCATGATCAGCGCAACGAGACCCGGTACGCACCGGTTGCGCCGCGTGCCCCGATCGTGATCATCCGCCCATGATCACGGAAGGGTGGGGCATCCGCCCCTCCCTTCACCCGAAGGCGCCGGCGCGGCCTCGTCCACCACGTGGCGCCGCCGCCCGTGGCGCAGGATGGCGTGATGGGACGGGTCCTCGTGGTGGCGCGGGTCGTGCTGCCGGCCGTCCTGGTCCTGAGCCTGCTGATCGCCGCTGTCGTCGTGATCCCCGGGACCCGTGCGATGACGAAGGCGCCGCTCGTCCTCGGCGATGCGTTCGGCTACGACGTCCCCCGTCCCTCGGCACCGCAGGTGGAGCGGTCGGAGACCGAGATCGGCGGCGTGGTCGTCGATCGCTACACCCCGGACTCCACCTCCCCGCCGTTGCTCGTCGTCCCCGGTGCGGCGCGGGCCGGCCGCGACGACGACCGCGTCATCGGGCTCGCCGGCGCCCTGGCCCGGGCGGGGCGCGAGGTCGTCGTCCCCGAACTCGCCCTCTACGACCAGGACCTCGACACCGAGGACGTCGACCGGGTCGTCCGCGTCGCCGAGCAGCTGTGCTCGCGGGACAGCGGGCTGGTCGTGTTCGGCTTCTCCTTCGGCGGCTCCCTCGCGCTGGTCGCCGCCGCCGACCCGCGGGTCTCGGAGTGCATCGACGTGGTGGCGACGTTCGGCGCCTACGTCGACCTCGTCGGCGTGATCCAGGCGGCGGCGACCGGGGTGTCGACCGTGGACGGCGAGGAGCACCCGTGGCGTGGCGCCGACACCTCGACGGTCCGCGACGTCCTCGACGCGGCCGCCGTCGAACTCGTCCCGCGACCGGAGCGGCCGGGGTTGCGCGAGGCGCTGGAGAGCGGGGACACGGCCGGGCTGCGCCCCGCCGCGCTGGCGGTGTACCGGCTGGTCACCGCGGACGACCCCGAGCGGGTGCCGTCCCTGGTCCGGGAGCTGCCGGCCGAGCAGCGCACACTCCTGGAGGAGCTCTCGCCCGCCACGGTCGCCGACCGCGTGGCGCCGAGGGTCGTCGCCGCGCACGCCCGCGACGACCCGACCGTTCCCTACGCCGAGCTGCTGAGGCTGGAGCAGGTCTTCCCCGACGCCGAGACGACCACCGTGCAGTCCTTCCAGCACGTCGACCTGGAGGAGGACGACGACGTCGGCACGGTGATGCGGGACCTCGTCTCCGCGAGCGTCTTCATGGCGAGCGTCCTGCGCCCCCAGGAGCAGTGGTTCTGGGAGTAGGTCCTCGCCGGCGGACACCCGGCCGGCCAGCGGCGGGCGCCGAGGCGTCGTGAGGGGCCCGAACCGTCGGTGGCCGGTCCTACCGTGTCCGCACGCACCCGACTTCCCGTGGAGGCATCCGTGACCGCACTCGAGAACCGCCCGCGCACCGCCCTGCTGGTGATCGACGTCCAGAACGGCGTGGTCGGCGAGGCCTTCGAGCGCGACCGCGTCGTCGCCACCATCGGCGAGCTGGTCGACCGGGCCCGGGCCGAGGAGGTGCCGGTGGTGTGGGTGCAGCACTCCGACGACGACCTGCCGCAGGGATCCTCGGGCTGGGAGTTCGTGCCCGAGCTGCGCCGGCGCGACGACGAGCCGCTGGTGCACAAGTCCTACGGCGACTCCTTCGAGGCGACCGACCTCGAGGAGCGGCTGGCCGAGCGCGGTGTCGGACGGCTCGTTGTGACCGGTGCGCAGACCGACGCCTGCATCCGGTCCACGCTGCACGGCGCCCTCGTGCGCGGCTACGACACGACGCTGGTGTCCGACGCGCACACCACCGAGGACCTGCGGCCGTTCGGCATGCCGATCGGTCCGGAGGAGGCGATCGGCTACACCAACACCTACTGGCAGTTCGCCGCCGCGCCCGGGCGCACGGGCACGGTCGCCGCGGCCGCGGAGGTCGACTTCTCGACGTCCTGACTCAGCGTGCCGGAGCGCCGCCGGAGATCTCCGCGACGATGTCTCGTGCCGCGGCGCGGCCCTCCGGCGCGGGGACGAGCGGGTAGACGTGCACCGCCCCGGGGCAGACCGTGACCCGGAGGTCGGCGCCGGCGGCGGCGGCGCGCTCCTGGAGCAGGAGCACGTCGGCCAGGCAGAGCTCGCGCGTGCCCACGTAGACGTCCATCGGGGCCAGCCCGGAGAGCTCGCCGTTGATCGGGCTGAGCCGCGGCTGGGTGGGGTCGTCCCCGTCCGCCCACGCCTTCCCCGCCTCGACGGTGCCGTCGATGTTGAGCCAGGGGTCGCGGCGCTCGAGCGCGGGCAGGTCGGGGTGGCTCAGCGTGAGGTCCAGCCAGGGCGAGAGCAGCACCAGCTTCCGCGGCTGGGGCAGCCCCGCGTCGGCCAGGGTCTGCGCGAACCCGAGCGCGAGTCCCCCACCGGCCGAGTCGCCGGCGACGGTGACCGCCGACGCGTCGACCTCGGCGAGCAGGTCGCGGTACACCTCGGTGACGAAGGGATAGGCCTCCCGGTAGGTGTGCTGCGGGGCGAGCCCGTAGAGCGGCACCTCCACGCGGACGCCGGCGTCGGCCAGCTCCGAGATCAGCGCCCAGTGCTGCTTGGCGATCTCACCGGTGTACGAGCCGCCGTGCAGGTAGACGACCGCGCGCCCCGAACCGCCGTCCCGCGGCGCCACCGTGGTGCACGGGAAGCCCTGCACCCGGCGGGTGCGCACGTCGTGCCGGGCGCGCAGCGCGGCGGGCGGCTCGGCCGATCCCTTGGGCGCGGCGATGCGCTTCCGGGCCCGCTCCACCGTGGCCGTCCGGGGCTTGCGGGTGAGGCGGAGGACGACCGAGATCGCGCGCATCTGCAGGCTGGCCATGAGGGTCGTGGTCCTCTCCGGTGCTCGTCGTGCGTGCGGGGCGCACCCTATGCGGAGCCTCCCCGGGCCGTCGCCGCACCCGGGAAACCGTCACCCCCCGGCCCTACGGTCGGCGCATGCGCACGGGTCTCAGCATCCCGGTCATGGACGAGCCTGCCCCGCTGGTCGAGCTGGGCGTCGCCGCGGAGGCGAACGGGTGGGACGGCGTCTTCCTCTGGCACCACGTCGTCGGTACCCCTGATCTCGCGATGCCGGTGTCCGACGCGTGGGTCGTGCTCGGGGCGCTGGCGGCGAGGACGGAGCGGATCCGCCTGGGCACGACGATCACCGCGCTACCGCGCCACCAGCCGCAGGAGGTCGCCCGCCAGGCGGTGACCGTGGACCGGCTGTCCGGGGGCCGGATGGTGCTCGGCGTCGGGCTCGGCGAGCCGCCGACGGAGTACACCGCGCTGGGTCGGAGTGCCGAGCGGCGCGTCCTCGCCGGCATGCTCGACGAGGGGCTGGACGTCGTGTCCGGGCTGTGGTCGGGGCAGCCGTTCAGCCACACCGGCGAGCACTACACGTTCGACGACGTGCAGTTCCTGCCGACGCCGCTCCAGCAGCCACGCATCCCCGTCTGGGTCTCGGCGATGACGCGCAACGCGCGCACCCTGGGCCGCGCCGCACGGTGGGACGGCGTCCTGCTGGGCGCGATGACGGCCGAGGGCGGGATGGACGTGCTCCCGCCCTCGGCGGTGGCAGAGGTGGCTGCGCGCCCGGACGCGCCGGCCGACGTCGTGGTCGCCGCGCCCGCGGGCACCGATCCGGCGCGCTACGCGGACGCGGGAGCCACCTGGGTGCTGCTCACCGGCTGGGTGGACGAGCTGCGGGAACTGGCCTCGGCCCGACCACCCGGCTCGTCCGCGGCTCACATGTCGCGGTAGCGGACGGCCGCGTCGAGCCCCTTCCGCAGCCAGTCCTCCTTGACCGGACGGCCCGGCTGGGAGAAGACGGCGTACGCCCTGGTGTCGCGCTGGTAGCGCCAGCCCTCGGCGAGCGGGCCGACGTCGTAGGCGTCGTACCCGATGGCGTCGAGGAAGGCGGTCACCGTCTGCTTGGCGTCGTCGGCGTCACCGGCGATGGCGAGCACCGATCGGTCCGGGTCACCCGCCGGCTTGGCCAGCGGGACCATGCCGGCGGCGGGGACGTTGTTGAAGCACTTGACCACCCGCGACTCCGGGAGGTGCGCCTGCAGCAGCTCGCTGACCGTCGTCGACTCGTCGTCGAGCTCCGGGATCTGGCCGTCGCGCTGCGGGTAGTAGTTGTTGGTGTCGATGACGACCTTGCCGCGCAGCGGCTCCACCGGCACCTCCCGGTAGGCCTTCAACGGGACCGAGACGACGACGAGGTCGCCGGCCTCGCCCGCCTCGGCAGGGGTGGCGGCACGGGCGCGCGGGCCGAGCTCCCCGACGAGGTCGGCGAGGGTGTCCGGGCCACGGCTGTTGCTCAGCACGACGTCGTAGCCGGCGGCGACCGCCAGCCGGGCGATCCCGCCACCGATGAGTCCGCTGCCGATGAGTCCGAGAGTCGTCATGACCCTCGCAAGGCGAGGGTGACGGAGATCATTCCTCCGGCCGTTCCGTGTCCGCCGAGGTCAGCGGTCCCGGGGCACGTCGCGGGCGGGCTCCTCGGCGCGATCCTCGACGGCGCCGTGGCGGACCAGGCTCGCGATGGCCAGGGCGAGACCGCCCCAGATCACGATCATCGCCACCACCATCATCACGATCGCGGCCGTGCTCATCGGAGTCCTCCCTCGTCGTCCCCGGCCGCCGGGCGGCTGTGGGGAACCGGGTCCGGCCCGGCGGTCGCATGCAGCGGCTCCACCGGATCGGAGCCCGGCGGCGGGCCGTCCAGGTGGGTCCCGGCGCGCCACGGCAACCGGGCGACGAGGAAGGCGATCAGCGGCAGCGCCAGGACCATCCCCCAGCCGAAGACCACCAGCAGCCAGGTCGGGTAGTCCTCGTACGGCGCCTCCAGGTCGTCCCGCAGGGCGAAGCCGAGCACGAGGGCCAGACCGACGGGGGCGACGAGGCTCACCAGCACGCGCCAGCCGGCGCCGACCCGGGGGCGGCCGTGCACGTTGAGGTGCCCGCCGAGTGTGGTCAGGGCCCGGAGCACCCAGGCGACGACCAGCATGCTGATCAGTGCGACGACGAGAATGCCGTACTGGTTGACGAAGTGGTCGACGACGTCGAGCACGTAGAGGCCGCTCGTGGTGCTGAAGAACACCAGGCTCAGCACGGCGGCGGGGATGCCGACCGCCAGGGTGGCGGTGAGGCGGCCGGTGTCGAGCTTGTCCCGGACGGCGGAGATGACGACCTCGATCACGCTGACCAGCGAGGTGATGCCGGCGATGACCAGCGAGCCGAAGAACAGGACGCCGATGACGGCGCCACCCGGGGCCTCGCTGATGATCGCCGGGAAGGCGATGAAGGCCAGCCCGATCCCGTCGTTGGCGACGTCGCCGACCGCGACGCCGCTCGCCTGCGCCATGAAGCCCAGGGCGGCGAAGACGCCGATGCCGGCGAGGAGCTCGAAGCCGGAGTTCGAGAAGCCGACGACGAGGCCGGAGCCGACCATGTCCTCGCGACGGCCGACGTACGAGGCGTACGTGATCATGATGCCGAAGCCGATGGACAGCGAGAAGAAGATCTGACCGAATGCGGCTGCCCAGACGGGGGCCGAGGTGAGCGCCGACCAGTCCGGCGTGAACAGCGCGTCCAGGCCGGAGGCAGCGCCGTCGAGCAGCAGCGCCTGCACCACGAGGGCGACGAAGGCGAGCACCAGCACCGGGATGAAGACCAGCGCCGCGACGCCGATCCCGCGCTGGACACCGAGGGCCATGATCACGAGCACGGCGACCCAGACGATCAGGAGGGGTACGAGTACCCCGGGCACCACGTCGGTGGTGATCTCGAAGTCCCCGACCTGCAGGAACTCGCCGAAGAAGAAGTCCTGGGGGTTCTCGCCCCACGCCTCGTCGAGCGAGAAGAAGGTGTACCGCAGCGCCCAGGCGATGACCGCCGCGTAGTAGACGGCGATCATGAAGCAGATGCCCACCTGCCACCAGCCGAGCCCCTCGGTCCCGCGGCGCAGCCGGGCGAAGGACAGCGGTGCGGAGCCGCGGTGGCGGTGACCGATCGCGTAGTCCAGCAGCAGGAACGGGATGCCGGCGGTCAGCAGCGCGACCAGGTACGGCAGCAGGAAGGCGCCGCCACCGTTCTCGTAGGCGACGTAGGGGAACCGCCAGATGTTGCCGAGCCCGACGGCCGACCCGATCGCCGCCAGGATGAACACGCGTCTGGAGCTGAACCCGCCGCGGCGACGCTCCTGGTCGGTCGGCTCCGTCGCTGGTCCCGTCGTGGCGCTCATGCGACCTCCCGAGTCGTGATCCACCGGGGCCCTCGCGCACGGACTCCGGTCGACGTCCCGTCGATGCAGAGAGGATGGCAGGACTGGAGCATCTCGGCTCCCCGGACCGTCCCGGGACGACGAACGCCCCGGACCTGGTGGTCCGGGGCGCTGGTCGTTCAGGGGTGGAGGTGGCGGGAATCGAACCCGCGTCCTTCGACGCATCACCAGGGCTTCTCCGAGCGCAGTCTGCGTTGCCTCTGCTCGACCCCGTCGATCATGCAGACATGTCGACGTGACGGGCCCAGTCGCTGTTTGGTGTCCCACGCGCGCCCGCGACCGGCGCGCGCAGTGAGTCATCTAGCTGATGCCAGGATCCGGGCCGATGACGAACCCGGGCTGACAGACTCGCCTAGCTGCTATCAGGCAGCGAGAGCGAAGTCGCGCTGATTGGAATCGGCGCTTGTGTTTTTTGCAACGGATGGTTAACGAGCTCATCGTTGCCTTCCTCGGCTCGCTTCCCCTGGTCACCCGACCGAAGTCGAGACCATTCACCCCCTGTGTAGTTGTTCAGACAGGGTAACGGCTCGCGCGGGCGGGATGTTCCCCCGCGTCGCCGCCGCCCCTCTGCCGGGTTGATCATCGTCTCGTTGCCGCTCGACACGCCGGACAGCGGCGTGTCCCCGTGCATCAACTCGATGATCGGCGGGAGGGAGGGACGGCGGCTCAGATCCAGTCGCGGCGCTTGAAGACCAGGTACAGCGTCAGGCTCACGCCGAACATCAGGACCAGCGCGAACGGGTAGCCCCAAACCTCGTCCAGCTCCGGCATGTGATCGAAGTTCATGCCGTACACGCCGCCCACCAGACTGGGTGCGAACAGGATGGCCGCCCAGGCCGAGATCTTCTTGACCTCCTCGCCCTGGGCGATGCTGGTCTCGGTCAGCTCGCGGATCTCCTCGTTCTGCCGCTGCGCGACCAGCGTCGCGTTCACAGTGAGGATGTCGCGCAGCTGCATCCGGAACGCCTCCACCCGCTCGTTGACCTGGCTGACGTGGTCGGCCACGTCGCGCAGGTAGCTGCGCAGCTCCTCGTCGACGCCGTACTTGTCGAAGCCGGCGGTGATGGCGGCGAGGATGCCGGTCAGCGGCGCGGCGGCGCGCTGGAACTCGAGCACCTCCTGCGAGAGCTCGTAGATGCGCCGCGACACCCCGGGGTCCCCGCCGAACACCTGGGTCTCGATCTCGTCGATGTCGTTGGCCAGCCCGGCGACGACCGGCGAGTACCCGTCGACGACGGCGTCCAGGATCGCGTAGAGCACCGCCTCGCTGCCCATGGCGAGCAGGTCCGGCTCGCTCTCCAACCGGCGGCGCACGCGGGCGAGGTCGGGCGACTCGCTGTGCCGCACCGTGACGGCGAAGTTGGCACCCAGGAACAGGTGGAGCTCCCCGAACTCCACCTCCTCGGCGGCGTCCAGGTACCGGGCGGCCTTGAGGACCACGAACAACGTGTCGCCGTAGCGCTCGAACTTCGGCCGCTGGTGGGCGGTGATCGCGTCCTCGACGGCGAGTTCGGGCAGGTCGAACAGCTCGGCGAGCTCACCCAGCTCACGGGGCTCGGGCCGGTAGAGCCCCAGCCAGGCCAGCCGCTCGTCGTCCTCCTCCAGCCACTCGTGGGTCTCGGCCACCGAGTCCGGCGTGGCCACCCGGCGACCGGACGAGTAGACGGCGTTGTCCACGACGCGGGAGCGGGGCGGCGGTGCGTCCGCCGGGGGCGGTGCGACGCGCGGTTCCACGCGCTGTGGACGGCGCGTCAGGGTGGTCAGGGCGCTCAGCGGCGCGAGACGGCGCTCGGTCATGAGGGGGCCTCCCGGAGGGCAGGGACGACGAGGGACACCGGGAGGTCCTCGCGCGCCGGCCCCCTGCAGGTTCCGCCGCGAGCGTGCGAGCGTGCGAGTGGCGGGGGCAAGGGGTGTTCGTCAGGCGGGGAGGACCTCTGTACCGGTACTGGGAGGCTCGCTGGGCATGCGCTCTCCCTCCGGTCCGGGCCGCCGTCCGTCGCGGGGCCGTCGTCCATGATCCCATGCGGGATCCGCGGATGCGCCCGGCCGCTGACTCCTCCTGGTGAGGTTCAGCTCATGGTGCCGAGCACCAGGTCGACCAGGACCGGGAGCAGCAGCACGATCAGCAGCGCGCCGAGCACGTCGAAGGAGATGCCCGACCGGATCATCTTGGTGATCGGCACGACGCCGGAGCCGTAGACGATCGCGTTCTGCGGCGTGGAGACCGGCAGCATGAACCCGAACGAGGCGGCGAACGTCGCCGCGAGCGCCGGCACGAACGGGTTGATCCCGGCGGCCAGGGCCACCGGGATGATGATCGGCACGACGACCGCGGCCGACGCGGTGTTCGACGTCGTCTCGCTGATGATGATCGCCAGGATCACCGCGAAGACGGTGATCGCGAGGGTGCTGGTCAGGCCGAGCGAGTCCGCCGACGCCTGCCCGATGGTCTCGGCGAGCCCGGTGCTGGCCAGCAGCGAGCCGAAGATGATCCCGGTGCCGAACAGCAGGATCGTGCCCCAGTCGATCGTCGCCGCGTCGCTCCAGTTGAGGGTGAACTCGCGCGACTTCCAGTCGGTGGGCAGCAGGAACAGCAGCGAGGCGCCCAGGACGGCGACGATGCCCTCGTCGAGCCGGTCGCTGATGGTGGCGTACAGGTCGGACTCGGTGCCGGCGGTCAGCGCGATGATGCCCGGGAAGATCCACAGCGCGACGGTGACGCCGAACGCGATGAGCGTGTTCCGCTCGGCGCCGGAGAAGGGGCCGATCTCGGCCCGCTCCTTCGAGACGTACTCGTGCACGCCCTCGATCCGCTTGATCTCCGGCTTGTTGATCAGCAGCAGGACGATCGTGAGCGCGACGAACATCAGCGCGCAGATCGGCAGCGCCATGAGCATGCAGTCGAGGAAGCCGATCCGCTCGCCGGTCGCCTCCTCGATCAGCCCGCGACCGATCAGGTTGGGCGGGCTGCCGACCGGGGTGAGCAGGCCCCCGACCCCCGCGCCGTAGGCCAGCATCAGCATCAGCGCGATGCCCACCCTCAGGCGCAGCGGGTCGAAGTCCGCCTTCACCAGCTCCTTGTCCTGGAGCAGCTTGGCGATGACCGACAGGACGCCGATCGCCGTCGGCAGCAGCATGGCGACGGTCGCGGTGTTGGAGACGAACGCCGACAGCACCGCGGTGATGAAGCCGAAGGCGATGATCACCCGCGCGGTCGAGGCGCCGACCCACTTCAGGGACAGGATGAACATCGCGAAGCGCCGGGCCACACCGTGCTTGAGCATGGCCGCGGCGAGGATGAACGCGCCGATGAAGGTGAACACCGTCGTCGAGCCGAACGGCGCCAGCGCGTCGTCGGCCGGCACCACGCCCAGGACGACGATCGCCCCGACGCCGATGAGGCCGCCGATCGGGATCAACACCGGCTCGGTGATCCACAGGACGATCACGCCCAACAGGACCGGGCGAGCAGGTGCTGGTCGCGCGGCAGGTCGATCGGCACCAGCGCGAAGACGATCGTCACCACCGGCGCGAGGAACAGGCCGACGGTGCGGCGGCCCCGCTCGAACTTCTCCTCGGCCGGGCTGAGCTCCTGCTCGCCCAGGCTGCGGTAGGTGGCGCTGCCCCGGAAGGCGGCATCCACGTCCGTCCGCTGCCCCGTCCCGCGGCCGTGCACGTCGGCCTGGACCTCGCCCTGCTCCCGCTCCGTCGCGGTCATGACGCCTCCCGGCGCTGGGGAACGATGCAGACCCTAGGGAGCACCGCGCCCGGCGCCGACCGGGAGGGCGATCAGCTCCTCGCCAGGCCCGACGCGCTCAGTGCGCCGTTGGCCACCAGCGTCCGCGAGAACTCCTTGGCGAGCTCCACCACGCGGGCGGTGCGCTCGGGTCCGAGGAAGAGCCAGGGGTCGGCGGAGAGCGCGTCGGTGTGCACCTCGAGGCGGGCCCGCAGCTCCAGGCCCTCCTCGGTCAGGCCGGCGTCGTCGACCAGGCCGCGGTCGGCGAGGGCCTGCGCGGCGGCGGCCCACTCCTCCTCGGTCCAGCCACGGGTGGCCTTGGCCGCCTCGGGGGTGAAGCCGCGCCCCATCGCGGTGTGGGTCACCAGCGCCTCGATCCCGGACAGGCCGGAGTGCAGCAGTGCGGCGACGTGCCCGTCGCCGCGGTGCTCGCGCAGCAGCGTGGCCCCGTGCCACAGGACCAGCAGCGGCTCCTCCGGCCACGGCAGGTCGGCGTGCCCCGCGTAGAGCGCACGGCCCTCCGGCGACAGGACCGAGCAGGCTTCCCGGAGCAGCCCGCTCAGCTCGCCGATCTCGTCGGAGGACGCGGCGTCCCCGAGCAGCCGGGTGAGCGAGGCGCGGGCGGCGTCCAGGCGGGCGGCGAGCACCTGCTCGGGGCTCGCCAGCGTCCAGGCGGCCGGGATCGTGCGCGCCACGAGAGCCGGTGAGAAGTTGTAGAAGGTGGCGGTCACCGTGCCCGCGCCGACCGCGCCCATGGCCGCCGAGCGCCCGGCGAAGTAGCACATGCGCCCCGGTCGCAGCCCCACCGCGGTCAGGTGCTGCTCGGTCTCGGGGGCGAAGTAGACGTGCGAGTGCAGCAGCTCGACGGCGCGGTGCGCCCGTGCCACCTGCCGCGGGTCGAGAGCTTCGGGGGACGGATCGGCGCTGACCATGGGCGCACCCTAGCCATCCGCGGCCGGATGGAGCGCCACGGACCAGGTGATCTGCCGGCGCACGGTGCGGAAACCCAGTGACTCGTACAGCCGCAGCGCCCCGGTCACGTTCCCGCTGTCGACCTGGAGGCCCGCCCGCTCGCAGCCTCGGTCGGCGGCGGCCCGCAGCACCGCGGCGATCACGGCGGAGGCGATCCCGCGACCCCGGGCCGCGGGCAGCACACCGATCTGGCCGAGGTGCACCTCGTCGACGCCGGTGGCGAGCGAGTCGGCCTCGTAGACGTAGCCGAGCGCGTACCCGGCCACCGCGCCGTCCGCGAGCGCCAGGACCGAGAGGTCCGGCCGGAAGGAGCGCTGACCGGTGAAGAGGGTCTGCCACGTCGCCTCGTCCCGCTCCGCGGATCCGTGGTGCTCGCTGAAGGACACGTTGTGCGCGCGCCGCACCTCGTCGTCCCGGTCCCAGCTGAACGGCACCAGCTCGACGCCCGCGATGTCCGGGACGGCGGGCAGCCCGCTCAGCGGGCGTCGCATGAGGAAGTACCAGCGCTCCTCCCGGAGACCGGCACGGCGCAGCAGCCCCTCCAGCGAGGTCATCGACGTGGGCGCCAGGACGTCCAGGACGGCGGGCGACCCAGGGTGACGCGCGAGGTGCACCTCCCGGCCGCGCGCCAGCTGCCATGCGAGCACGGCCCGCCCGACCCCGCGCGCCCGCCAGGCGGGGTGGACCCGCGCCTCCAGGGTGATCCGGAAGGCGTCCCGGAACGTGGGCAGCCCCAGGACGGTGGCCCAGGCGACGAGCTCGCCGCCGGTCGTCCGCACGGCGAGACCGTCACGCTCGAGGTCGACGAGGTCGTTGACCCACCACTCCATCAGGTCCTCGGCACTCCAGTGCTCGCCGGTGTCGTCGATCGCCTCGGCCACGGCCAGCAGCTCCGCGGCGTCGGTCACGTCCGCCGGGGTGAGTGCTGCGGCGGTCAGTCCGGCGGGCAGGACGGGAAGGGCGGCCACGTCGCCGGAGGGTAGACAGCCGGCCGCAGCCGAGCCAGCGGTTTCAGCGACGTACGAACAGGCAGAACGGGTGCCCGGCGGGGTCGCGGTAGACCCGCACGATCTCGGCGTCGTCCTCGTGCCCGCCGACCTGCTCCGCGCCGGCGTCCTCCGCGATCGCACCGGCGGCATCGAGGTCGTCGACCAGGAGGTCCAGGTGCAGCTGCATCTGCTGGGCCCCGGGTTCCGGGGGCCAGACCGGCGGGACGTGGTCCTGCTCCAGCTGGAACGACAACCCGGTGCCGCCGTCCGCCGGGCGCAGCGTCGCCCACTGGTCGGTGTCGTCCCGGAGCGGCCAGCCGAGCAGCCGCTGGTAGAAGCGCGCCAGCCCGCGCGGGTCGGGTGTGCCGAGGACGGTCGCGGCGAACGTGACGACGGGCATCAGGCCTCCAGTCCGAACAGTCGTGCGCCGTTCCCCCACAGGACGGCGCGCAGCCACTCCTCCCCCAGGTCGAGCCGGTGCAGCGCCTCGAGCTGGTGCGCGTAGGCGTACGGGATCGACGGGAAGTCGCTGCCGAGCAGCACCTTGCTCCTCAGGTCCGACAGTCTGGGCAGCTCGGC
The DNA here is from genome assembly GCF_054051075.1 of Blastococcus sp. SYSU DS0617. NCBI lineage: Bacteria > Bacillati > Actinomycetota > Actinomycetes > Geodermatophilales > Geodermatophilaceae > Blastococcus > Blastococcus sp. SYSU DS0617. The sequence continues at coordinate 127,756 of NZ_JBJHAO010000002.1, forward strand.
GCGGTCGAAGGCGTTCCTCCCGCGCTCGGTGAAGTCGGTGGCGAACATGGTCGTGTCCAGGTGCACCCGTTCGAAGCGCTCGGCCAGGTCGAGGAACTCGCGGTACTCGGGCATCCCCAGGTGGGCGATGACCAGTTGCAGGCGCGGGAAGCGCTGCAGCAGGCCCGCCATGGGTTCGGGACCGGTGTGCTCGCCGGCCAGCGGCCCCGAGCCGCAGTGGATGACCACCGGCGTGCCGGTCTCCTCGAGCCGCGCCCAGACCTCGTCGAGCAGCCGGTCCCGCGGGTCGAAGGCGCCCACCTGCACGTGCACCTTGAACACCCGCGCGCCCCGGTCCAGCGCTGCGGCGACGTAGGCCGGCGCCTCCGGCTCGGGGAAGAAGGTCGCCGACTGCAGCACCTGCGGCCGGCCGTGCGCGAACTCGGCCGACCAGTCGTTGAGCCAGGCGGCCATGCCGGGCTTGTGCGGGTAGGGCAGCGTCGAGAAGGCCCGCACCCCGAGCCGCTCGAGGACGGCGAGGCGCTCCTCGACCGGCAGCCGGTAGGTGATCGGCCAGGTCGCGGTGCCGTAGTGGTCCCGGGCCGCGCCGAAGTAGTCCCACACCTTGGCCTGCACCCGCTCCGGCAGGAAGTGCACGTGCACGTCGACCAGCCCGGGCAGCCCGAGCTCTCCCCAGTAGCGCGGGACGTCTGCGTCGTCGACAGGCGGCGTGGTCATCGGAGGGTGACGACGACCTTGCCGCGGACGTGGCCCTCAGCGACCAGGCGGTGGGCCGCCACGAGGTCCGCCAGCGGGAAGGCCTTGGCGATCGGCACCCGCAGCTGGCCCGCGTCGGCCATGCGGCCCAGCTCCTCGAGGTCGTGCTGCTCCGGGCGCACGAACACGTAGCGGCCGCCCATCTCGTTCACCGCCGGGTCGACCACCGAGGCGATGCGGGAGACGTCGCGGACCTGCTTCGGGGCGTCGGCGAGGGTGTCGCCGCCGACCAGGTCGAGGACGGCGTCGACCGGCTCGGACAGCTGGGCGCTGATCGGGCCGGCAGAGTAGTCGAGCACCTCGGCGCAACCAGCGTCGGTGAGGAATCCGTGGTTGCGCGGGCTCGCCGTCCCGATGACGTGCGCGCCCAGGGCGACGGCGATCTGCACGGCGTTGAACCCGACCCCGCCCGAGGCCCGGTGGATCAGCACCCGGTCGCCCTCGCCGACGTCGAGCGCCTCGGTCAGCGCCTGGTAGGCGGTCAGCCCGGCCAGCGGGAGTGCGCCGGCCTCGGCGAAGGAGAGCGAGACGGGCTTGTGCGCCAGGCAGCGCTGCGGTGCGGGCACCAGCTCGGCCGCCGTCCCCCACTGGACGTCGTCGCGGCGCACGTAGCCGAACACCTCGTCACCCGGCGCGAAGGCGACCACCGCGGGGCCGACCGCCTCCACGACGCCGGAGACGTCCCAGCCCGGGATGATCGGGAAGTGGTGCGGGAAGAAGCTCGCCAGGCCGCCGGCGCGGATGCCCATGTCGACCGGGTTGACCCCCGCGGCGTGCACGCGCACGAGCACGACATCCGGGCCGACGGGCGGCTCCGGGAGGTCGTCGCGCAACGTCAGGACGTCGTCGTCCCCGAACCGGTCGTAGGCCATTCCACGCATGCGGTTCACCGTAGGCGTCAGTCGCGGGAGCCGCGGTACGGCAGCCGAGCCGGCAGGAACCGCGGCTCCGGTCACCTCACCGCGGCTGCGGTCAGCGGCGGCCCTTCACGTACCGGCCGAAGGCCTTCTGGATCTCGCGGCGCGAGTCGCGCTCGGCCATGTCGTGCCGCTTGTCGTAGGACTTCTTGCCCTTCGCCAGTGCGAGGGTCGCCTTGACCTTGCCGTCCTTGAAGTACAGGTCGAGCGGGACGAGCGTGAGCCCGCCCTCCTTGATCTTGCCGATCAGCTTGTCGATCTCGCTGCGGTGCATGAGCACCTTGCGCTTGCGACGGGGGGCGTGGTTGGTCCACGTCCCCTCCATGTACTCGGCGATGTGGACGTGCTGGAGCCACACCTCGCCGTCGTCGATCGAGGCGAACCCGTCGACGAGCGAGGCGCGGCCGGCACGGAGGCTCTTGACCTCGGTACCGGTGAGCACCAGGCCCACCTCGTAGGTGTCGAGGATCGAGTAGTCGTGCCGCGCCTTCTTGTTCTGGGCGATGAACTTGCGCCCCTGTTCCCGCGGCATCCCACCACCTTACGTCGGTGCATGATCAATTTCCGGAGAGCGTGCCCGCCCGCTCGCCCCCGTCCCGGCGCCGAGGCGGCCTCCCCTCGTCAGGGTCGGGGCTGCCCGGCGGCGGACGGCGGTCGTGCGCCCGCCCATCACCGGGAGCACCGCGGCGGGATGGGACAGCGTGAACGGCACGCCGCAGCCTGCCGCGTGCTCGATGGTGGCCCGCCGAAGACTCGCCCGGTGCCGGCTACCGCCGCCGGGTGCCTGCTCTCCGGAAGGGCGCCCAGCCGCTACAGGCGGACGTACAGGCGCAGCGTCACGTAGGCGGCCGTCGCGGCCAGCGCGACGCCGACCCCGGAGACGATCACGCTGTTGGTGATGATGTCGTTCCACTCGACCTGCGGGATGATGCCGGCCTTGATCGGCCCGGACAGCGTCTTGTCGACGAACAGCACCTTGGTCACGACCAGCCCGCCCGCGGCGAGCAGGCCGCCGATGAGGCCGGCGAAGGCGGCCTCGAGGATGAACGGCAGCTGGGTGTACCACCGCGACGCCCCGACCAGCCGCATGATGTTCGTTTCGTTGCGACGGTTGAACGCGGCCAGCTGGATGGTGTTCGAGATCAGCAGCAGCGCCGCCAGCGCCTGGACCACCGCCACGGCGATCGTCGCGTTGCGGGCGCCGTTGAGCAGGCTGAACAACCGGTCGAGGAAGTCGCCCTCGTCGCGCACCTGGTCGACGCCGGCCTCACCGTTCGGGAACTGCTCGGCGATGACCGGGTAGCGCTCGGGGTTGACCAGCTCGACGCGGAAGCTCTCCGGCAGCGCGTCCGGCGGGGTGTTCTGCACCAGCTCGGGCTGCTGGCTGAACTGCTGCTGGAAGCGCTCGTACGCCTCTTCCTTGTTCTCGTAGACGAAGCTCTGCACCTCGGACGAGGAGGACAGCTGGGACTCGATGGCCGCGCGCTGCTCCTCGGTGACGCCCTCGGCGAGGAAGATGGAGACCTGGACCTTGTCGTAGTAGATCTCCTTCATGTCGGAGATCATCCCGGCGATCAGCAGGCCGGTGCCCATGAGACCGAGCGAGATGGCCGTCGTCAGGATCATCGCGACCGTCATGGTGAGGTTGCGACGAAGCCCGGTGGCCACCTCGGAGAGCACGAAGTTGACGCGCATCGATGTCCTGTCGTGTGTTTCGGAGGGTCTGGGTCAGCGGCGGGCCGGGCCGCTCAGCGGCCCACGCCGTAGACACCACGCGACTGGTCGCGGGTGAGGGCTCCCCCGTTGAGCTCGATCACGCGGCGGCGCATCGAGTCCACGATGTGGTAGTCGTGCGTCGCCATGATCACCGTGGTGCCGGTCCGGTTGATCCGCTCGAGCAGCAGCATGATGCCCTCGCTGGTCTCGGGGTCGAGGTTTCCGGTCGGCTCGTCGGCCAGCAGCACCAGCGGGCGGTTGACGAAGGCGCGGGCGATGGCCACCCGCTGCTGCTCGCCGCCGGAGAGCTCGCCGGGCAGCCGGTTGGCCTTGCCCTCCAGGTTGACCATCTCGAGCACCTCGGGCACGACCCGCTTGATGGTCCGGTGCGGCTTGTTGATCACCTCGAGGGCGAACGCCACGTTCTGCGCGACGGTGCGGTTGGGCAGCAGGCGGAAGTCCTGGAAGACGCATCCCATGGTGCGGCGGAGCTTGGGCACGTTCCTCTTGCTCAGGGTGTTCAGCGCCTTGCCGTTCACCGTGACGGTGCCGGTGGTCGGGTCCTCCTCCTTGAGCAGCAGCCGGAGGAAGGTCGACTTGCCGGAACCGGAGGAGCCGATGAGGAAGACGAACTCCCCCTTGTCGATCTCCGTCGACACGTCGTCCAGTGCCGGCCGGCCGCTGGCCGGATAGAGCTTGGTGACGTGTTGCATTTCGATCACGAGGCGCCACGGTACTAGCTACGGGTGCCTCCGCCGGGCGTTCGCCACGGAACTCGCGGGACTCGTTCTCGCCGTGCGTGACCGTCCCCGGGCGTCGGCCCAGGAGACCGGTCACGCACCGTCGGGATCCGGTCCGCGAGCCGCGCGGGGAGTGACCTCGCCGACAGCCGTCAGGCGGCGGGGGCCTCCTGCTGACGACGCCACCGGATGCCGGCCTCGATGAAGGCGTCGATCCCGCCGTCGAGCACGTCCCCGGGGTTGCCGCTCTCCTGCTCGGTCCGCAGGTCCTTGACCATCTGGTACGGGTGCAGCACGTAGGAGCGCATCTGGTTGCCCCAGCTGGAGCCCTCGCCCTTGAGCGCGTCCATCTCCGCCTTCTGCTCCTGCTGCCGGACGACGAGCAGCCGGGCCTGCAGCACGCGGAGGGCCGCGGCGCGGTTCTGGATCTGGCTCTTCTCGTTCTGGCAGGAGACGACGATGCCGGTGGGGATGTGGGTCATGCGGACGGCGGAGTCGGTGGTGTTGACGCTCTGCCCACCGGGACCCGACGACCGGAAGACGTCGACCCGGATCTCGTTCTCGGGGATGTCCACGTGGTCGGTCTGCTCGACGACCGGCAGCACCTCGACCCCGGCGAAGGAGGTCTGCCGGCGGCCCTGGTTGTCGAACGGCGAGATCCGCACCAGCCGGTGGGTGCCCTGCTCGACCGAGAGCGTCCCGTAGGCGTAGGGCACCTTCACCGCGAAGGTGGCCGACTTGATGCCGGCCTCCTCGGCGTAGCTGACGTCGTAGACCTCGGTCGGGTACTTGTGCCGCTCGGCCCAGCGCAGGTACATCCGCATGAGCATCTCGGCGAAGTCGGCCGCGTCCACGCCGCCGGCCTCCGAACGGATCGTCACCAGGGCCTCGCGGGAGTCGTACTCACCGTTGAGCAGGGTGCGGACCTCGAGCTCGTCGATGACCCCGCGGATGCTCTCCAGTTCACGCTCGGTCTCGGCGAGGGTGCCCTCGTCACCCTCGTCGGCCGCCATCTCGTGCATGAGGGCGACGTCGTCCAGGCGGCTGCGCAGCTCCTCGACGCGGCGCAGCGTCCCCTGCAGGAACGACAGCCGGGAGGTGAGCGCCTGCGCGGCCTCGACGTCGTTCCAGAGGTCGGGGGCGGTGGCCTGCTGCTCGAGGTCGGCGATCTCCTGGCGGAGGTCGTCCACGTCCAGGACCGCCTCGATGGACTCCAGGGTCGTGTTCAGTTCATCGAGTACGACGGAGAAGTCAGCAGCCACGTCGACCCAGGGTAGTGGGCCGCCCGGCCGGGTAGGCATCCGTGGCATGAGTCAGTCTCGTGAGCCTCGTTCCCGGGAGGACTACGCCCGCGGCCTCCCCGACCACCACGACCCGACGGCGGGCTTCGCCGGCGCGCCACCGGCGCAGTCGGCGCTCACCCTCCGGCTGATCCTCGCGCTGTTCGGTCTCGTCGTCTGCCTGGCCGGCGGGGTGGGCTGGCTGCTGACCGACCTGCCGGCCTGGCCGGCGTTCGTGCTGCTGTTCTTCGCGGCCGTGGCGGTCGTCGACCTGGTCGTCATCGTGCGCCGCAAGGCGCGGGGCGAACCCGGCTGACCGGCGAGCGGACCGGTCAGCGCACGCCGAAGTGGGCGAACTCCCCCAGCGGAGCCGGCGCGAGCGCGTCGCGCTGCGCGAACACCCACCCCGGCACGTCCTCGGCGGGCATGGGCCTGGCGATGTGGAAGCCCTGGGCGAAGGTGCAGCCGAGGTCGCGGGCGAGCGCGAGCTGGCCCGCGGTCTCCACGCCCTCGGCCAGGCTGCGGATCCCGCAGGCCTGCCCGAGGGCCACCACGGCGGCGATCGCGGCCGCGGCGCGGTCGCGGTTGCCCTCGGTGAAGTTCACCAGGCTGCGGTCGATCTTCAGCATGCCGGCCGGCAGGCTGACCAGCTGGGCGAGCGAGGAGAACCCGCTGCCGAAGTCATCGATGGAGACCTCGACTCCCCGGCGGCGCAGCTCCGCCATCTGCTCGGCCGCCAGCTCGGGATCCTCGGCGACGGAGGTCTCGGTCAATTCGACGACCAGCAGCTCCGGGGGGACGCCGGCGGTGGTGAGAGCGGTGAACACGTCCTCGACGAGCGTGCCGCTGGAGAACTGCTCGGCGCTGATGTTGATGGCCACCACGAGCCGGATCCCGATCCGCTCCCATGCCGCGATCTGACGGGTGGCCTCGGTCATGACCCAGCGGGCCAGCGGCGTCATGAGGTCGTGGGCCTGCGCCGTGGGCAGGAACTCGCCGGGCTGCAGCAGGCCGCGCCGCGGGTGCTGCCAGCGGACCAGCGCCTCCATGCCCGTGCAGCGACCGGTCGGCAGGTGCACGACCGGCTGGTAGTGCAGCACCAGCTCGTCCCGGAGGAGGGCGTCGCGCAGCTCGGCGGCCAGCGTCGCGCGGCGCTCGGCGGCGTCCCGGAGGTCGGGGCTGAAGACGTGCACGCGGTTGCGGCCGGCTGCCTTGGCCGCGTACATGGCCAGGTCGGCGTCGCGGACCAGGTCCGTCGAGCGCAGGTACCGATGACCCGAGGTGCCGGCGATGCCGATGCTGGCGCCGAGGCGGATCACCCGGCCGGCGAGTTCGTAGGGCCGCTCCACGGTGGCGCGCAGCCGCTCCGCCAGGGCCGCGGCGTCGGCTGCCGAGCAGCCGCGGGACAGGATGACGAACTCGTCGCCGCCGAGGCGCCCCACGGTGTCGCCCTCGCGGACCGTCGCGGTGAGCCGGGCGGCCACCTCCCGCAGCAGGTCGTCGCCGGTGTCGTGGCCGAGGGAGTCGTTGACCTCCTTGAACCCGTCCAGGTCGAGGAACAGCACCGCCGGCGTCCTCCCCGGAGCGGCGAGGTCGGCGTCGATGAGTTCGTGCAGGTAGGCGCGGTTCGGCAGGCTCGTGAGCGCGTCGTGCCGCGCCTGCCAGGCCGAGGCCCGCTGGGCGCGCACCCGCGAGGTGACGTCGGTGTGGGTGACGACGATGCTGCCCGCCTGGTCGACCCGGGAGGCCTGCAGGTGGAACCAGCGGGTGCCCGACGGCAGGGGCACCGGGTAGTCGGCCGTCGCGGAGTCGCGCAGCCCCATCGAGACCTCGCGGACGCCGGCCACGAGTTCCCGGGTGGGCTCGTCGTCGCGGACCTGGAGCGCCAGCGCGAAGTAGTCCCCGCCGACGGCCACGCGGAACCGGTCGTCGTCCAGGACCTCGGCGGCCATCCTCCAGGCCGAGTTCGCCAGCAGCACCGTGCCGCTGGAGTCCAGCAGCAGCGTCGGCGAGGGCAGCGCGTCCAGGACGGCCTCGACCAGGAGCGCGGCACCGGGCTGGTCACCGGCACGACGGCGTACGTCGGCAGGCAGTGCCCGGCTCGGTCGTGGTCGCACGTCCCCGCCCGTTCGCTCCTGGGACGCCGTCTGCGTCCGCGCCCTCCCCCATCGGCGCGCGCGGGAGGCGGCGTCAGCCCCGGACCGGGCGGGCCGCCCCCAAATGGTGAGTCACGGCTCCCGGGTCTGCGCGGCGACCCAGCGAAGGTACGCGGGATTGCCGCCGACCAGCGGCAGGGCGAGCACGCACGGCACCTCGTAGCCGTGCAGCTCCACGGCGCGGGCGACGACCGCCTCCACCAGCGACCGGCGGGTGTGCAGGGCGACCCGCGCCTCCGCCTCGTCGTGGACGGCGCCGTCCCAGCGGAACACCGAGCGGATCGGGGCGATGTGCTGGCCGCAAGCCACCAGCCGCTCCTCGACCAGCGTGCGGGTCAGCGCCACCAGCCGCTCGACGTCCGCGTCCGTGACCACGACCTCGCAGCACTCCTCGTCCACGGCACGATCCTGACGCACCGGGCGACTTTGCGGGTCGGCCGCATGACTTGCGCGTGCACGCGGGTAGGGGGACCTCATGACCGACGAGAAGACGATCGACATCGACGGCGAGACCTACGTCCTGCGTCACGACGGCGACGGCCTGCAGGTGGGCCGCCGCGTCGACGGCGACGTGACCTGGCTCGACACCGTGGCCGACAGCCTGCTGCCCGAGGGCGCCCGCTCGGCGCTGGACTCGGGCGACACCTCTGACCCGGCCCTGCAGACCGCCGTGCGCGGCGTGCTCGAGGCCGAGGTGCGGCGCGGCGGCTGATCCGCTCCAGGAGGTACGGCACGGGGTGGTCGCGGGTTCCGCGACCACCCCGTGCTGCGTTCAGCGGTGGCCGCGACCCCGGTCACGGCCTCGGCCACGGTCCCGGTCCTCGTCCTGGGCACGCTCCCTGGCCTTCGCCCAGGCCTCCGCGATCTCGCGGAGCCGGGCCCTGTGCCGGTCGTGGATCTCCTGCCACGAGGGCCGGTCGACCTGCGGCCGGGGCGGGGGTGCCGGCAGTGGCGCGGGTACCGGGGCCGGTGGCCGCGCCGGTTGGGGCTGCGGCTTGGGAGCGGGTGTCGCCGCGGGGGTCCTGGGGCGCGCAGGTGCGGGCGCCGCAGCCGGAGCGCGGGGAGCGGCCGGCGCGGGGCGGGCGACCGGCGCACGGGATGCCGGTGCCGGACGCGGTGCCCCGTCAGCAGCCGCCGGCGCGGGAGCCGGGACGACGAGAGCTGCCGGCGGCATCACGGGCGCGGGTGCCGACCCCTGACGGAGCGTCGGTTCGGCGTCCGCCGGCCAGTCGGGGTCGACCGCGGGCCAGGCGGCCCAGGCAGCCCTGTCGAGCAGCTGCGGAACGACCTCGGCCACCGTCCTCCGCTCCAGGCGCTCGGCGGTGGCCGAGCCGATCGCGGCCGCGGCCGTCACGTCGCACGCCGCCGTCTGCAGGAAGTTGCGGTCGGCGACGCAGGCGGTGCGCGCACGCACGGCGGCGGCGATGTCCAGGACCAGCGCGCCGGCGGAGTCCTGCAGCGCCCGGGCGGCGTCCTCGGTCCGAACACCTGCCAGCGCCGGGCGCAGGAGGGCGGCGATCTCGGGAGCCGACGGGATCGGCAGCGGTGCGACGGCCAGGAAGACCGGCTGCGGCCCGATCTGCCAGCGCACCACCTCACCGGGCAGCATCACCATGGCGCTCTCGGAGGTCCGGCGGACGACGTCGGCGAGGGCGTTGTTCTGGGCGCGCAGCGACACGCGCTCCCCGAACTCACCCCTCCCCGAGACGACGACCGGACGGTCCCGGTCGTTGCGCAGCGTCATGCTGCTGCCGTCGACGCACGCCGAGATCGGGAAGGTCGCCGGCACGCTGCCGCGGCTGGTGTCCGAGCTGCACAGCTCCGGGGCGGCGTCCGTGGGGGCGGCGGACGCCACCGGCACACCGAGCAGCGGCGCCACCAGCAGCACGGCCGAGGCGAGGACCCGCCGCCTCACGTCGGGAACCCGCACGCCGGCTGCGCCTGGGCGCCCACCTGGTCCAGCCCGGCGGTCACCGCGCCGCGGACCGGATCGGTCAGCGGCCCGTTGCCGACCTCGCCGAGGGCTCCCACCAGACCCTCCAACGCCGTCGCGAGCCCGTCGTGGCCGCCCTCGGTCCGGACGTCGGAGAGCACGGCCAGCAGCTCCCGTGCGGCCGCGGTGACCTGCGTGCGCGCCTCGACGTCCGGGCCGGCGGCCAGTGTGCCGATCGAGACGGAGAGCCGCCCCAGCTCCTGCAGGGAGGCCAGCCGGTCGCAGAAACCGGGTGCTCCTCCGGGTGCCTGGTAGGCGGACAGCGCGACGTCCGCGTCGGCCGGAGGACTCGGGTCCTCCGACGACACGCAGGCAGCGACGGCGGCCAGGACGACGGCCGACACCCCCAGGCGGACGGCACCGGCGATACGCACGCCGAGAACCTAGGACTCCGGGTAACCGCTTCCGGCACCCGTCGAGCGCCGCCACCCGGTCGTGTGACGCTCTGCCGCGGCCCGATGTCACCCGGGGTGGTGGCACGGGCCCGAGGGACGGCTCGGAGCCGATCTGACCCGGAGGGGTGAGACCGCGTCAACCAGCGGGTGCCGCACCCCGATGGGGTGGTGTGACGCACCCCTCGCACGGCTTCCGCCGCACCGCCGCCCTCGTCGCCTGCTCGGCCGTGCTGCTGCTCGCGGGGTGCACCGCGCAGGCGCAGCCGCCGCAGCCGGGCAAGGCGGCGCTGGCGAAGCCGGTCGCGGCGCCGGTCGCCGCGCCGGCCGGGGACGCCACCGCCCGCCTGGACTGGAGGTCCGCCGCCCACCTCGCACTGGGCTGCACGACGCGCGCCGGGTGGGTGGCCGACGGGCTGCCCGGCGACGCCTGGGACGCCGAGACGGTGCGGACCACGTTCGCGGACGTGACCGGCGACGGAACCGACGAGGCGCTCGTGCAGCTGACCTGCCCCGCTCCCGTGTCGACGCGGGCCGAGCGCGTGGTGGTCTTCGACGTGACCGCGCACCGGCCGGCGGTGCTCGGCGTCCTGGGCGACGACCTGTTCCACCCGCAGGCGGACGTCACCACGGACGGCACGACGATCACCCTGAGCGGCCCCACCGTCGCCGGCGACGACCCGTACTGCTGCCCCGGCCACTGGGGCACGGTCACCTACACCTGGGACGGCGACGCCTTCGTCGTCGGGACGGCGTCCGAGGTGCCCGGCACGGAGCCGGCTCCGAGCGCAGGCCTGGCCGACGGCGAGCACGTGGGCGTGCTGCTCTCGGTCGCGCCCGCCCAGGTGACCGTCCTGGTGGTCGACTGGTTCGAGGGTGCGGCCGCCGCGGCGGCCTGCCGCGAGGACGGCGTCCCGGACTCCGAGACCGCCTGGTGCAACCAGTACTACGTGCGCGACGGCGGCGAGCGGACGGCCACGCTGCCGGTCTCGGACTCGGCGTCGCTGAGTCACCTCGACCTGGGCACACTGGACGACGTCGCCATCGACGACGTCGCCGAGCTGGCCGGTACGCACTGGGTGTCGGAGAACCCCGAGGCCGCCGGCTACACCCGGTTCCGCACCGAGGACGGCGTGATCACCGCGCTGGAGAGCATCTACACGCCCTGACGTACTCGAGCATCACCGGATACGGCGGGAACGGGCTGCGGGAGCTCGCGCCGCTCGACGTCCACCCGAGCTTCTCGTAGTAGCGCCGGGCCCGGCCGTTGCCCTCCAGGACCCACAACCGGAGACGGCGCACGTCCGGGGGGAAGGTCGCGACGAGCGCGTCGTGCAGCCAGCCGGCCAGGCCGCTGCCCCAGGTCTCCGGGGCGGTGCCGACATGGAGCACCTCGTCCCCGCGGCGGGCCGCGAACCCCAGGATCTCCCCGCCGGAGCCGGTCACGACGTAGGCGTCGATCGCCGGGTCCGCCAGCTCCTGCGCCCACCGACGGGAGACGTCGTCGCGCGGGAAGGGGTACTGCGCCTGCGGGAACACCTCGGACAGCCCGAGCACGGCGCCGCGCTCCTGGACGTCGAGCAGTTCGGGCAGGTCAGCGGCCACCAGGGGCCGGAGCGACCACCCACCGGGCCGGACAGCGCCTCGCGGCATGGTCCCCGTATCCGTTCCGCCTCGCCGGGCGCGCTGTTCGAGCCTGTCGCCACTCTCTTTGTAGCAGTTCCGGTCAAGCCTCATGAGGCCGTTTTTTCCGCTCTAGGGTCGCGCTCCTCAGATGGGAGCTGACGCCGTGAACCCCTTCCCACCAGCACGTTCGCCCTGCCCGCCGCCCTCGCCGCCAAGGCCGACCCGGCGCTGATCGCCGCCGACGAGCGGCACTTCGCGGCCATCGCCGCGAGCCTGTCCCGATCGATGGCCGAGCTGTCCGAGCGGCTCGATGCCGAACGCCGCGCGCCCGGCGGTGCCGGGCAGGTGGCGCTGGACCGTGACCTGGAGATCCACCGGCTCACCTCCCGGCTGCGCACCCTGCGCCGCTTCGGCCTGGACCTGTGCCTCGGGCGGATCGTCGGGACGGACGGGGAGCCGGTGTACGTGGGCCGGCTCGGCCTCACCGACAGCACCGGCGCCCGGTTGCTGGTCGACTGGCGCTCCCCCGCCGCCGAGCCGTTCTTCGCCGCGACGCACGCGCACCCGATGGGGCTGGTCAGCCGCCGCCGGTACCGATGGACCCGTGGCCGGATCACCGACTACTGGGACGAGGTGTTCACTCCCGACGGGCTCGAGGGGCACGCCGCGCTGGACGACCAGTCCGCCTTCCTCGCCAGCCTCGGCGGCGACCGATCGGCCCGGATGCGCGACGTGCTGGGCACCATCCAGGCCGACCAGGACGCAATCATCCGCGCCGGCTCCCCGGGTGCGCTCGTCGTGGACGGCGGGCCGGGGACGGGGAAGACCGTCGTCGCCCTGCACCGCACCGCCTACCTGCTCTACGCCGATCCGCGGGTCGGGCACGACCGGGGCGGCGTGCTGTTCGTCGGTCCGCACGAGCCCTACCTGGCCTACGTCTCGGACGTGCTGCCCAGCCTCGGCGAGGAGGGCGTGCGGACGGCGACGCTGCGCGACCTGGTACCGGAGGGGGCGACCGCAGGTGTCGAGATCGATCCCGGGGTGGCTCGGCTGAAGGCGTCGGCGCGGCTGGTGGAGGCGATCGAGGCGGCCGTCCGGTTCTACGAGGAGCCGCCCGCCCGCGGGCTGACCGTCGAGACGCCGTGGTCGGAGCTCCGGCTGACCGCCGGCCAGTGGGCCGAGGCGTTCGAGACGCCGGACCCGGGCACCCCGCACAACCAGGCGCGCGAGCGGGTCTGGGAGGAGCTGCTCGCGATGCTGATCGACCAGGCCGACGAGGAGGAGGTCTCCCCCGCCGAGCTGCGGACGTTCCTGCAGCAGGACCGCGAGCTGCGGGCGTCCTTCGACCGGGCCTGGCCGCTGGTCGAGGCCACCGACCTCGTCGGTGACCTGTGGTCGGTGCCGGCCTACCTCCGCCGGTGCGCGCCGTGGCTGTCCGGGGACGAGGTGCGGGCGCTGCAACGCGCGGACGCCTCGGCGTGGACGCTGTCGGACCTGCCCTGGCTGGACGCGGCGCGGCAGCGGCTGTGCGATCCGGAGGCGGCGCGGCGCGCACGCCGGCAGGACGCCCTGACGGCGCGCGAGCGGGAACGGATGGCCGGGGTGATCGACGAGCTGATCGCGGCCGACGACTCCGAGCTGCTGCTGATGACGTCGCTGCGGCACGGGGATCTGCGGGACGCCCTGGTCGACGAGGCTGCGCTGCCTCCCGCGGAGCGCGACCCGCTGGCCGGGCCGTTCGCGCACGTCGTGGTGGACGAGGCACAGGAGCTGACGGACGCGGAGTGGCAGATGCTGCTGCTCCGCTGCCCCTCGGGGAGCTTCACGATCGTCGGGGACCGGGCGCAGGCGCGGCGTGGGTTCCCGGAGTCGTGGGAGGAGCGGCTCGCGCGGGTCGGGCTGGGCTCCGTGCGGCTGGCGTCGCTGGCCGTCAACTACCGGACGCCGGCGGAGGTCATGGCCGAGGCCGAGCCGGTGATCCGGGCTGTGCTCCCGGACGCGAACGTGCCGACGTCGATCCGCCGCAGCGGTGTGCCGGTGCTGCACGGGTCGGTGTCCGACCGGGACGCCGTGCTGGACGCCTGGCTGGCCGAGCACGCCGAGGGCATCACTTGCGTGATCGGGGACCCGACCGTCGAGCCGACCGAGCGGGTGCGGTCGCTGACGCCGGTGCTGGCCAAGGGGCTGGAGTTCGACCTCGTGGTGCTCGTGGACCCGGAGTCGTTCGGCGCGGGCGTCGAGGGCGCGGTGGACCGCTACGTCGCGATGACCCGGGCGACGCAGCGACTCGTCGTCCTCACCTGACCTTCCCGCGGGAACGTCGTGCGCTCACCGCCCGTGGAGACCACCCGTACGTCGCCGGAGCGCTCGCGTTTCTCACCCGTCCGGGGTGGCCCCCGCCGGTCCGCTCAGGTCGGGGGCCCGGTCACCCGATGACCGCGACGTCAGGGACGACGACCGGAAGCAGGATCCCGTGCGCAGTATCCGCAAGGCAGCCGCAGCCGTGCTGCTCTCCGCCACCATGGTCGCGGCCGGAGGGTCCGCCGCCCTCGCCGCACCGCCGACCGACGGCATCAGATGGAACACGTACGGCAGCACGTCGTTCAAGCCATGGTCGACCGTCGGGATCTGCCCCACGGGCACCGGCTTCCAGCCGGGCCAGACCCTGGTCGTCCAGGTCCAGACGAACGGGTCGTGGGCGGACGTCCACTCCTTCCCCACGGCCACGCTCCGGGGCCAGTGGTGCGTCTACGTCGCGCCGCCGCAGCTGGCCAGCAAGCCCGGCCGGTACACCTTCCGCGCGCTGAGCCGCGTGTCGCCGTCGGCACCCCTGCTCGAGGCCCAGACGACCCTCACGTTCGTCGGGGACGCGGGCTCGGCCTACATCACGGACGAGGTCCCCGAGTTCACCCTGACGACGGGCAAGCGCGTGGTCCCCGTCGAGGTCGGCCTCGCGAACGGCCAGCGGGTCGACCTGCAGCGGAAGTCGGGGTCCCGCTGGCTGAACGTCGCGTCGGTGACGGCACCGCGCACCGGCGACCGGGCGACGGTGAAGCTGCCCATGCCGGCCAAGGGCGGCATGGGCACCTACCGGGTCGTCAACCGCCCGACCGCATGGACCTCCACATACGTCGGCTATCCGTTCACCGTGCACCAGACCGACGCCGTCAGGCATCGGGCGTACCTCATCCGGGCGCGGAAGTTCATCGCCGCCTACTGCCCCAAGACGCCGATCTACATCGACACACCCACGGTGGCCGGCCGCGGCCCGTACGGAACGGTCGGTCTGGCCGTCTGGCGTTGGACCGGCGACGACACGTCGGGCCGGCTCACCACGTCCATCGAGCTCCGGTCCGGCATGTCGGCCGCGCAACTGCGCAGCGTGGCCCTGCACGAGTGCGCCCACATCCTCCAGTACCGGACCTTCGTGGACGGCCGTCGCGATGCCGAGGTGGCGGCAGCGGAGCGGCTGTATCCCGGCACCGGCGTCGAGGGCCAGGCGGACTGCATGTCGTACTACCTGACCAAGGACAAGCGGTACTTCGGCTACGTGCGCGGGTGCAACCGGGCGCAGCTCGCGGACGCCCGGCGGATGTGGCGTGCCTACGGCAAGAAGTACCAGGCCGCCGACTACCGCTGGAGCCGATGAGCAGGTGATCGACACGTCCGGAGGGCGACCGTGCTGGTCGCCGTCCGGACGTGCCCGCGGCACCGGCCGGTCGTCGGCGCCGCTCGCCCGAGCGAAGCGAGTGACGCCGTCGGTCGGGAGTGATCCCTGGGACTCGCGAGTATCGAAACGCTCGTGTCGGCGAGTCACGTGCGCGACGACACCGTCCGTCCTCTCCAGGATCGGCCCATGTCCTCTCGACGGTTCCGCGCCGGCCTCATTGCCACCTTCGTGCTGGCCGGAGGTCTCGTCCAGGCTCCCGCGCACGGGATGCCCGGCGCCTCGCCCGGGGGCGATCCCGGCAGCGCTGTCGTGGTCCAGGCGACCGTGGCCACGCCCGGTGCGCCGAGGATCGGCGTGCCGAGGCCCGGGAACCGTTCGGCGGTCGCGTACTGGGCGGCGCCGAGCGAGGACGGCGGTTCCGCGATCAGCGGGTACGTCGTCCGCGTCTACCGCGGCAGCACGCTGGTCAAGGCGACCGCCGCGAAGGCATCGGCCCGGCGCCTGACCGTGACGGGTCTAACGAACGGCGTCACGTACACCCTCAACGTCTCCGCGCGCAGCGCTGTCGGAACCGGGACCCCGTCGGCGCGCAGCGCCGAGGTCACGCCGGTCGGGGCACCGGGGTCCCCACGACTCGGCAAGCCGACCACGGGCAACCGTGCGGCCGTCGTGCGGTGGGCCGCGCCGGCCAGCGACGGCGGGGCGCCGATCACCGGATACGTGATCCGCGCCTACCGCGGCAAGACCCTGGTGCGAACCGTCAACGCCAGCGCGTCGGCCCGGCGGGCGACGGTGACCGGCCTGACCAACGGCGTTCCGCACACCCTGACCATCTCGGCCCGGAACGCCAAGGGCGTCGGTACCCCGTCGGCCCGCAGCTCCGCGGTCACCCCGAGCGCACGGGCACCGAAGCCCGCCCCGCGGCCTGCCCCGAAGGCCGCTCCCCGGCCCGCGCCGGCCACGTACTACGCCAACTGCGACGCGGTCCGCGCTGCAGGGGCGGCTCCGATCCGTCGAGGCCAGCCCGGCTACTCCACGAAGCTGGACCGTGATGGCGACGGAGTCGGCTGCGAGCGGTGACCTCCCGCGATCCGGCGTCCGCTGCTCGGCTGGGCGCTCCCGCCGCCGCGGCCTGGCCGAGCGCCGGAGTGGCCCGGGAGCGCGGGCACGCGGGACGTGATCGACTGGATCCGTGGCTCTCGTGGACCGGCTCGACCGTCTGCAGCGCCGTCATCCGGCCGCCGGCTTCCCCATCGCCGTCGTCTACAAGTACGTCGACGACACCGGCCCGTTCCTGTCGGCGCTGATCACCTACTACGCGTTCGTCTCGCTGTTCCCCCTGCTGCTGCTCTCCTCGACGATCCTCGGCACCGTGCTGGACGGGAACCCGGAGCTGCAGGAGCGGCTGATCGACTCCGCGCTCAGCCAGTTGCCGGTGGTGGGTGAGCAGCTGGGCGAACCGCAGGGGCTCAGCGGGGGCACCTGGGGGGTGGTGATCGGCATCCTCGGCGCCCTGTACGGCGCGCTCGGCGTTGCCCAGGCGGTGCAGCACGCGATGAACACCGCCTGGACGGTGCCGCGCAACAACCGGCCCAACCCGATCCTGGCCCGGGGCCGCAGCCTGCTGCTGCTGGCCACCGCCGGGCTGACGGTGGTGGGGACGACGGCGCTGTCCACGATCGGCGCAGGCATGGCCGGCTCCTTCGGCGGCGCCACGCGGACCCTGGTCCTGGTCGCCTCCGTCCTGATCAACGCCGCGATCTTCGTGTTCGCGTTCCGGCTCGCCACCACCCGGCGGCTGACCGTGCGCGACGTGCTGCCCGGGGCGCTGCTCGCCGCCGTCCTCTGGCAGCTGCTGCAGACCTTCGGCGTCACCTTCGTCAGCCGGGTGATGGAGAGTGCCAGCGCCGTCACCGGAGTGTTCGCCCTGGTGCTCGGACTGCTCGCCTTCCTCTACCTGGCCGCGGTGTTCGGCGTGCTGTGCGTGGAGATCAACGTGGTGCGGGTCGACCGGCTCTACCCCCGCGCGCTGCTCACCCCCTTCACCGACGACGTCGACCTCACCCCGGGCGACCGCCGCAGCTACACCGGCAAGGCGAAGGCCGAGCGCCTGAAGGGCTTCGAGACCGTGCACGTCACCTTCGACCCGCCCGACCGCGACTGAGGCCCCGCGCGGTCAGCGGCGCGCGAAGACGTAGGGCCGCAGCGGGGGCTCCTCGGCGACGTCGGGAGCGTTGCCCTCGGAGTTGCCGGCGTAGGTGACCAGGCCGGCGAAGTCGGTGAGGAACGTCGCCGGGTCCACCCCCGGCTGGAACGGCTGCACGCAGGTGGTGAGCGGGATCCGGGCACGGACCGCGGGACCGGGGTGGCCGAGCGCGTCGGCGACGATCGCGAAGCCGACGGCGTCGAAGCTGCCGATGGCGAAGTGGTCGGCGGCATTGGTGGGGCACACGTCCTGCAGCGCGATGTTGGCGATGCGTCCCTGTCCCGTGCGCAGCGCCGAGCTGGGCGCCGGACCGACGTTGGGGACGACGACCTCGTCGAGGCGGGTGTAGGCCACGGTGTAGTCGATGCCGCGGACAGTCTCGGCGCCGCTGTTGAGGGCGCGGAGGAACTGCGACTGGGACGCCTGCTGGTGGAAGGCCGGATTGCAGTCCCCGCACGTGACGTCGGAGAGCACGGTCCCGTGGTTGGACGGGCTCAGCCCGATCAGGTCGTCGACGACCTTCCGGGTGTCGGGCCAGAAGCGCAGCGCCCAACGGGGCACCATGCCGCCCTGGCTCCACCCGACGACGTCGACCTCGCGACCCGACGTCCGGCTCATGGTGCGGAGCGCAGAGACGACGTACTCGCCGGCGACCTGGATGTCGCCGGTGGCGTCGAACGGGAGCGTGATCGCGCACCAGCGGATGCCCATGGCGGTGAAGGCCCGCTGGTAGTTCCAGGAGAAGTTCGGCTCGGGCGTCACGGTGGTGCCGGGGACCAGGAGGACGGGGTCCCGCCGGAGGTGCTTCAGCGGGCCGTTGCACGTCAGTGCGGCGTCGAGCTGTGCCTTCGGAACGCTGAGCGCCGGACCGGGACGGTCCAGCGGCGCGAACTCACCGGTGGCCGACGGCTTCGGCGGGGGCGTGGCCGACGCCGTGCCCAGCGTGCCCACCACCAGAACGGCGGCCGTGGCCGCGACCACCCAGGACCGGACTCCGCGCACGGGCACTCCTCGACGTCCCCGACGCGCTCCGTCGCGCGTCGTCGGCAGGTCAACGAGCAGGACGCCGCGGAGGTGCGCCCGGCGAGTCGGAGGCCAGACGTCCGGCCGGCCTCGGCAGGGCGCCCGTTCCGTGCTGTCCCGCCCCATCCCACGGCGAGCGACCCGCCGACTGCCTGCGACGGGTCCAGTTCCGCGGTGACGTGCCGAAGAAGAACCTGGCGCACCTGCTGACGGGTCGCCTGGGCGGACGGGAGAGCGGGCATGACACGCCAGAGGACCGGACGGCATGCGAGCTCGGCAGCGCGGCGGGGTGCCCGGACCACCGGCCGCCTGTGCCGCCCTGTCGCGGTCCTCACCGCCGTGCTCCTGCCGCTGGCCGGCCTCGCGCCGGCCCAGGCGGACCCGGCACCGGCCCCCCTCGACCTGCCGGGCGCCCTCGCCGCCGAGCTCTCCGCCGCGGAAGAGGCCTCGCTGACGTCGCTGACCTCCGGCGCCGGCGTGCGGATCGAGGCGTTCGTCGAGACCCCGAGCGGCCCCGAGATCGTCGTCCTCGAGGCGGGCTCCGCGGCCGCGGGACGGGAGGCGGCCGCGCTGCTCGAGGACCAGCCATCGGTGGACGGCGCCGGGCTGTCCCGGCCGGTCCATGCGGTCGCGGGATCGGCCTACCAGTACGGCAACGAACTGATCCGCAGCGACGCCGGACGAGCCGCGGTGGACGGCGACCTCTCCCAGGTCGTCGTCGCCGTCCTCGACACCGGGGTCGCCGACCACCCCGAGCTCTCCGGTGCGCTCCTCCCGGGGCAGAACTTCACCACCGGCGATCCGACCGACTGGACCGATCGGGACGGTCACGGGACGCACGTGGCCGGCACCGTGGCGGCGACCGTCGGCGGTGCGATCGAGGGCGTCGCCGCCGGGGCGAGGATCCTGCCGGTGAAGGTCCTCGACGACACCGGCTCCGGCACGACCGACTCGGCCGCCGCGGGCATCGTCTGGGCGACCGACAACGGCGCCGACGTCATCAACATGTCCTACGGCTCCCCCTGGGCCGCGGCGGCCCAGACCAGTGCCATCGCCTACGCCCGCTCCCGGGGCGTGACCGTCATCGCGGCCGTCGGCAACGACGACCTGTCCATCCCCTTCTACCCGGCCGCCGATCCCGGCGTGGTGGCCGTGTCCGCCGTGGACCAGCACCGGGCGAAGGCCGCGTTCTCCAACTTCGGCAGCTATGTCGACCTGTCCGCTCCCGGTGTCGGGATCCTCTCGTCGACCATCGACGGGGCCCAGGGATTCCTCAGCGGCACCTCCATGGCCTCACCGCACGTCGCCGGCGTGGCAGCGCTGCTGGAAGCGGCCGCACCCGGCCTGACACCGGACCAGGTCGAGCAGGCGATGGCCGCCTCGGTGACCGACCTCGGGACCGCGGGCCGCGACGACGTCTTCGGGCACGGTCTGGTGGATGCGCCCCTGGCGGTGCAGGCTGCGGAACGCCTGGAGGCGGCGCTCCCCGTCCGGCAGCCGCACCACCCCGGCTTCGTCGACGTACCCGCGGAAGCCCCGTTCGCCGGGGACATCGCGTGGCTGGCGGCCGAGGGCATCGCCCAGGGCGGCGCGGACGGCAGGTTCCGCCCCCGTGCCCCCGTGATCCGGCAGGCCATGGCGGTCTTCATGTCCAAGCTGGCCAACGGGTCGGGCGTGCCCCGGTGCACGCGGGCTGCGTTCCCCGACGTGCCGCGCAGCTCGCCGTACTGCGGCTCCATCACCTGGCTGGCCGCCGAGGGCATCACCCGCGGCACCGCGGACGGCCGGTTCCTCCCCCTCGCCACCATCACCCGCGAGGCGATGGCGGCCTTCCTGTACCACCTGGAGCACCACGGGTCGGCGCCCCCGCCGTGCAGGCGTGCCGCCTTCTCCGACGTGCCCGCGACGTCCCCGTTCTGCGGGTCGATCGCCTGGTTGGCGGCGCAGGGCATCACCTCCTCGACCGGCCGTTTCGATCCCCGGGGTGAGGTGACCCGCGGGATGATGGCCGCCTTCCTCCACCGCTTCGCACAGCGCTGACCGCCGGGCCGCCAGAACGGCTGCCGTGGCCGCCACCAACCAGGACCGGACCCTGCGCACGGGCACTCCTCGACTCCGGAAGCACTCCGTGGGCAGGTCAACGACCGCTGCAGCCAGAAGATGCGCGCCGCCTGGCGCTGGCGACAACCGGGCATGCCGGCGGGTGAACCGGTCAGCCGAACGCGAGCGATGCCGCAGCCCGCCGTCATGGGGCAGCGTCCCGATGTGCAGCATCAGCCGGTACGCGACGAAGCAGACCGCACCGCCACCGACCAGGATCACCGTGCCCATGCGGTGTCGGAGGCGGACAGCGACGCCGGCTGGGTGGCCAGCAGGAACCCAGATCCGTGCCCCCGCCTCGCGCGCCACCCGCAGCGTCTCCACGGTCCGGTCGTCCACCAGATCCGTCGCGCGGTCACGACGAACGAGCACGGCAACCAGCAGTCGCGCACGCCGCTGAAGAGACACGCCACGGCGGCGGTCAGTGCACTTCTGCATCACGCGACGCTGCGCTACTACGCGGCTGCGTGGCGTGGCCGCCAGGCACCCCTGTCTCGCCGTAGCGTCCGCTCGCCTGAGCACGGCCGCCCGACTGTCGAGCGGCGCGCGGAAACCACGGGGGACGAGATGACGGCGACGAAACGCGCGCTGACCTTGCTGGCTGCACTTCTGGTGACCCTCAGCTTCGTCGCGGCACCTACGCCGGCA
Source organism: Blastococcus sp. SYSU DS0617 (assembly GCF_054051075.1). NCBI lineage: Bacteria > Bacillati > Actinomycetota > Actinomycetes > Geodermatophilales > Geodermatophilaceae > Blastococcus > Blastococcus sp. SYSU DS0617. Next base: position 148,979 of record NZ_JBJHAO010000002.1, read on the forward strand.
TCAGCGGCGCCCAGGGGGAAGGTGCAGGTCACGATCGTCACGCCGAAGGGCGTCCCTGTCAGCGTCGTGCTGAAAGGCAAGACCCGCCACACCGTGGCCAAGCGGTCCACAGGCACGGTCAGGAAGGTCTCGCTGACGGTTCCTGCGGGCACCTACCACCTCCAGGCTCCCGCCATCACGTACAAGGGTCGCCTGTACCAGCCTGTCAAGTCGGCCCAGCGGGTACAGGTGCGCGCGGGGAAGGCCGCGACAGTGACTGCCCGCTACCGGGCCTCCGTGGGCGCACGCGGGCTGCAGGCGACCCACGTCAAGACGACCAGCATTGGAATGCGCTGGACCACGCCGCGCGGCGCCAAGGTCGTGGTCCGGCGGACGAACGGTGACGTGCCAGCGGCCCGCCGGACTGCCGGCGTCCCTGTCCGGGTGAAGGGGTCGACCGCACGCGACGACCGCCTGAAGCCTGGAAGGACGTACTCCTTCGCGGTATTCACCAAGGTCGGCAAGAAGTGGGTGGGCCCTGTCACCATGACAGCGGGCACGGCCTCCCCTCCGGGCTCGACGGACGCTGCCTACATCGCACCGCCGACCACCCTGGTGGTCGGCCCCGGCGACGTCGTCGCCGCCGGCGGGACCGGCTCCGGCGTCCAGGTGGCTCTGGGACCCGCGGTGCCACCCCGGGTGCTCGGATCCGCCGTCGTCCTGCCGCAGTCCGCGCAACTGCCGGGGGGATTCCTGGGTGTGGTGACGGGACTGTCCGCCGATGGGCGCTCGGTCACGCTCTCCCCCGGAGGCATCAGCGACGCCTTCGACTACTACTCCGTGTCCATCCCGGAGATCTCCACCGCCGCCACCGCGATCGGACCGGCCGGCGGCCCCGATGTCGCCCCCGGGAACGACCACGTCCCCGACCGGTCTCAGCGCACCCCCTTGCCGCCGGAGGACACGACGCGCTCCCCCGACGAGCCGTCACAGGCGCCCCCGGGCACCCTCGCTCCCAGCGCGGCGGGCTTCGGCTGCAGCGATGGCGCAGGCCGCAGCATCGAGTTCAAGCCACAGATCAGCCTCAGTGGCCGGTTCAAGGCCACGATTAGCAAGAAGGAACTGCTGTTCGTCGACGTACCGACCGGGGCCTCGCTCGACATGGCCCTCACCGCCACCGTGACCGGCACCGCAGACATCGAGACGACGGGCAGCTGGGACTGCGGGCTGGATCTCGAGCCGACCAGGCTCCAGCTGACCGCGACACCCATCCCGCTCTCCTTCTACTTCGAGCCGACGGTCGGATTCAGCGTCCAGGGCGCGACCGATGTCGAGGATGTCGGCATGACGGTCAAGGCCGGGGTGCAGCTGTCCGGCTCGTTGAGCCTCGACGGCAAGGCGTCGTTCTCGGGCAGCCCCATCCTGAAGGCCACCCCGCACACACCCACGATCTCGCTGAACGGCTCGATCGGCGCAACCGTGGGTGGTGAGGTGATCGTGGGGCCCGGAGCCGGAACCACGTCGGCGGGGGTCATCGCGGGTGTGGGCGGACACATCAACCCACTCGAGGCCGGCTTCGGGCCGACCTTCACGAGGCATGACTCGCGGTTCAACACCTGCCTGTCGGCCGAGGCGAAGGCCACGTTCGGGCTACGCCTGACCGCCAAGGCGTGGCTCGGGAACTGGGACATCAGCCGGAACGTCACCATCGACGCGCTCCAGGGCTCGCACTCGTACGGCAGCTGGGACCTCCCGAGCGGGTGCGGCAGCGCCCCTCCGCCCCCGCCCGTCGAGCCAGGCGAGGACGTCATCGGGGACGGCGTGGACCTGGTCGATGACGTCACCACGGGCCACCCGTGGCAGTGGGGCCACGTGGACGGCTTCGCGCCCGGTCAGAAGACCTGGGTGCTCAGCACGGGGCTGGTGGACGAGGCGACGGGAGAACCGGTGCAAGAGGCGAGCACCGACCTCGGCGCGCCGGGCGACCCGACACTGTCGGCCCTGGCCGGGCATCTCACCTACGACTCAGCGGCCTACGAGGTCACCGTCGTCCCCTCGGGCTCGACCTTGCACGTGAAGTACGTGTTCGCCAGCGAGGAGTACCCGGAGTACGTCGGCAGCCGGTTCAACGACGTCATGGCGGTGTTCGTCGACGGGGTCAACTGCGGCTACGTCCCGGGCAGCTCGGACCCGGTCGCGGTCAACGGGGTCAACGCGCAGACCAACTCCCAGTACTTCGTGGACAACGCCGCCGGGGTCTCTGGCTACTCGACCAGCATGGACGGCCTCACCGTCCCGCTGACCTGCTCCCGGCCGGTCACGCCCGGCGTACCCGTCACCGTCCGGATCGCCGTGAGCGACACCTCCGACGGGGTCATCGACAGTGCGGTCGCGCTCGTCGACAAGGGCATCTGGAGCGATTGATCAGGAACGGTCGGGTACCTCGCGTGGGCGAACCACGTCCGCGTGAGGTACCCGGCTTCGACTCAGCCCGGCGGTCCGGTCTCCTACCGCTGATCCCGGCCCGGGCACCGGCACTGCGCCCGGGCCGGTCGGCGCAAGCCGCGGTCCGCGTCTTTCTCGGCGAGCTGGTCGTCATCGTGGTGGTCGGGCTCGCCGTCGTCGCCATGGCCGGACGGTCGGAGCTGTCCCAGGGAGGGCTCAGCGTGGTCGTGCTGATCACCGGGCTCTGCGGCTTCGTCCTGGTGCTGCAGCGCTGGAGGCAGATCGGACCGCTTCACCTAGCCGAGCTGGAACAGGGCTACGCGACGCTCGTGCTCATGTTCGGCGGCTTCACCCTCGGGGACGGTCGCCGGCGACCGGGGATGGGACAGCGGTTGCCGTGGAACTACGCGGGCGTCTGGGTGCTCGACTCCTCGGGCCAGGTGCTATCGGCACCCGAGCCGGGGGTCGAAGGCCCCGGCTTCTACCCCTCGCCGACCCGGCCGGGGCTGTTCGAGCTGTGGACGGGCGTCGTGTGGGCCGGCCAGTACCGCACCCCGAGGGCGCACGCCTGAGCGAGACGCCGGACGGCCTACGGGAGGACGCCGGGATCGCCGGCCCGTCAGGGGCATCAGCCGTCGACGTAGCGGTCGCGCTCGACGACGAACTGTCCGGTCGCGGTGTTGGCCTCCACGAACTCCGGCAGCAGCGGGATCCGCACGGTCACCGTGACGCACACGGAGAACTCCTCCCCCGGCGTCAGCGTCGGCGTGTAGGTGCCGGCCGCGCCGCAGTCCGAGCCGCCCGGCGCGTACGCCACCTGCACGTCGGTCGCCTCCACCGACTGGTCCTCCACCGCCAGCTGCGCGGCCCGCAGCGCCTGCTCCTGACCCGTCGCCGGGTCATCCGCCGTGCCCAGGGCCCGGCCCGCCTCCCGCGCGGCCGTCGTCGCCGCGAACACCCCGCGCTGCACCGCCGAGAACCCCGCCACGATGTAGACCAGCGGCACGAACACCACCAGCGCGACGAACACGAACTCCACCAGCGCCGACCCGCGTTCGCCCTCGACCTGCCCGAGCCGGGCGCACAGCCACCTCACGCGCCCTCCTTCACCGCACGCCCGGTGACCTCCAGCGGCAGCAGGTTGCCCAGTGCGGAGATCAACGACGGCACTGACCCCGAGCAGCGCACGACCACCAGCGTCAGCCCGCTCGGGTCGGTCTCCTCCGCCGAGGTGCACGCCAGCCCCTCGGCGGTGCGCCGGGTGGTCGCCCGCGCGACCACCTCCACCGTCCGCGCCGCACCCAGCGCCGAGTCGACGTCGGCGTTGGCCGCGAACCGGGCGCCCTCCTGCGCGCTCGCCGTCACCACGTTGCGCACGTGCGCGTAGACGGCCACCTGGAGCACCGCCAGCAGCAGCGCCACGATCAGCAGCGAGACGAGCACGAAATCGACGACGGCGCTCCCCCGCTCGCCGTCGTCGTCAGGCCGGAACTGCTCAGCCACCGCTCGTGACGGAGGTGAGCGCGTTGCTCACCGCGTCCACGATCGCTGCCCTGAACGGGATGAGGATGGCCAGCACCAGCGCCGCCGTCATCACCGTGATCATGACCCAGCCGGGGACGTCGCCCCGCTCGGGATCGTCGGCCTCCAGCCGGGCCGCCAGCGCGGCCAGGGCCGCCGTCAGGTGTGCGAACGGGCGCATGGCGCGTCCTTTCTCCAGGTCCGCCGGCTCACTGCGCCAGCGAGACGATGCTGATCAGCCCCGGGTACAGGGCGAAGAGGACGGTGACCGGCAGGACGAGGAAGACGACCGGCACCATCATGGCGATCTCCTTGCGGCCGCCGGCCTCGAGCAGCCGGCGCTTTCCGGCCTCCCGCACGTCGGCGGCCTGCGCGCGCAGCACCTCGGCCAGCGGCGTCCCGCGCTCGATGGCCACGAGCAGGCCGTCGATGAAGCGGGCCAGCGCGTCCAGGGACGTCCGGTCGGCCCCCTGCTGCAGCGCCTCGGTCAACGGCACCCCGGCCCGCGCCCGGCCCAGCGCGTTGCCGAGCTCTCGGGCCAGCTCCCCGCCGGACAGCCGGGTGACCCGCGCGATGGCGGCGGTCGGGCTCTCCCCCGCCGTCACGGCCAGGGCCAGCAGCTCGGCGACCACCGGGAACTCCGCGAGCAGCAGTTCCTCGCGCCGGTTCACTTGCTGGGTGAGCCACCAGTCGCGGCCCAGGACCCCCCCGACCAGCCCAGCCACCAGCAGCAGCGCGGCCGACAGCACGTTGAGGCTTCCCGCCGCGGCCGACCCGACCGCGGTGACGGCCACGCCACCGAGCAGACCGAGACCACCCCACACCACCTGCTCGACGCGGAAGTCCTCGACCGTCATCTCCCCGCCGAGCGCGTCCAGCCGGCGGCGCACCGCGGCCCGCCCGCCCAGGAACCGGTCGACCAGCCGGGCGCCGTCCCCGATCGCGGGGCCGAACACCCGCCGGACAGCGACCAGCAGCCCCGGCTCGGTCGCGGTGCCGAGGAGCCGGGACGGCGGCGGGGTGTCGTGCACGTAGGGCGCGAGCCGGTCGACCAGCCGCACCGCACGGAAGGGCGGCGCGTACCGCACTGCCAGGATCAGCCCGGACGCCGCGACGAAACCGAGCAGCATGCCCGTCAGCGCCGGGCTCACTGGAGCACCCGCACGTCCTGGGGCAGCCGCCCGATGTGCAGCATCAGCCGGTAGGCGACCAGACAGACCGCGCCTCCGCCGACCAGGATCACCGTGCCCAGAGGGGTGTCGTAGGCAGACAGCGTCGTCGACTGCGTGGCCAGCAGCAGGAGCACCACCCACGGTGCGGCGACGGCCAGCCGCGCGGCCGACACCACCCACCCCTGCCGGGTCTCCAGCTCGGCGCGGGCCCGGGCGTCCTCGCGCAGGAAGGTGGCCAGCGTGCGCAGCACCCGGCCCAGATCGGTGCCGCCCACCTCGCGCGCCACCCGGAGCGTCTCAACGATCCGGTCGCCCACCGGATCGGCCAGGTCGTCCTTGAGCCGGTCGAGCCCGGCACCGAACCGACCGGTGGAGCGGTAGTCCGCGGCGAACCGGGCGAACGGCGGGCGCAGCACCTCCGGCCCCCGGGTGCTAAGTGCCGACAGGGCCTCCGGCAGTGACATCCCGGCCCGCACCGCCGAGGAGAGGTTGTCCACCACCTCCGGCCACACCTCGCGCAAATCGGCCCGGCGCTTGGCGGCCAGCCGGCGCACCTGCGTGTACGGCAGCGCGAACCCGAACAGCCCGAACGCGAGGCTCACCGTCACCGTGCCGGTGGTCAGCAGGACGACGATGAGCACGACCAGCCCGAGGCCGATCTGCAGGGCAAGCAGCTGAGCCGCGTTGATCCCGGTCAGCCCCGCCGCACCCAGCAACTGCTGCGTGCGGCCCGGTCGCTTCACCGTCGCCGACCGCTGGGGCGCCCGCGATCCGCTGCGCCAGATCAGCAGCAGGCCGAGGCCGAACAGCAGACCGATCAGGGCACCGGACTGTGTCATCTCGACTGCCCCGTCATGCCAGCAACCCGGCGAGGTCGAAGCCGCGGGCGGCGAACCGGTCGGCGTGCGGCGGGTAGCCGTCGGCCCGCACCAGCCGCCCGTCCCGGGTGGTGAAGACGTCGGCGGTCTCGATGACGCCGCTCTCGGCCCGCCCGGGCAGCGCCACGATCTCCCGCACTCGCCGGGAGCCGGCCGGGTCGGTGCCCACGTGCACGACGAGGTCGACGCTCGACGCCACGGTCGGGACGACGAACGCCGTCCCGATGTTCTCGCCCGCCAGCGCGCCTACGAGGATGCGATGACGCACATTGCTTCCCTCGCGGGAAGCGGTGCCTCCCCCCTCAAGCTGGTCACCAATCAGACGGACCACGGCGCCCCCACGATTGAGATCACCGCCCAGGCCGCCTGAGGCCAGTCACTGCACCCTCCGCCTGACCGTCTCACTACCCGGTCAGGCCACCCGAGTCGTCTCGGCGTACCGGCGTGTCCTGCGCCAGTCCGCGATCCGGCGGGCGTGCGCCCGGGTCCACGGGTCGCACGGGCACCCACCGACGTAGCTGCTGTTCTCCCCTGTCGGTAGGGGGTCGGCAACCGCTACGTTCCAGTTCCACTTATGGGACGGGGCTCGGATGGCCGGCGGTAGTAGCGCGCAGGTTTGGCGCAGCGTGGGTTGGGTGGCCGCAGGGATCGCCTTGCTGTTCATCGTGATCGGATTCGCCTCGAGTGGCTTGCCCGGCGGCCTGATCATGCTGGGTTTGGTCGGTCTGCTGGTGGCCCTGGTCGCCGCCGTCCGTGGCCGGCTGCCGGGCATCGCCAGCCGGAAGGTGGCTGGTGGCGTCGCAGGCGTCGCCGCACTGCTGCTGGTCGTGGGCACGGCCACGGCCCCGCCCACCGACACGAGCACGGCGTCGTCGGAGTCGCAGGCCGAAGCGGAGGCAGAGGCCGCAGAGGCTGAGGCGCGGCGTGCGGAGCAGCGGGAGCGGGAAGCGGAGGAAGCCGAAGAGGCGGCCATCCGGGCGGCCGAGGAGTCCCTTGCCGCCGCCGACGAGTCCCCGGTTCCCGAGGGTGCGGGTGAACCCGGCCAGCTGTCGGATGCGGACGCAGGCGCCGCCGTCGGTGGGGCCGCGCCCACGACAGCGCTGGCCGCCCTGGCCGCCATCGAGGTGAAGGGCCGTGCGCCGCGCACCGGCTATGACCGTGACCTGTTCGGCTCCGGCTGGCTGGACACCGACGGCAACGGCTGCGACACCCGCAACGACATCCTCGAGCGAGACCTGACCGGGGAGACGTTCAAGCCGGGGACGCGCAACTGCGTGGTCCTCACCGGCACCCTGGCCGACCCGTACTCGGGGCGCACGATCGCCTTCCAGCGTGGGCAGGACACGAGCTCTGACGTGCAGATTGACCACGTCGTCGCGCTGTCGGACGCCTGGCAGAAGGGCGCCCAGCAGATGAGCGACGGGCAGCGCCGGCAGTTCGCCAACGACCCTCTGAACCTGCTGGCCGTGGATGGGCCGCTGAACATGCAGAAGGGCGACGGCGACGCGGCGACGTGGCTGCCGCCGAACCGGTCCTATCGGTGCGCGTACGTGGCCCGGCAGGTTGCGGTGAAGGCCACCTATCCGCTGTGGATGACGCAGGCGGAGAAGAATGCGATCGCCACAGTGCTGTCCGCCTGCCCGAACGAGCCGCTGCCGGCCGGCGTGGTGGTTGCGGTGCCGGAGCGGGAGACTCCGCCTCCTCCGGCACCCCAGGACGATGCCCCGGTGGTCGTGGTGCCCGCCCCTCGGCCGGCGCCCCAAGCGGCCCCTGCGCCGCCGCCCGCACCGCGGCCGGCACCAGCACCTGCTCCTAGGCCTGCCCCTGCCCCTGCACTTCCGCCTCCGCCGTCGGGGGGCGTGTACTACCAGAACTGTGACGCGGTGCGCGCCGCTGGAGCCGCCCCCATCCGGCCGGGTGACCCGGGCTGGCAGCAGAAGTTCGACCGTGACAAGGACGGCATCGGCTGCGACAAGTAGCGGGCCCGCGCACAACCGAAAGCGCCCCACCTCCCCGCTTGGGAGGTGGGGCGCTTCGTGTCGGTGGCACTCGGCCAGCGTCTGGCTCGGGGGCAGGTGCGGTCGAGGGCGGTTCCGCAGGGCGGGCGTAGTTGACGACTGCTCTGCAGGTCGCTGAAGGCTGTGCGAGGGTGACGGGCGTCTCAACCAACCGCAATCGGGAGAGAAACTATGCGTCGTCATACCACTGCTGCCGCTGGCATCTTCATCACCGCCGGCCTGTCCTTCGGCTTCTCGGGCACGGCCCTTGCCGATGAACACAACTGTCCGGATTACGCCACGCAGGAGGAGGCGCAGGCCTTCTTCGATGCGGACCCGAGTGACCCGGAGGGCCTGGACGCCGACGATGACGGCATCGCCTGCGAGGACCTGCCCCGCGGTGGCGCCGCGCCGACCCAGGGTGGCAGCGAGGACGCCGATAACGATGGCGACATGACGGGTGGCGGCGGGACGACCGACGACCAGGTCACCCAGGTGCCCACGGGCGGAGTCGCCGCCGGCGACGGTAGCGCCCTGCACGACGACGGCACCACCATTTCCTATGTTCTGGGCGGGACGGCCCTGGCCGCGGCCGGCGGCGCTGCGTTCGCTGCCCGTCGCAGCTCCCGCACGAACGCCTGACCGGTAGGACAGTTGCACCGGGGCCGTCACCGCATCCGCCCCCGCCCGTGGTGGGGGAGGGCGGATGCGGTGACGCGCGCTGGTGTGTCCCCTCCGTGGCCCCGCGCCGCCCGCGTCTGGGCGGTGGCCTCCGCTGCTTTCGCCGCCCTCGGCGTCACCGCGCTGGTCGTCTTCCCGTCGGACACCGGTCATTCCGCCCGACTCGACGCCTCCCAGGCCGTGGTCGCGCAGGCCCCCGTGGAGCCTGCGCTTCCGGCCGATTCGCGGCAGCTGCCGGCCAGTGCCCCCGTGGAGATTCAGATACCGGCACTGGGAGTCGCTTCTGGGGTCATGGAGCTGGGCCTTGCAGCGGACGGGTCCATGGAGGTTCCGCCAGGCGCCTACCCGGTGGGCTGGTACACGGGGAGCCCCACACCTGGTGAGCTGGGTCCGGCGGTGCTGGCTGGCCACGTTGACTGGGCGGGTGAACCGGGCGCCTTCTATGGGCTGCGTGAGCTGGTCCCGGGGGACACGGTGTTGATCGACCGTGCTGACGGCAGGGTGGTGACGTTCCTTGTCGATCGTGTCGAGGTGCATCCCAAGGAGGAGTTCCCGACCGAAGAGGTGTACGGGGACATCGGTGACGCCGGTCTGCGCCTGATCACGTGCGGCGGAGTGTTCGACGAGGACGCTAGGGGCTACGTCGACAACGTCGTCGTGTTCGCGAGTCTTGCGGCGGTGGGTGAGCCCGCCCCGATGGGGTGACGGCCGGGGCGCACAGGTTCCGTGCCGGCCGCCCGCGGTCACCCTGGAAGGCATGACGTACCGGGCGGCTGCGGCGTTGCCGTACAACAACCGAGAGCGGGCCACCGCAGGCCTGCGCGGTCAGCTGCGACTCATAGCGGGATGCAACGGCGTGGCCCCGGACTGGACCACCCTGGCTGTGGACGGCCCCACCGAGGCGCCGGGAATGCGCGGCAGGACGTGGTTCGAGTGGACGGCCACCGTCGAGGCGAGATGACCCGACCGTCTGCCAATCCGTAGTCGGTGGGGGTCAGTTCTGTCCAACGTCCGACTCTTAGAGCTTGACGAGAAGTAGGCACCACGGTCCCACCCCTGCAACACACCGAGCATTTCGTCACAGTGCAAGCATCGCCCCGGGTGTGGCAACAGACGTGCAACAACTTCGCCTTCCACCCACGTGGGTGGGGCTTTGACGTGTCTAGAGTCACGTCATGGAGAACCCAGCCGTCTGCCCCTCCTGCAGCCAAGTGATCGAGCGCCAGCACAACGGAAAGGCTGGGACCAGCGAGTTCACCGACCCCTGGGAATTCGTGGAGCACGACAGGGACGACCTTCGAGGCAACGTCATGACGAGGCAGTGGTGCCCCGGTTCAGGGAAAAACGTGACGATGGCAGCTAAGGGCTACTGAGACTCCGCGGAGTCTACTGAGCGGGGCGTGTCCCCCTGTTGACAAGAGTCACCGGCTCGAAGCGCTTCCGCCCTGCCTGCACGGGAGACTTTCCTTGGCGATGCCTAGCCAGGTCGTCGAGGAGCTGCGAGTGCTGGGTCTCAAAAGCCTCGAATGATTCCCTCACCGATTGCTTGTAGTCAGGATCGGTGATGTGACCCGTATCTGGCTCCATATAGGAGTCTTCCTGGAATCGTCGGCTGGCCTCGAGGCCATTTCCGAGCCAGGACTCGAGGGATCTCCCAACGGCGCCCATCTGCTCGACCACGACTAGGTCCCGGATGGCGACCTTCGCGACAAGGTAGTCAATGACCCACTCATCTCTTGCGCCTTGGGCCTCGCGGTTGACGACTCCATGCCCGACCACCGACCACAGTTTGGCGCTCGACCGGGTCATGGCCGCGGCCGCATCTCGCGACTGCTGACGCAAAGCACGCCGCTCGCCCCGCCGTTCTGTTAGGTGCACCGTGAGAACAGCCACCAGGGCACTCAGTACGCCGGCCACCAGCGTGGACCCGAAACTGTCCCAAGCCGTACTGGTGTAGACCTCCTCCGCTGCATCCCTGAGCCAGCTCCGGACGGGCCGTGCTCGGTTCCAATAAGCGATCACAGCGGCGGCGACCCCGATAGCCGCCACCGGTAGCCACAGGGCGCGCCTCCGCCAGACGGATTCGGTCGTCCGCTTCAGCCGGTCTTTCAAGCAGTGCCCCCATGTGCCAGAAGATGCGCCGACGCAGGGTAACGCCCATGTCGGTTGCCGCAGATAAGTTGCCTCCATGCCTGCCAAGGAGCACGACGAGGACTGTCCGCTCTATCCGCAGCACTGGCTGCGCCATGCGCTCTCAGCGGTTCAGCAGCTCACGGCGGACGATCCGGAGGACGACGTCGACCGACTGTCGGCCGCGTCCCTCCTCAATGCGTTGGACTACTTCGCCAATCACCACGGGTGGGAGGGCGTCACGCTGCGCAACGTCGCGGACTACGCGACCCTCATGGAAGAGGACAAGTTCCCGCTCTGCGACTGCAAGGGCCCTTCACGGCTGACGTGGTGACGGGGCGCGTCAGCCGGTAGGTGTTGCTGCCAGAATCGGGAGTTGGCTTCCCACCTTCGCCTGGCGCGCGCAGCAGGCACCGTATCGACATGTGGTCGGCCCGACCCCTCAATGGTGTGACGACTCGTGGGTGGCATCCGCACTTTGGGCAGCCGCGGGCCTACCGTCCGAGCGTGGACTACGAGAATCAGCGGGCGGGCCAAACCTACAACCAGCCGATCGGCGGACAACGCGGCGGCATGGCTTGGAGTACGCGACTCCACTGGATCGTCTTCTGTGGTGCCGTGGGGGCCATTCTTGTCGCGCTTCTGATAGCCGTCACCATAAATCCTCCGGAAAAGAACATCTCCGACCCCGGCTCTTACCCGGGGGTCGAGATGCGTAACAGACTATGCGGAGACCCCACGTATGTTCCCGCGTCGCCGAACTACTGCCGCTAGCGCAAAAGGCCACGTCACAGGAACACCACCCATCCGCCGGCGTTGGGGGCGGGCAAGGTCAGGCCGTGCAGCGCTAACGTCCCGGCTACCAGCGGGGAGACTCGGGAGTCTTTGCGGGAGAGCACACGGTGGCCGGTTTCGCTCGAGGTCGACCAGCGGGCCACGTCCACGGCGTTGAGTTCGGGCTGGTTGCCGTGCCGCACCTGCCGGGCGGTGACTGCGGCGTCGAGGGCTGAGCAGGCGTCGGCGTAGAACCGGCGGGCGATCGACTCCACGGTCACCCGCGCCTGTTCGAGAGCCGGCAGCAGGAAAGCGGCGGTGCCGGTCTGCTCGACCAGCAGTCGGCCGCCCCACGTCCGCAGGATCTCGGCACACCGGGGCACGACCCAATCCACGCCCGCCTGATGATCGGCGAGGACAACGTGGGAGGAGCCGTCGGGGCGTCGCCACGCGACGGCCAGGGACGCGCTGGAGTGGTCAGGGGCGACGTCCAGGGCGAACACCGGAGCATCGCCCCGCGTCGCATCCGGGTCGGACAGGGACGCCCACACGGTCGGGCTGATCGCGGCGTCGATCGTGGTCACCCACTGGCACAGCACCTCAGTGCGGAACACGTCCTCCGGGTCCACCTCGAGCGCCGAGGCGATCGCCTGCTCACTCATCCGGTGCCCGAGGGCGGGGTTCGCCTGCGCCCAGGCGGCTCGGTCGTCGAGGGCGCAGTCGTCGGGCGCCGACCACTCGAAAATGCCGAGCGTCGTGTGCCGGTCTGCGGCCGACGCCAGGGCCTCCTGCCGCAGCGACGCCAGTACGACCGAGGACTTGTCGCCGGCGTTGGAGAAGCCGAGCACTTGGGGAGCCGGACGGGCCAGCGTCGTCTTCGTGACCGCCGACCACGCCTCCCAGTTGTGGTGCTCCCGGAGCTCGTCGAGCAGCACCAGGTCCGAGGACAGCCCACGGCCACCGGAGCGGGTCGCAGCCGCGACCTTGTACCGCTCCCCGGACATGAGCCGCATGTACTTGTCCCCGTTGGTGCGAGACACGTGAGCGACCTCCCGGGCCAGCTCCGGGACGCCCTCGGCCATCTGCAGCGCGCCGGTCCACGTCTCCTCGGCCAGCCCGAGGTTCTGCGCCGTACCCAGCACCAGCGGGGCGCCGTCGACGTACATGCGCCACAGGGCGAGCACCTGGAGCAGCGTCGACTTCCCGCATTGGCGGCTGGTCAGGACGAGCAGCGTGCGGAAGCGGAAGGACTCATCCTCGGCCAGCTCGAGGCCGTGCAGCAGCGCCCACTTCTGCCATGGCATCAGCTCGAGGCCCAGGACGTCCTCGGCGAACTCGATGCACTCGAAGCCGCGGGTCGTGTCCGGCGTCAGCTCTCGAGCGGGCGGAGTCGCCAGGCGTGGCACCTCCGAGCCGAGCAAGGTTGCTGTCGTCACGAGGACCGCCGACCACGGAGCGCCGCCAGCTTGCCGGCGACCTGCTCCTCGACGCCGAGGGCCTTGCGCTCGGCCGGCGCACCACCGAGGGCACGCAGAATCCCGGACAGGTTCTGACCGAGGTAGCCAGCGCCCTTGTCGTCCTCGGCGTCGTCGATCCGCCGGGCGTACTCCAGCGCCAGGGCGACCATGCCGCGGTCGGCAGGGCCGAGCCGGTGCATGGCCTCCACAGCGGCCGTGACAGCCGCCAGGACGCCCTCCGGCGGGCTCAGAGGGTGAACGGTGCCCATGCGCCTCTCCTAGGGGTGGGGTAGCGGGGACGGAGCGAGCGGGAGGCTGGCGGGTCCCCCGTTGAGCCCTTGGGGGTTGGCCCCCGGGTGTCTCACCACTGGAGTTGCGTGACGGCGGAGTTCGTCGTCCGTCGCGGTCCGGCGGTGCGGTCGTGCTTGCTTCCGTTGCACCAGCGGCAGGCGCCGGCCAGGTTCGTCCGGACGTGCGCCAGGTGCGGGAACTTGGACAGCGGCAACACGTGGTCGACGGTCGTGCTTGGTCGGATGCCGCAGTACCGGCAGATGGGCTCCTCACGGAGCACCTGTTGGCGTAGGCGTCGCCACGGCCTGCCCTTGCGCCCGTGATGCTTGGCGGTCATGACGCAGTCCGAAGAGAAGACCTACTTACTAGAGATCTGTCTCTAACTGCCCGCCCTACGGGTGGGGGGTCACGGTCCACAACTCCCAGGTCACGGGCGGGGGTGACGCTGCAGGGCACGCTGGACGACTGCCGCAGTGAAAGGCCGCGGCGTCTCGGTCGTCCATGGATCCCTCGCCGGTCCCTCATGGCGCGCCCAGCGGGGGTGACTTTGACGTGCGGGCAGCGTCGATCACGACAGGTGAGGTGCGGGTCTGCGCGGCGGTGCGCTGTTGCTCGTACATGGACGCGGCCAGCTGGACGTGGTTGCCGAGCTGGTGCCATCGAGCGTCGCCGTTGTCTCGCAGTTCGAGTGCGTACTCGTACCGGTCGTCGACCTGAAATGCGTCGGCGACGCGAGCGGCGCGGGCTACCTCCTTGGCCGCCGAACGGCGAGCTGGCTGCTGTTCGGCGGACTCGATGCCGGCTCGCAGCTGGGAGAGGACCTCCATGCGGCGGCCGTCTGCGTCGATCTCGTTGACGGTCATGGGCTCAGTGCCACTCGGGCTGAACGCCGTCATAGGAGATCGCCGAGCACTCCAAACAGCGGACGCAGTGGATGTCGGCGATCTTGGTGATGCCGTCTGGTGCGTACCTCGGCATCTCATACTTCTCAACCCTGGGTCCCGTCTCGCCGGGCTGCGGTAGGCAGAAGTAAGCACCGAAGGCCTTGCGACCACCTCGAACTCAGCGCCCACCAGGGCGATCTGGGGGCCTCCGATGAGGAATCCGCCGAAGGCCAGATCGCGGCGGACCACCCCGAGCACGCGCCCGGCCGCTTGATCGAGCGGGACTACGCAGGGATCGCCTGCTGGGGCTTCATGCGGTCGCGGGGCGCGCTGCTCACCTCCGGCCGCATCCAACGCTGCCGCGTCAGCACCGGGCACCGCGGCTACCGCCTTCCCGGCTGACCGAAGGGCCACTCCCCCGCTCCCCCGTGGGGCCCGCACAGGTGACGCTGGTGACGCTGACGCGCGGCCCAGCGTCACCGGCCCGCTGGCGTCTTGTCCCTGGTCCGTGGCTCGTTTCTCGACGCACGGTCACGAGGGTGACGCTGGTGACGCTGCGCACCCCCCACTTCCTCTGTTCCAGACGGAGCAGACCACGGGTGGAGAGCGGGTAGGCCGAGGGATCAGACGGGAGGGGCGGTCAGCGTCACCAGCGTCACCAGCGTCACCAGCGTCACCAGCGTCACCAGCGTCACCAGCGGGTCCTCCGGTCCGGCTGCCCCGATGGAGGACGCCCGTCCCGCGGCGTTCGGGGCCCTAGACACCGTCCACACGCGGTCGACGTCGGGCCAGGCTGTCACCGCCGCCGATGAAGTTGCATGGCGCCGATCGCGGCGCCTGCTCCCTAGCCCGTCCACTACCGCGGCTGTGCCGGATGGAACGGGAGATGGACGTGGGCGGGGCCAGCGAGCATTCAGCCTGCCGAGCTCCAGGAATGCGGCCTGATGTCCCCTGATGCGCGTCCTGATGTGCGTGCGCTTGACATCAGATCGGATACGCCTCTACGGTGTCACGGACACATCAGGCGGACATCAGAGGAGACATCAGGATGCGTAAGGGGCACCGACTGGCCCAGGACCAGTTCCTGGCGCTCGGCGAGCGGCACGGGTTCAAGACTCGGCGCTCGTTCACGTCGGCGTTCCCTTCCGACGGGGTCTGGCTGACTCGCTCGACGCACGGTGATGCGGTCGGCGGCCTCCCCGTCGTGGCGCTCGAGGTCGTCGTGAGCGAGTCGCCCAAGACGATCCTCGGCTCCATCGCGGTGCTCGAGCGGATCGCTCCCTCCCTCGGCGTGCTGCTCGTCCACGAGGACGAGATTGCGCGACGCCTCGTCCGCGACGGCCGCTCACGAGAGGAGGTGAGCCGGTACCTCGAGCACACACAGGCCCGCGTCGACATGCACATCGCGACCAGTCGTCACCGCATCGAACGCTGGTCCAGCCAGTACCTCACCAAGCTCTACAACAACAGCATGGCCGCCTAGGCCAGAAAGAAGGTTCTCCCATGACCAGCTCCGACATGGCGAACGACGTCAACAGCGCGATCGTGGTCCGCAACGTCCGCGACTTCGTGGAACTGCCCGGCACGGGACGCATCTACCGCGCCCTCATCACGACCGACAAGCTCGCGAAACTGCTCCGCAAGTCCGTCGTCCGCTACGCCCCGCAGTACCAGCGCGGCTTCAAGAAGGCCGAGGAGGACCCCTCGGCGTACCACGTCCTCCTGCCCATCACCGACAAGTCGCTGCAGATCAACCGGAAGCGCTCGGAGGAGATGGCCGTCAAGTACCTGCAGGGCGTCCTGTTCTCCGCCAGCCTGGTCTGGAACGCCCGCAAGGAGCCGGATGAGCCGGCCCCCGAACTCGACGCCAACACCCACGACCTCAAGATCTTCACCGACATCACCATCCCCGACACCGCACACCGCCACCTGTGCTTCTACGTCCTGTGGGAGTGGAAGTCGGACCCGAAGAAGGTCCCCACGCAGGTCATCGTGAACGACGCACCCGTGCCGCAGGCCGAGATCCAGCAGATGCTCGCAGCCTTCGACCCGACCAAGGCGACCATCTTCCTCGAGATCTACAACCTGACGCCGGAGGAGGAGGGCTTCCTCTACGACCAGTTCAACTTCGACGCTCGCAGCCCCCAGAAGGCCGTCGGCAACGCGCTCAACCGCAGCAAGACGCCGGCTCGCCGCTTCGTGCTGGACGGCCTCATGCGGATCTCACCGATCTTCGATGAGACCGAGATCGAGATGCACGCGAACAACATCGGCACCGACAGCCGCAAGCTGTGGACCAACAACACCCTGGTGGGCGCCGCCGACCACTTCAAGAAGCTGCTCGTCCAGCTGGAGGAAGAGAACGGCACGACCGGCGCCCACAAGGACCTGCAGAGCTTCTTCGCCGCCTTCTTCGAGGAGTACGCCGCCCACTTCCCCGCGGTCGAAGCCGGAGCCAGCCGGGAACTGCGGATGCAGACCCGGAGCGAGACCTTCGCGATCAGCAACCTCCTGATCCACCCGCTCTTCCGCCTCGCGAAGGACCTGTGGCTGACCTACCGCAACCAGAAGACCGACTGGACCACCGCGACGGAGTGGAAGGACGCCGTGGCCCGGCTGGCCAAGACGATCAGCGTGAAGGACGACAGTGGCAAGGTCGTCTTCACCGGCTCGGTGATGAGCCGCCAGAACCCCGAGTGGATCGGCAAGATCCTCGTCGAGCAGTACGGCCCGACCGGTGTCACCGGCACCACGCTGAGCAACACCAGTTCGTCCCGGAGCGCGGCGTACGGCTACCTGCTGGAGATCATGGAGATCCAGGACTTCATCACGGCGTAAGCGCCACGGTGGATCGGCCGCGATGAGGCAGGTTCGATGGGGGAGGGCGCCCTCCCCCATCGCTCCCTGCACTGCCCTCTCTCCTGCCTGCCGGAGGGCCTACGGCCCTTCGGGCCCGGCCCGCTGAGCGCCGATAACACCCATTACGGGACATTCCCAGGAGCCCTCTTGACCGAGCTGGTCCACCCCCGTCCGATCGCCCCTGCGGTCCTAGGCGGCCAACTGCTGGCCGCCAGCGAGACGCCGGCCACCACGGAGGACCTGGCCCGAGCTTGGCTGCTGAGCTACGCCGACCGGGAGAACACCACCCGCAGCTACCACCGCGGCATCGTCGAGTGGTTCGCCTTCTGCGCCGACGCCGGCGTCGACCCGCTGGCTGCCCGCCGGCCGCTGGTCGAGCTCTACAAGACCGCCCTGGGCGACCGCGGCCGCGCCCCGGCGACCGTCGCCCAGCGGCTGTCCGCGGTCGCCAGCTTCTACGCCTACTGCGAGGACGAGGAGGCCGTGCGCCGCTCACCGGCCCGCGGCGTCCGCCGGCCCAAGCTTACCGACCAGACCGCATCCACCGGGCTGACCCGAGGTGAGTTGACCGCCTTCCTGACCGCCGCGGCCGCGCGCGGCCCGCAGGTTCACGCCTTGATGACCCTGCTGAGCCTCAACGGACTGCGGGCGTCGGAACCCCTCAACTGCGCCGTCACCGACCTCGGCCACGAGCGCGGGCATCGCACCCTGGCCGTAGACCGCAAGGGCTCCGCCGGCAAGGTCCGAGTGCCCCTGGCCCCGCGCACCGCCGCCGCCCTCGAGCCCTGGCTGGACGTCCGGGCGCAGCAACTCCCCGCCGATAGCGGCGCACTCTTCTACAAGGTCCACCGGCATACCGGCCGCATCGAGCAACTGGGCCGCCGCGACGTGCACCGCTGGGTCCGCTCGCTGGGCCACGCGGCCGTCCCACACAAGCCGGCACTGCACCCTCACGACCTGCGGCACGCCTTCGTCACGCTCGCCCTGGACGCCGGCGTCCCGCTGCGCGACGTCCAGGACAGCGCCGGCCACGCCAGCCCGCTAACCACCCGCCGCTACGACCGCGACCGCGGCCGGATCGACCGGCACGCCACGTACACCCTCGCCTCCTACCTCGGCGGTGCGGACTAGCCGTCGACGAGTTCGTCGGCCGATCGCTACCTTCGATCCCTGGCTAGAGGCCGTGGCGCGTCATGTTGGTGGGTGCCTCTGAGAAGCAAGCGAGAGCCTTAGGTTTCCTTCCATGGCCTACTACTGGGATGTAGCTGTCGGGGAGCACCTCACCCGCAAGGAGCGCATGCAGCGCTTCGGTGGCGGCAGCCAGGGCGGCATGGAGCCGTCGGACAAGACCCCGAACGTCTTCCTCTACTCAGACCCAAGCCGCGGCGAGACCTACGGGTACAGCTTCGACGGATGGGCTCCCGACGGGAGCGTCTTCCTGTACACGGGGGAAGGACCACGTGGCGACCAACTGATGCGCGACGGCAACCGAGCGCTTCTGGAACACAAGGCCAAGGGAAGGGCCGTGCGCCTATTCGTTGCCGACGGCCTTGTGCCAGGCACTGGGACGAAGAACCACTTGTATATAGGCGAGTTCGAGCTCGATGCCTCGCTGCCCTACACAGTGGAAGACGACCTGGATCAAGACGGCGAACTCCGGACCGTCTTCGTCTTCCGCCTCCTGCCCGTTGGCTCCACCATCCATCGCCCGGAAGACACCAGCACTACCGGGATAGACACGGCATCTGGTGGCGCTGCCCTCGTAGACCTCGAGGTGGACAAGACAGCGACCTTCGAAACCCCCGGGACTCCCCCGTCCACTGCCACCAAGCGAGAGGCAGAGCTAGTCAAGCGCTACACGGCGACGCTCAAGGCAGAGGGCCACTCCGTGCGCCGCTGGAAGCTGCGACCCCCAGGTGAGCTAACGAGCATGCACACCGACATCTACGACGAAGCAGCCGAGGAGCTCTACGAGGCCAAGGGGTCGACTAACCGGCCAAGCATCCGACTCGCCCTCGGACAACTACTCGACTACGTGCGACACCTGCCCGAGCCAGCCAAGAAACTGACGGTGTTGCTCCCCCATCGGCCCGCCGACGACCTCATCACGCTTCTACGGACACACCACGTGGGCTGCGTCTGGGAGGCAACTGAGGGCACATTTGAACGCCACGATCCCTGACTCGAAACGCTGCTACTGCAAGCCAGGCGGCGCGGCTTCGCCGGGCCGCGGTCACCCACCAACCAGCTCGGCGAAGCGCGTCCGCAGGAGGGGGTGCTTGGTGCGCTTTGACGCACTCCCGCCAGCGGCCTCATAGTCGTCGACGAGGCGTTCGAGGTCATCGTCATCCAGGACCACCACATACCCGTGCCCATCGTCCGCGATGGCCTTGGCCCGAGCGAGGGCCGTCTCCTTATTCTCGAACGAACGACACGCCAACATGCCAAACATTCCACGACTCTTAGAGAAGCGCATTGCGATCTGATCAAATTCCGGGTTTCCGAGGTCGTGGCCGTAGTTCTTGCACTCGACGACCACCGTGGCGGCGTGATGATGAAGCCCCAGCCAGTGAAAGAATCCTCTGAGTGACACGTTGTCGTAAGTGATGTCGATCCGCTTCATGCCCTTATGTAGCGGCGTCTCGATGCGCTCGTTCCCCAGCGACAAGCCGAATAGGGCGCTAAATAGCTTCGCGACAGCACGGTGGTACGGATTTGCACCACTTTGCCCCGGCAACACAGCCTTGATCTCCGCCAGGATCTCTCTAAGGTCCTCAACTTCAGCGCCGATACGGTCCGCTAGTTCTTCATTACTCAGGGGGCCGGAGTTCTCTGAGGCCAGGTTGTTCTTGTAGCGCGACAGAGCATCTGGGTGCTCTTGCGTCTGCCTCGTAATGTCCGACTTTGTCGTCCCAAGTTCCTCGTCGAGTTTCCCGAGCACAACCTCTTTACGCCCGGACTTCAGGGTCCTCACCAGTCCCTGGCGAGGGTTCGCCAGGAGCTCGTCCTCGTAGTAGGGGCGCAGGTAGCCGCGGTAGTAATGCCCCTTGTCCACTGTCAGCTTCGCCCGAACAATCGCCTTCGGAACCAACATCAACTTGTCGCCGCCGGCGCGAGGCAACAGAACTTGCCCAGACACCCACTGCTTAAGAGTTGAATCCCATGCTGGACCCGAGTCCTGCTTTTCCATAGGGATGCCGAGAAAGTCGCACTGCTGCTGCGTATAGGCGATCAACTGGCGGCGGATCACGCAGGTCGTGATGTCACTAATGATGTCCTTATCGATGCCCGGGATCATCAGCGCGCTATCTTCAAGGTCGCTCAGAAAGCCCGACTGCACTGCCTTACTCTCGCGGAGCGAGTCGATAAGCAGTTCCGCTCTAGCTGCACTCCCAAGACTGCGTCCTTTCGAGCTACCTTCACTGCTTCCGAGGTGCGTCTCGTTCGGCTCACTGAGCGGGTAGATAAGTGCCGCCAGCGCGGGTCGATCGTCCGAGGCGATGGCAGCCAATAGCACGGCGAAGAATGACTGAAGATCTTCCACGCAACGCTCGGCCCAATCTCCGGACTGATGACGGAGAGCGGTCGGGTCGATGTAGACCGGCACATCACCATCCACTGTTACGTCAACGAAGTCGACGCCGCCCTGCGTTGCGCCCAGGTTGTAGTGCTGCGTGACGCGCGTCATGCTCCGGCCCCCATGCGGCTGACGTTAGCGGCTCAACGAGGACGGGGCGTCTTAGGGATTGCTCGGGTTCTCGACGAGGGTGTCACTGCGCGGCCGGTCGGCCCGGCGCCGGATGACATCCTTGGCCACAGGCTTGGGCGGACGCCAGTCCACGCCGCTACCTCGCCAGAAGCGGTCGCAATCGGCTTCGATCTCGGACTTGAGCTCGTCGAGATGGGCGTAGAACGCTTGCTCAGCCTGGCTGAGGCCCTTGCCCTTCATCTGTTCTCTCAAGTCATCGAGCCTCTTCTGGATTTGCCGCAGCGTGATGCCGGCGGCCGCACTGAACCCGCGCACGAAACGTGCGTCACCGTGGTCGCTCATCGCCCCTTGAACTGAGTCGCGGACGGCGTCCACTACGAACTGCCCTGCCTCCCGGACCCGCCCTGTAGGCGCCTCCATACACATGAACCCGAGCCGGGCCAGTACGCGTTGCGCCTCCATGGTTGTGAACGTTGTGCGGTCCCATCCAGTGACGTGCCCGAGGACCTGCTTGGGCGGGAACATCTGCCCATTGACCTCGACCATGTGCTTCTGAATCGGTTCAGGGTCCTCACTCATCATGCGGGCCTCCACCTCCTCCTTCGTGAGGTCGAAGTTCCGGCCACCCACCTTCATCTGCACACCCTTCGTTCGCTTATTAGGACTTACTGTAAGTCGACAGTAAGTTATAGTCGCCCGCTGCGTCAAGCATGGGAGCGTCGGATCGGCTTATGGGTTGTGGCCGTGGATTGGCCGCGTGGAGGCAGTCGTGAAAGCAGTCGGGCGCCAAGCTCCGCACGACTCGGCGGGGCGCACCTCGCGCCCCCCGCAACGGGACACACCCAGCTAGATAAGGGGCCGCCCCAGGTACCGATGATCGCGAGCGGCGAAGACTAGGCCATGCCGGTGCGCTAGCAACTTGTGGGGTTGCCGGCCTGCGTGCCGCCGGAGACCAGCACGTTCAACCCAGCGGCGATGGCCGCCTCCAGGAACCGGGCCGCCTGCACGGTGATGGTGCCCAGCGCGATCAGCTCGTCCAGCGAGTGCGCCTGCAGCACGAACTTGCGGATGTTGACCGCCATGTGCCGGCGGGTGATGTCCGGGATGACCACGTGCAGCCGCGAGCCGTCGGGCATCGTCGCGTCCACGAACGGCGTCGACATGTCGATGCGTCGACCCGAGGTGCGCAGCATCCGCTCGACCAGGTCGGCCAGCTCGCCCGGCGCCAGGATCGTCGTCGTCAGCTCCGACCGGCCGCGCCGCGCGATGAACACCCGGCCCGGTTCGTTGACCCAGATCCCCTCGACTTCGGGGTCGTCCAGGTAGCGCTGGAGCGGGCCGAACCCGGCCACCCGGTCCAGCACGTCGCGGACCACCGACTCGGCAGCACCGGGCGGCGGCAGCGCCGAGGTGAGCGACCGCTCGGAGTAGTCGGCGACCACGTCACGCACCAGCAGCCGCACCGGCCCCGGGTCGGTGAACGGGTCGAGGCCGCGGCGGCGGATGAGCTCGCGGACCTCCCCGTCCACCACGTCCAGAGCGCTCGCCACGGCCGGACTGTAAGAGAACGGATCAGTCCCAGGACGGGCTCGGACGGCAACCTGTGGACGACGGGACACATCTCCACCCAGCCGGGTGAACGAGCCCGGGCGGGACCCGCTGGTCAGTCCATGAGGGGGTCGGCGTCCTCGTCCGCGGTGAAGGCCGCCCAGAGCGCGGCGTAGGCACCCCCTGCGGCCGCGACCAGCTTCACGACCGTCGACTTGCCCGCCCCGGCCTCCCCGACCAGCGCGAGGGTCTCCCCCGGCGCGACGGTCAGCGTCACGCCCCGCAGCGCCGGAGCAGGCGCGCCCGAGTAGGCGAAGGTCACGTCGGCCAGCCGGACCTCGCCACGCAGCGGGCCGACCGGTGCCGGGTCGGCGGCGGCCGGCGTGGATGTCGGCGTGCGCAGCAGGTCCCGCACACGGCGCGGCCCGACGGAGGCCTGCTGGTAGCTGTCGAAGACCTGGGAACTCCTCCCCGGCGCCGGCGTCGGGGGGTCGGCTACCGGCTCTCGGACAGCAGCGCCCGCAGCTGTGCCCGCCCCTCGGCGGCGAAGGGTTGGTCGCCATGCTCGGTCGCCCAGGCGATCGTGCTCACCGCTGCTCGGGCGCAGTAGGCGCGCACGAGATGGCGGGTGCGGTCATCCAGCGACCTCCCGTACCCGGCCAGGAACGCCTCCTGCAGATCAGGGCGGCCACTCCACTCCCGGGCCTGGAGTCGCTGCAGGTCCACCCACCACGGCTCGACGTCGCAGGCCCCGAAGTCGATGAGGCGGACGTGCCCCACCTCGTCGACCACCCAGTTGCGCGGGGAGTTGTCCCGGTGAGCGGGGACTCCCTCCACGGGTCCGAGGTCGGTGACGGTCGCCGCGATCGCCCTCGCCCGGCCGAGATCCTGGTCGTCGACCAGCGCTGCCGCGCGGACGGCCCAGGCGTCGAAGCTGGTCAGCAACTGCTGTGCGTAGTCCGGCAAGGGCCGCGGCGCCGCGCTCCCGTGCAGCCGACGCACGAGCCGCCCGGCGCGCTCGTGGACCGCCGGCTGCTCGGACCACCCCGAGCTGCTGGCCAGGGTGCCGGGCAAGAACGTCAACACCAAGGTCTGCGCGACCTCATCGAGGTCCAGCAGCTGTGAGGCGTCCTCCCCGAGGGGCGGTGTGAACTCCCGGAGCGCCCTCACCTCACGGGCGAACGTGCGAGGTGACCGCACCCACTTGATCACTACGTCTTCGGAGCCTGCGCGCACCTGAGCTACGCGCGACTCCCCGTGGGGCCATGTCCATTCCTCGACCAGTTCGACCGGTCCGTACCGGTCAGTGGCGATCTGGACGAGTTGGGACACCCCAGGTCCGGAGGAAGACACCGCGCGACGCTAGCCGCCCGGACCGACCCGATGATGGCTTCGTCGTTCCGACTCCGCCGTCAGGTGTAGGTCAGCAGGCTCCTGCGGCAGCCAGGTCGACGGGTGCCGAGGCCGTGAATCCCTTGCCCCGCACGGTGATCGTCGGCGGCGCATCACGGCAGTCCCCATTCGCCGCGATCTGCGCCGTACCGTCGGATTGCGTCATCACGAGGAACGACTCTCGGGTATTGCCGATCACTGCAGTGCCGGGTGCGCTCAACTCCACGACCGTATCCGCAGGAAAGTCGGACAGGTCGATGCGGTAGTAGTAGTAGGCCTCCGATACCGAGCGGCGATCCGTCGAGAAGTTCGTGAAGGCGATATCGCCGGCTTCTGCGGGCGTATCACCAGGGCCAGGAGCACCGGGAGCGCCCGGAGCACCGGGGGCGCCCGGCAGGCCTCGGGGCCCGATGGGCCCCGCCACGCCCTTCGGTCCTGCCGGTCCGATGACGTTCCACTTCACCAGGCGCTGACCCCTGGGGCACTTGTAGGCGGTCGACGACACCAGACGCATGGCGCCGTCCTTGTTGCTCACGCATGCCTTGAGGATGCTCGTCTGGGCGGCCGGCGCGGCGAAGGCAGTTGCACCCAGAGCCACCGAACCGACGGCCACGACACCGACTGCTCCGGCGAGAAAAGTCTTTCGCGTCAGCACAGGAGCAGTTCCCCTTCGATGTTCCATCAACGAGCACGAGAGCCGCTCCACGCGTCCCGAAGAACGGGAGCGGACGCAACGAGACGGAAGGTAATTCTTCGGGGGTCGCCCTCGGGGGACGAAGCGTCGGGCGGTGCGTCGACCCACGACAAGGGGCACGCCCGTCCCACCGGCACCAGTGGCGCATGGCGGCCGAACGCGTGCCCACTCGTGCTCAGCAATGACGGTCCGACGCGGGCGATCGAGGCGAGAACGCACGGTTTCGAGTCAAGACCGCCCCGACTGCGCCGAAGTCAGAGCGTCGGCACGACCGGGGGCAGGAGGCAGCGTGGGTCTGAGCGTCGCGACCAACGTCGCGGCCCTGAGCACCCAGCGGACGCTGGCCCGCAACGACGAGTCCATGACCGTCTCCCTGCGCCGGCTCTCCAGCGGACTGCGGATCAACTCCGCCGCCGACGACGCCGCCGGGCTCAGCATCGCCGAGGGTCTCCGCTCCCAGATCCGCGGCGGCGCCGTCGCCGGCCGGAACCTCCAGGACGGCATCAACGTCCTCCGGACCGCCGAAGGCGCGCTCGCCGAGACGTCGTCGATCCTCCAGCGCTGGAACGAGCTGGTCATCCAGCGCCTCAACGAGGGCGCACTGGACAGCGCCGCCGTCGCGAACATCCAGACGGAGACGCGCGCCCTGCGCACGGAGATCGACCGCATCGCCCGGAAGACCACCTTCAACGGCATCTCGCTGCTCGACGGCAGCTTCGAGCGCGACTTCCAGGTGGGGGCAGCCGCCGGGGACACCGTGCGCGTGACCATCCCGGAGGACGGCCGCCCGCTCGACATGGCGGGCCTGCTGCTGTCCATCGGCAGCGGGATCGAGGCCCCGTCCACCGTCACCCCGGCCGTGTCCGCTGCGCAGGGGACACCGACCCCCGGCGTGCTCTCGCTGGACGGCGCCTTCGGCTCACCGACCGACGGTCCGTACGCCTTCCGCACGCTGGCCGGCCGCGTCTCCTACGCCGGGCAGACCTTCGACCTGGGCTCCGTCGACTACACCGGCGCGGTCACCGCGCAGGACCACCTCGACCGGCTGAACGCCGCGTCCACGGCCGCACTGGGCACCGCGTTCGCCCAGGCAGCGCCGGGCCTGGTCCTCACCGGCGCGACCCCGGGCCCCGCGTCGACCGCGGCCGACGCGGCCGCTCTGACCCCGCGGTACTGGGCACCGGACTCGACCGCCGTCATCGGCGAGCTCATCGACCGGGTTGCCTCCGTGCGCGCCTCGCTCGGCGCGATGGAGAACCGGTTCGAGCACACCGCCGCGGGACTGTCGGTGGCGGTGGAGAACCTGACGGCGGCGGAGTCCCGCATCCGGGACACCGACATGGCCCAGGAGATGGCGGCCTTCACCCGCCACCAGGTGCTCGGCCAGGCCGGGACGGCGATGCTGAGCCAGGCGCAGTCGACGGCGCAGACGGTCCTCTCGCTGCTCGGCTGATCCGTGACGCGGACCTCCGGGCAGGGGTCGGTCAGCCGCCCTCGGCGATCCGCTTGATGGTCTCCAGCGTCACCGGGATGCCCTCGTGCGCGGCGCGGGTCCGGGTGGCGATCTGCCGCTCCGCGGCCTCGCCGTAGGCCTCGCGGAAGAAAGCGATCCCCGCGGGCAGGAACGCCCACGACTGGGTCAGGCGCGTGCCGCCGTCGACCGGTTCCATGCGGAACGCCCAGTGGACGTAGCCCCGGCCGACCTCCCAGGCGAACTCCCGGCCGCGGTCGGCGACCACGACCTGGCTGCGGGTCTCCCAGGTGCGGCCGGCCGCTTCGTTGCGGCCGGTGAACCACGCACCCACCCGCGGGCCGCCGCCGTCCTCCCACGTGCAGGCGCGGCACTGCACGCTCCACTCGCCGGTCCGGGTCACGTCGGACACGAGGTCGTACACCGCCTCCGGTGAGGAGGCGACGACGACCGACGACGAGTGCGTGAGGTTCTCCACGGCTCCATGCTCGCAGCCGGCCGGTGGTCGGACCTGGCCCCGGGTCGGCCACCGCAGCACCCGCACGCTGCCCAACTGTGCGACCTGTGTGCGAGTGCTGCCCGTGGTTCCGGCGCCTTCCCGCCACGACTCTCGATCCGGCGCCGCACGTCCCTGCGACGCCGGGACCCGCTCCCCCGCGAGGTCCCCACACCTCGCACTCCGGAGATCCGAGTGAAAATCCCGCAGTCAGCAGTGGTCGTCGCCGTGACGGCCGGGCTGATCAGCGCGTCGGCGCCCGTCGTGGCGCTGGCCGCTCCTCCCCCACCACCGAGCGCGGCCCCGCCGGCCTTCGCCCTGACCCAGCTCAGCGGCGGCTTCCCCGACGAGGACGGGTACGTCGACGG
Organism: Blastococcus sp. SYSU DS0617; assembly: GCF_054051075.1. Taxonomy (NCBI): domain Bacteria; kingdom Bacillati; phylum Actinomycetota; class Actinomycetes; order Geodermatophilales; family Geodermatophilaceae; genus Blastococcus; species Blastococcus sp. SYSU DS0617. Next base: position 175,725 of record NZ_JBJHAO010000002.1, read on the forward strand.
CCGGGTGCTCGACCTGAGCGCCGACGGCCGGCACGCCCTCTACAAGGGCTACGTCAACGGCGACCGGCCCTTCCAGCCCGCGCTGTTCGTGGTCGACCGCACCACCGGCGCCTACACCGTCGTCGACACGGCGCCGGGCCGGCCCGGCGAGCCCGGGTCGTGGATGGGCGTGGACACCGCCGCTCTCTCCGCGGACGGCTCCACCGTCGTCTGGACCACCCGGGACGACCAGGTCGTCGAGGGCACCACCGACGTCGCGCGCGAGGCGCTGGTGACCGACCTCGCCACCGGCACCACCACCCGCATCCCCCGCTCCGCCGAGGCCGAGCGCATGGAGGCGCAAGTCGCCGACGTGTCCGCCGACGGCACCCGCGCCGCGGTGCTCATCGTCGACGAGTGGTCCGAGGTGCCCGGACGGGTCGAGATCGTCGACCTGGAGGGCGGTTCCGTGACCGTCAGCCGGCCCGTGCCCAATCCGACGTTCGCCGTCGAGCTCAGCGACGACGGCACCACCGTGGCGTGGGTCGAGAACGTCGAGGGACCGCCGGACGAGTGGGAGAACCCCACCTGGGACAGCGTCCTGGTCGTCGCCGACGCCGACACCCTCGAGCCCATCGCCACCCTGCCCGACCACGTCACCGACCCGCCGTCCCTGGACGCCACGGGCGACTCCGTCGCCTACGTCGGCCCCGAGGGCGCGCTGCTCGTCGCGGACCTGCGCACCGAAGGCGCACCCCGCACCACCGTGCCCACCGCCGGCACCGGCGTGGTGCACCGGCCGCAGCTGTCCGGCGACGGCAGCACCGTCGTCTACGACGAGCGGATGTACGAGGACAGCACGTCCGAGCCCGCCGCCGTCTGGGCCGTCGACCTGGCCGACGGCACGGCCGCCCTCGTCGCCGGCTTCTCCGAGGGCTTCTCGGAGGACGACGGTTCCGGCGAGATGCCGGTCCTGGGCTGGTCGGCCTTCCACCCGATCCCCTCGCACGACGGCTCGGTCGTCGCGACCTGGCTCGACGAGAAGGCCTTCGTCGCCGTCCGCGCCGGCGAGGCGCCCGACACCGTCGCCCCGGTGTGGCCCGCCGACGCCCGGCTGACCGCCGAGCCGCTGGACCGGACCACCGTGCGGCTCAGCTGGCCCGCGGCCACCGACGACCGGCAGGTGCGCGGCTACGAGATCACCGCCGACGGCGCCGTCCTCGCCACCGTCGGCGGCGACCGGACCACCCACGACGTGCCGCTGCGGGACGACCACACCGGCGCCTACCTGGTCGAGTACGGCGTGCGCGCGGTGGACACCAGCGGCAACACCACCCCGGCCCTGACGGCCAGCACCCGCAACAGCGCGGAGCTCACCGTCGAGCGCGCCGCCCACGACGCGCTGCAGCTGACCTGGGAGGCCAGCAGCGACGCCGGCGTCACCGGCTACCGGGTGCACCGCGCCCGCGGCGGCCAGCAGGCCGACGGCTCGCTGGGCGACACCTCCCCCTGGGAGGCCGTGGGCGACGTGCCCGCCGGCACCACCGAGCTGCGTGACGCCGGCCTGGACGCCCTCACCTGGTACGACTACCGCGTCGACCTGGTGCTCGCGGACGGCTCGACCCGCCCCTGGGCCACCCGGACCGTCGAGCGCACCGACCTGCCGGAGTCCCCGGCGACGACCGTCGACGAGGAGACCGTCGGCTCCGTGCGCGTCACCTGGCCGGCGATGCCGGACTCGGCGCCGTTGGACTTCTACCGCGTCGAGTACCGGCAGCTCTCCCCCACCGAGGAGACCGCCTGGACCCAGGGCGGCACCCGCGACGAGGGCGAGGCCGGCGAGTACACGGTGACCGGCCTGTCGCCGCGCACCACCTACGCGTTCCGCGTCACCGCCGTCCTCGAGGGTGGCTGGCCGGAGCGGCCGTGGACCCAGGAGGCCTCGGCCACCACGGTCAGCGAGGGCGTCACCGGCGTCACCGCCGTCGCTCCCCGCACCGCCGACGGCGCGGCGCTCGTGCTCGGCAGCGACCTGCTGGTCACCGCCACCGGCGAGCCGGGGCTGGCCGCCGAGGTGCGGATCTGGCCGTCGTCGGCGCACACCGGCGCACCGCAGGTCGTGCTGCCCATGACGGAGACGGCTCGCGGCAGCTACGCCGCCGCCCCCTACCGGCTGGACGGCACGCTCCCCGCCGTCGGCTGGGCCGAGGTCGTCCTCACCGACGGCACCCGCACCCTGACCAAGGGCGTGACCGTCGCCCCGGTCAGCGGGCAGCTCGACCTGGCGATCGGCGCGTCCCCCGACGACCTGGGCGCTCTGAAGGCCGTCCTCTCCGGACCGAAGGGACGGCAGGAGCTGCCCGTCACCGCGCCCGGGCAGGTGAGCGTGCCGCTCTCCCCCGGCACGTGGGGCATCCAGCTGGTCGCCGGTGACGGCGAGATCGTGGCCTCGCGGTCGCTGCTCACCGTGGCCGCGGCGACGAAGGTCGACATCTCGCTGACGCCCGTCCGGGCCGCCCAGCTCGACGTCACCCTCGCCGCTCCCACCGGCGTGCCCGTCCCCTCGGGCACGCTGACCGTGCGCGACGACCAGGGCACCCTCCTGGTCCAGCGCCGGATGGGCGCCACGACGCCGACGACGACGATCCCGGGGCTGCCCGGCCACGCGCAGCTGACGCTGGCCTACCGCTTCGACGACCAGTCGCTGCGCATCGTCCAGCCGCGGACGACCGTCGACTCCGGCGCCGGCCGGTCCACCGTCGAGATGGCGCTGGAGCAGCTGGTGCCCGCGACGGCCGACGTCTCCGTGACCGGGGCCGGGAAGCCGGTCGGCGCCGCGGCGGTGAAGCTCGTGCAGACCGCCGACGAGCGCACGTTCACCACCACGGCGACCACCGGGGCCGACGGGACGGCCGTCCTCGTGGGCCTCGCCGGGGCCGGCACCCTGTCGGCGACGGCGGACTTCCACGCCGCGGCCGCCAAGCCGGTGGAGCTCGCGGCCGACCGTCGCGGCGCCCTGACGATCGACCTGCCGCGCACGCCCACCTACCGGGTGCAGCCGCACCTGGTCGTGGTCAGCCCCGACGGGGAGCGGATCGAGCAGCCGCTGGACTGGCGCACCGCGTCCCACTTCCACGCGACGCTGCGGATGGGGTCGGGCACGACGATGCAGGGCCGCACCATGGCGCCGACGGTGCCCTACGAGGGCGTCGCCGGTGACCGGGTGGAGCTCTGTGCCGACGGACGGCAGGCCCACCTGCCGCAGGGCTGCACCAGCATCGTCCTCGGCGAGGACCTCGACGTGGACATCACGCTGGAGCTGGCGCAGGTCGGCTCGGCCCGCGCCGAGCTGGTGGACGAGAACGGCGCCCCCGTCTCCTCGTGGTCGGCGGCGATCTACCGGACCGTCGCCGGTGGCGGTGTCCAGTACACCGGCAGCCGCTCCGGCAACGGCTCGGCCCCCGTGCTGTCGTTCGCATCGGCCGGGCTGTACACGATCACCTGGAGCGACAGCACCGGACGCCGCGGCACCAGCGACGTCGTCGTCGAGGCCGGCACCACGGCCGACCTCGGGCAGGTCACCCTCTCCGCGGCTGCGGCGGCCCCGGCCGACGTCACCGTGCAGTCGCTGCCCGACCCGGTGATGCCCGGCGCGCTGGCCGTCGTCCGGATCGTGCTGCCGGCGTCGGACGTCACGCGGTCGCAGCTGCAGGTGCGGGTGCCCGACGGCACCAGCGCGCAGCCCCGCACCGCGACGATCGACGGCTCCCCGGCCGCGTCGACGGTCACCGACGGCACCGTCGTCGTCCCGCTGTCCGGTCGGGGTGCCACCACGGTGCGCGTTCCCCTGACGGTGGACGCCGACGTGCTGGACGGCCGGCTGTCGGCGCCGATCTCCCTGCGGATGGCCGACGGCGCGGTGCTGGACCTGCCGCCGTCGTCGGTGCAGGTGCGCCGGGTGACCCTCGAGGGGCCGAGCGACACGGCCGGCGTCTTCACCGCGCGCGGCCGGGCTCCGGCGGGTACGCCCGTCGCGGTCCGCGACGACGCCGGCCGGGTGCTGGCCGAGGCCGTCGCCGGTGAGGGCGGCCGCTGGTCGGCCCCCGTCGACCTGGTCACCCCGCTGGAGGGGACGACGTACCGACTGGTCGCCGTCACCACCGCGGCGGTCGACGGCGGAACGGTCGAGTCGCTGTCGGAGCCGCTGTTCGTGCGCTGGTCGCGCGACGACGTCCGGCCGGTCTCGATCACGCTCGACAACTCGGTCGCCGATGCCCGTGGCCGCGCCGTGACCTGGGACCCGCGCAGCGGCAACGCGGCACCGACCCTGGTCTACGTGCCGGGAGCGCCCACGACGCTCACTGCCCGGTTCGAGGACGCCACCAGGGTGCGGGGCTTCACCGCTTACATCGGCACGCAGGAGAAGGAGGGCACCTGCACGGCGACCGCCTGCTCGGCCACCTTCGGCCCGATGTCGGCGGAGGACGTGGGCGAGATCGCCCTCGGTTACTCGGTCGACGCCCGGCCGGTGAGCAACGACCCGAAGCTGCGGCCGAGCCTGGAGGAGCTGGTGGCCGCCGTGCCGCACCCCTTCAACCAGCCCGAGGACCCGGTGTTCGAGGTCGAGGGGCCCGAGGAGTTCACCGGCCGGTGGACCAACCAGGACGCCCCGATGACCGTCCGGTCCAGCCTCGGCGAGAGCCGGGTGCTCGGGGATCCCAGCGAGCTGGACCAGGCGCTGACGGCGGCGGTCGGGGCGCCGATGCGGAACCTCGACGTCCGCATCCAGGGCACCGGCGAGGACGCGGCGCTCGTGATCTCCTCCGACGTCGCGGTGTCCTGGCTGGAGGGCAACCCGGCCGGCCTGTCGGCTGCCGCGACCCTGGCGCAGGAGACCGAGTTCAAGCGGCTGACCAAGCTGTTCGGGCTCGGGAAGGCGCTGTTCGACCTGCTCCAGGTGTCCCGCAACGGGGCGGACAACCCGGTCCTCGACCGGCTGCAGGACCACGTGGACCTCAACATCCGCGCCTGCCAGCCCGAGATCGGCGAGGAGCTCCAGGGCTACATCGACGACGCCAAGGCCACCCTGGTCATGCACAAGCTGGCGCTGAACGCGATGGCCTGGATGGCCGTCGCCGAAGGCAGCTGGGTCGCCGACGTGAACGGCGAGCAGCCCAAGGCCGCCGGCGCCATCAACTTCGTGATCAACCAGGTCATCGGAGCAGGCGTCAAGTGGATGGGCCAGCAGTTCGTGGACCGGGCCGTGGAGCGGGTCAAGGCCGTCGACATGAAGAGCTGCGACCCGCGGGTGAAGTTCGTGCCCAAGGAGTACAAGCCGGGGGCGTGGCCGGTGGCGAAGCCGACCTGGATCTTCGACCCCAGCGGCTACGTGTACGAGGCACTCGGCAGTCAGCGGCTGGAGGGCGTGACGGCCACGGTGCTCAGCGGCCCGTCGCCGGAGGGACCGTGGACGGTCTGGGACGCCGAGGCCTTCGGCCAGACGAACCCGCAGTCCACCTCGGTGGAGGGCACCTACGGGTGGGACGTGCCGCAGGGCTGGTGGATGGTCCGCTACGAGAAGGAGGGCTACCGGACCGCCCACAGCGAGGCCCTGCAGGTGCTGCCCGAGCACTACGGCGTCGACATCGACCTGCACCGGCTGGCGGCCCCGGCCCTCACCGGCGCGACCGCCACGCCCGACGGCGCGGTGGAGATCGCCTTCGACCAGTGGATGAGCAGCGAGTCGGTCCGGGCGGAGCTCTCGGTGGCCGCCGGCACGCAGGCCGTGGCCGGCACGGTGACGGCGGTCGGTGAGGAGCAGTCGCCCGAGGGCGTCGCGCTGGCCCGCACCTTCCGCTTCGTGCCGACGACGCCGTTCGGCTCCGGGCAGGTGCTCACGGTGACCGTGCCGGGGACCGTCGTCGACCACGGCGGGGTGGCGATCGGCACCGACGCCGTGCGGACCGTCACCGCCCCGACCCGGCCGGACGGGCCGCCGGCGTGCACGCCGGTCACCCTGGACGTCTCGCCGGACGGCAAGGTCCGGAAGGGCACGACCCTGACGGTGACCGTGTCCGGCGCGCCGGGTGCTCCGGTGACGCTCCGGGCGCTGACCACCACGAGCGTCCTCGACTGGCTGCGCGCGGTGCTCACCGGGCAGGTGCAGGGCCAGCGGCCGTGGACGGTCGTGGGTTCCGCACCGACCGGGCCGGACGGCACGGCGGTGTTCATCTACCGGGCGCAGCGCGACACCCTGCTGCAGGCCGGGCAGGACGGCTGCCGCACCGGCGGCAGGGTCACGGTGGTGGACGTGCGGTGACCCCGTGAGCGCGCGGCCCCCGGCACCTCACGGTGCCGGGGGTCGCGTTCGTCAGGCCCCGGCGCGCCGCTGCTCGACCACGCGGAGCCGCCCCGCCCGGGGGACGATGCGCTCGCGCAGCTCGTGGAGCTCGAGCGCCCGCCCCCGGTCGGCCGCGTCGTCGTAGGCGTCGGCGCCGAGCGCCCGGCGCGCCTCCCGGCAGGCCTGGTCGAGGGTCTGCTGGCTCAGCAGCCGGTAGCTGCCGCCCTGCGAGCCGGAGACCTCCAGCAGGGCGTCGGCGGCACCGGCGAGCACCGCGGCGCGCTCGTGCTCCCCGGCCGCCACCTCGACGACCGCGATGCTCTGCGCGAAGTGCGCGACGTTCAGGACGTCGCCGACCTCGTACGAGAGCTCGAGGCCCGCCTCCAGCCGGCGGCGGGCCTCGGGGAGGTCCCCCGCCTGCAGCGCCCCGTGCCCGAGACCGGCCAGCGCCATCGACAGGGCGAGCCGGTCGCCACGCTCCCGGGCGCTGGCCAGACCGCGCTCGGTGTGCCGGGCGGCGCCCGCCTCGTCGCCCGCGGCGCGCAGCAGCGTCCCGCGCCAGATCGCGCACATCGACAGCAGCCACGCGCAGCACGGGCGGCTGCCCCGGGCGGCGGCCTCGTCGGCGACGTCCAGGTGTTCCGCGGCCGCGGCCAGGTCGCCCTGGATCATCGCCACCAGTGCCAGGCCGGAGGACGCGTGGGCGACGACGTCGACGTCCCCCACCGACCGGCCGTCGTCGACGGCCACCTGCCAGTGCCGCCCGGCGGCCGCGGGATCGTCGTGCGCCAGGGCCAGGCACCCCGCGGCGTTGGCGGCGACGGCGAGGTCGCCGGCGGCGGCCGCGCCCGGCTCGGCCGCGAGCCGGTCGGCCGCGGCGGCGACCACCCGCTCGGTCAGCCGGCGCCCGAACGGCACCCGCTGGCGGAACCACCAGAAGCGCTGCAGCTCCCAGCACAGGTGCGCCGCGGTCCGCAGGTCGCCCCGGGCCAGCGAGCGCTCGACCGCGAGCGCCGCGTTGTCCTCGTCCTGCTCCAGCCGCGCCAGCCAGGAGAGCTGGTCGGCGCAGGCGTAGCCGTCGTGGGCCCGCTCGGCCAGTGCGAGGTAGTGCCGGGCGTGCGCACGGTGCACGAGGTCCCGCTCCGGATCCTGCAGCAGCGACCGCGCGTACTGGGCGACCGGCTCCAGCAGGCCGTAGCGCCCACCCGGGTGCACCACCACCAGCGAGTGCTCGACGAGGACCGCCAGGCTCGACAGCACGTCCCGCTCGCCGCCACCTGCCACCGCCTCGACCGCATCGAGGTCGAAGCCGCCGGTGAACGCACCGAGCCGCCGCAGGAGCGTGCGCTCGTCGTCGCCGAGCAGCTCGTAGCTCCAGTCGAGGGTCGCCGTGAGCGTGCGCTGGCGGGACGGCAGGTCGCGCTGACCACCGCCGGCCATCGCGGCGTCCAGCCGGGTGAGCAGCAGCGCCGGGCTGAGCAGCCGGACCTTGGCCGCGGCCAGCTCCACGGCCAGGGGGATGCCGGCCAACCGCGCGCACACCTGCGCCACGGAGGCGGCGTTGCCCTCGTCGAGCTCGAAGGCCGGCGCCACCGCGCGCGCCCTGGCGAGGAACAGTGCGCCGGCCGGCGAGCCGGCCACCTCCTGCGCACGCGCCGACCGCCGGGGCACGGCCAGTGGCTGCACCGGGTGCTCCTGCTCGCCGCGCAGCCGCAGGGCCGCGCGGCTCGTCGCCAGCAGCACCACCCCGGGACACCGCTCCAGCAGCTCCCCCAGCTCGGGCACCGCGTCGAGCAGGTGCTCGCAGTTGTCCACGACGAGCAGCAGGCGGGCGTGCTGCAGCGCACCGGCGACCGCCGCGAGGGTGTCCATGCCCTCCGCGCCGGGCAGCCCGACGCCCCGGCCGACGGCCGGGATCACCAGCGTCGGGTCGGTGACCGCGGCAAGGGGCACCCAGGCGACTCCGTCGGGGAACGCGGCTGCTGCGCGGGCCGCCACCTCGACCGCGAGCCGGGACTTGCCCACCCCGCCGATGCCGGTGAGCGTGACGATGCGCGCGTCCGCCGCGGCGAGCCGGGCGGTCAGCTCCGCCACCTCTGCCTCGCGCCCGATCAGCGAGCTGGGCGGCACGGGGAGCGCGCTCGGCACCAGCCCCGACGGAGCCGGGGCGACGACGTCGTCGGCCGGGCCCCGGGCACGCCGCGGGACGGCGGCCCGCAGGGTGACCTGCTCGCCGTCGGTGAGACCCAGCCCGTCGCTGAGCGCCCGGACGGTGTGCGGATAGGGGCGGCTGCGCACGCCCCGCTCCAGGGCGCTGATCGCGTGCGGGGTCAGGCCCGAGCGCTCGGCCAGCTCCTCCTGGGTCAGCCCAGCGCGTTCACGCAGGGTGCGGAGGCGTTCGGCGAACGACGCTCCTGGCGGGCTGACGGGCACGCGGGGATCGTAGAGAAACCGGCCGGTCCGCACAGGCTCGATCCGCGCGGCCACCGATCAGGCGAATCCCGTCGCTCCACGGAGCCGTCCAGGCTCCCGACGAGCGGAGCGCACGCCATGGGTGACAAGTCCCCGCGACAGTCGATGACCAAGAAGGCCGGCGGCAGGTCCATCAAGGAGAAGCGCGCCGACAAGAAGGCCGCGGCCAGCACGTCCTCGCAGATGGACAACCTGACGCACGGCAGCAAGAAGCACTGAGCCGCTGGGCGACGGGCGGCGCACGCGAGTGCGCCGCCCGGTGCTCGACTACCGCAGGGTGGCGACGACGACGTGCGGGCCGGGCTCCGCGAGGGCGGAGCGCACCTGCTCGGCCAGTTCCTCCGCGGTCGACGCCCGGGACGCCGGCACCCCCATGCCCTGCGCGATCGAGACGAAGTCCAGCGCCGGCCCGGTGAGGTCGAGCAGCTTGCGCGCCCGCTCGCCGTCGCTGGCGGCACCCACCCGGGTCAGTTCGTGCTCGAGGATCGCGTACGAGCCGTTGTCGCAGATGATCGTGGTGATGTTCGCCTGCTCGCGGGCGTAGCTCCACAGCGCCGAGATCGTGTACATCGCGCTGCCGTCGGCCTGGATGCCGATCACCGGCCGGTCGGGACAGGCCACGGCCGCGCCGAGCGCCATGGGCAGCCCGTCGCCGATCGCGCCGCCGGTCAGCGACAGCCAATCGTGCCGCGGACCGGCCGAGGTCATCTCCGTGAGGCCCGCGCCCGAGGTGAGCGCCTCGTCGACGACGATCGCGTCCTCCGGCAGCAGCGCGCCGACCACGGCCGCCATCGTCCGCGGGTTCAACGGCCCCGTCGGCAGCTCGGGGGTCTCCCGCTCCATCACCTGCGGCTCGGCGCCGGGAGCCGCCAGCTCGGCCAGCGCCTCCAGCGCGGCGACGCCGTTCTCCCCGGGAACGCTGAGCACGTGCACCGTGCAGTCGTCCGGCACCGGGTGCCCGGGCAGGCCGGGGTAGCCGAAGAAGTGCACCGGCGCCGTGGTGCCGGCCAGGACCAGGTGCCTGGTGCCCTTCAGCGCCGCCATCGCCATCTCCGGCGGGTAGGGCAGCCGGTGCAGGTCCGGCAGCCCGGCCCCGCGGGCGGTGCGGGCGGGGAAGGTCTCGGCCACCAGCCGCACGCCGGTGCCGGCGGCCACCCGCGCAGCGGCCAGCTGACCCTCGGGCGACGCCATGACGTCACCGCCCAGGAAGAGCACCGTCGGCTCGCCCGAGCCGACGACCTTGCCGATGCTCTCGACGAGCGAGGGAGCGACGTGCGGCCGGGGCCGGACGTTCAGCGGCACGGCGGGCTCGGCGCCGTCCTCCCACGACACGTCGGCCGGCAGGATCAGCGTGGCCACGCCGTTCTTCTTCGCCGCCGCGACCGCTTCGGCGGCGTCGCCGGCCACGTCGGCCGGGGACAGGGACCGCCGGACCCAGGCGGAGACCGTGCCGGCGATGGCGTCGATGTCGGACTCGAGCGGGGCGTCCAGGCGCTTGTGCGAGCGGGCGTGGTCACCGACGACGTTGACCAGCGGCGCCCTGCCGCGCCGGGCGTTGTGCAGATTGGCCAGCCCGTTGCCCATCCCGGGGCCCAGGTGCAGGAGCGTCGCCGCCGGCCGCCCCGCCATGCGCGCGTACCCGTCGGCCGCTCCGGTGGCGACGCCCTCGAAGAGGGTCAGCACACCGCGCATCTCCGGCACGTCGTCCAGCGCCGCGACGAAGTGCATCTCGGAAGTGCCTGGGTTGGAGAAGCAGACGTCCACGCCCGCGTCGACCAATGTCCGGATGAGAGCCTGTGCACCGTTCACCCGCCGACCATGGCACGGGTCACATCCGGAGGCCACACCGGGGCAGCTCAGCCGTCGAGCTCCTCCGTGCCGCGCCGGCGTGCCACCAGCAGCGTGCCGACGGCGACGGCTGCGAGCAGGGCACCGGCGATCGCGAGGCCGGCGCGCGAGGAGTCCCCGATGCGGACGAGGGCGTAGATCATCAGCGGCAGCACGACCGGCAGCAGCATCATGGCCCGCTGCCGCAGCCCCGGGAACGCCTTCTGGCCGGCCCGATGGTCGGTGGACGGGGAATCGGGCACGGCTCATCCTCCCGCGGTTTACACCTCGCACCGGGAGGCGGGTCGTCCGGAGAGCCGGAGCCGGGCCGTCGATGCCACCCGGCAGACTCTCCCGCGCCGTCCACCGACCGAGGAGATCGACCATGGCCGACGCCACCGCCACCACCACGGCCCGCCGCGCGCACCCCGCACACAGCGCCCTGGTGGGGCTCGCCTCGCTCGGTGTCCTGCTGCAGGGCGTCTGGGCCGGGATGTTCCTCGGCGGCTCCGACGACTACGGCACCTGGGCGAGCGTGCACCAGCACGGCGGAGAGGCGACCGTCGCGCTCGCCCTGCTCGCCACCGTCGCGGCCTTCGTCTGGCTCCGCGACAACAAGCCCGTGCTCGTCGGGACGACGCTGCTGTTCCTCCTCCTGGTCGCCGAGCTGCTGCTGGGCATGGCCATCGACGGCACGCGGGCGGCGATCGTCGTCCACGTGCCACTGGCCATGCTGCTCATGGGGCTGGCCGTCTGGCTGCCGACCGCCGCCCGCCGGGCCTGACGCCCTAGAAGGTCAGGACCAGCCGGCCGCGGATGCCGCCGGCCTCGAGCAGCCGGTGCGCCTCGGCGGCCTCCTCGGCGGGGAAGGTGCGCGCCACCCGCAGGGTCACCGCGCCCTCCTCCACCAGCTGACGCAGCCGGTCCAGCGCCGCCCGGTCCTCCGCGACCTTGCGCACCAGGGTCGGGAACACCCGCAGACCGCGCTGCCCGTCGCCGCGGTACCCGCGCACCGTGGCCACCGCGCCGCCGTCCTTCACCGCGGGCAGCACGAGCTCGTCCTGCACCGAGCCGTCGGCCAGCCCGTCCACCCCCTCCGGGTAGTGCTCCCGGATGCGGTCGGCGACGTCGTCCCCCCGGCGGACGACGACGTCGGCGCCCAGGTCGCGCACCAGCTGCTCGTCGGCCTCGGAGGCGTCGGCGATCACGGTCAGCCCTGCGACCTTGGCCAGCTGCACCACGTAGCCGCCGTACGAGCCGGCCGCCCCGGTCACCGCGAGCACCTGACCCGGCGTGAGCCCCATGAGGTCCAGCGACAGGTGGGCGGTGAGCCCGTTCATCGGCAGCGTGGCGGCAGCCACGGCGTCCACGCCCCGCGGCGCCCGGACGACGGAGTCGCCCGGCAGCACCTTGTCCTCCCGGTACGCGCCGTACGGGCCGAACGGGACGACGACGCCCATCGCGAGGTCACCGACGGCGAGGTGGTCGACCCCCTCCCCCAGCTCGGCGACCACGCCGGCGACGTCCATGCCGGGCACCCACGGCGGGGTCTTCACCGGGTCGCGCCCGGCATAGACGCCCGACCGTGCGTAGGTGTCGGTGGGGTTCACCGTCGCGGCCTGCACGCGCAGGCGTACCTGACCGGGGCCCAGGGGCTCGGGCTCGACGTCCACGATGTGCAGGGCCTCGGGCCCGCCGAACTCGGTCACTCCGGCTGCGCGCATGGAACCTGACTACACCACCGCCCCGGGGACCGGACATCCGACCGTTGGACGCCAGAGGCCCAGGACCGGCGCGGTCCTGGGCCTCTGGCGTGCGACGGTGGGTCAGCCCTTGAGCTTGTACTCCCGGAGCAGACCGCGGCTGATGATCGTCTTCTGGATCTCGCTGGTGCCCTCGCCGATGAGCAGGAAGGGCGCCTCGCGCATGAGCCGCTCGATCTCGTACTCCTTGGAGTACCCGTAGCCGCCGTGGATGCGGAAGGACTGCGTGGTCACCTCCGCGCAGTACTCGCTGGCCAGCGTCTTGGCCATGCCCGACTCGACGTCGCTGCGCTTGCCGGCGTCCTTGAGCCGGGCGGCGTTGACCATCATCAGGTGGGCGGCCTCGACCTTGATCGCCATCTCGGCGAGCTGGAAGGCGATCGCCTGGTGCTGGGCGATCGGCTTGCCGAACGTCTCCCGCTGCTGGGCGTAGGCGATCGCGAGCTCGAAGGCGCGGATCGAGATGCCGCAGGCGCGGGCGGCCACGTTGACCCGGCCGACCTCGACGCCGTCCATCATGTGCGCGAAGCCCTTGCCGGGGACGCCGCCGAGGATGTCGGAGGCCTTGGCCTGGTAGCCGTCGAACACCAGCTCGGTGGTGTCGACGCCCTTGTAGCCCATCTTCGCGATCTTGCCGGGGATGGTGATGCCGGGCACGACCTCGCCGAAGCCGGCCGGCTTCTCGACCAGGAAGGTCGTCAGGTTCTCGTGGGCCTTCTCCGCGCCCTCGTCGGTGCGCACCAGGGCCGCGACCAGGGTGGAGCTGCCACCGTTGGTCAGCCACATCTTCTGGCCGTTGATCGTGTAGTCGCCGTCGGCGTTCTTCGTCGCCTTGGTGCGGATGGCGGCGACGTCGGAGCCCAGGCCCGGCTCGGACATCGAGAAGGCGCCGCGCACCTCGCCGGTCGCCATGCGCGGGAGGTAGTGGTCCTTCTGCTCCTGCGTGCCGTGCTGGCGCAGCAGGTAGGCCACGATGAAGTGGGTGTTGATGACGCCGGAGACGCTCATCCAGCCGCGGGCGATCTCCTCCACCACGAGGGCGTAGGTGAGCAGGGACTCCCCGAGGCCGCCGTACTCCTCGGGGATCATCAGGCCGAAGATGCCGAGCTCCTTGAGCCCGTCGACGATCTCCTGCGGGTAGATGTCGCCGTGCTCGAGCTCCTGCGCGTGCGGGATGATCTCGCGGTCGACGAAGCTCCGAACCGTCGACAGGATCTCGCGCTGGATGTCGGTCAGGTCCGCGGTCTGGGCCAAGCGGGTCATCGGTCTCCTCCGGGGACTCCGGTGTCCATAGTCAGCGGGAAGTATGTGCCACCCGCTCCGGGCGCCCGCCGCGTGGTCGCCCGCGCGCCCTCCCTGCGGGTGAGCCGCTGACCGTGGTGGAGTAGCGCGACCGCCCTCGCCGACGAGCAGGAGGAGATCTGATGAGCACTCCCGACGACGGCACGGCGTCCCCGCACGACGGCGGCCGCTACCCGGGCGAACAGCCGCCGGGGCAGCCCGGATACGGCCAGCCCGGCTTCGGCCCGCCCCAGTACGACGAGACGCGGCACGGGCAGGACCAGTACGGCCAGGGCCAGTACGGGCAGCCGCCGTACGGGCAGGACCAGTACGGCCAGGGCCAGTACGGGCAGCCGGCCTACGGGCAGCCGGCCTACGGCCATCCCTACGGCCGGCCGACCAACTCCCTGGCGATCCTCTCGCTGGTGCTGGCGTTCGTCTTCGCGCCGGCCGGGCTGGTCACCGGCATCATCGCGCGGCGGCAGATCCGCCGGACCCACGAGGACGGCGCCGGTCTCGCGCTCGCCGGCATCATCATCGGCGGCATCGCGACCGCCTTCTTCGTCCTGCTGATCGTCGTCTGGCTGATCGCCCTGATCGCGCTGGCCGACGGGGGCTTCGCGCCCTAGGACGACGACGGCCGCCCGGGTGCACCGGGCGGCCGTCGAGCGTGCGGAACGAGTGCTGGGTCAGCTCTCGGGCGGCGTGAAGGTCGACGTCCGGGACAGCCCGGCGGCGCGGCCCTTGCCGGCGATGACCAGGGCCATCTTGCGGCTGGCCTCGTCGATCATCTCGTCGCCCAGCATCGCCGAGCCCTTCTTGCCACCGGCCTCCGACGTCGCCCAGTCGTAGGCGTCGAGGATGAGCTCGGCGTGGTCGTAGTCCTCCTGCGACGGCGCGTAGATCTCGTTGGCGGCGTCGATCTGGCCGGGGTGCAGCACCCACTTGCCGTCGAAGCCGAGCATCGCCGAGCGCTTGGCGACCTCCTCGAACGCGGGCACGTCGCGCACCTGCAGGAAGGGGCCGTCGATCGCCTGGACGCCACGGGCGCGGGCGGCCATGAGGATCTGCATGAGGATGTAGTGGAACGGGTCGCCCGGGTAGTCGGGGTGCAGGGCGCCGACGACCAGCGACTTCATGTTGATCGAGGCCATGAAGTCGGCGGGGCCGAAGATGATCGTCTCGATGCGGTCGCTGGCGAACGCGATGTCGTTGACGTTGATCAGGCCCTGCGCGGTCTCGATCTGCGCCTCGATGCCGATCTTCCCGATCTCCAGGCCGTTGGCCTTCTCGATCTGGGTGAGCAGCATGTCCAGCGCCTTGACCTGCGCGGCGTCCTGCACCTTCGGCAGCATGATGGCGTCGAGGTTGGCGCCGGCGCCGCCGACCACCTCGAGCACGTCCTGGAAGGTCCACTCCGTCGTCCAGTCGTTGACCCGGACGGTGCGGATCTTGTCGCCCCAGCCGCCCTCGTTCAGGGCCGCGACGATGTTCTTGCGGGCGCCGGGCTTGGCCAGCGGCGCGCACGCGTCCTCGAGGTCGAGGAAGACCTGGTCCGCGGGCAGGCCCTTGGCCTTCTCGAGGAACCGGGGGTTGCTGCCGGGAACGGCCAGGTTGGAACGACGTGATCGGAGCTCGGCCACAGTGCCTCCGCAGATTGCGAGTCGACGATTCGGTTGCGGGGAGCGTAACGACGGTGTTTTCCCCCCGCTCACCCGCAGTTGATCATCGAGTTGTTGCCGGCCCCGGCGGCGCGTCGTGCCGTGTCCCTGGCCTCAACTCGATGATCGCGGGGAAACGGGCGCTCAGGTCGCGGGTTCGACCAGCGTCGTGGGCCGGCTGCCGCGCACCACGAGGGCGACCCCCGCGACGACGGCGACCATCCCGGGCAGCGCGAGCAGCGGCGGCGCCTGCTGCAGGAGGACCAGCGCGACGAGCGTCGCCCCCGGCACCTCCAGCAAGATGACCAGGCTGACCATCGTCGGGCCGACCGTCGAGAGCACCAGGTTGAGCAGCGTGTGCCCGAGCAACTGGGCGCAGACGGTGATCCCCCCGATGAGCAGCCAGTCGCGGGTGCTCAGCCCGCCCAGCGGTACGTCGGCGACCAGCGCCCCCACGGCGATGGCCGCCGCGCAGACGGAGTACGCGACGACGGCGTAGGCCGACGTCGACAACCGCTCCCGGGCGCGCGCGCCGGCCAGCACGTAGCCGCCGGCGAAGATCGCGCCCAGCACCGCCAGCCCGTCACCGACCAGCGCCTCGACGCTCACCGTCACGTCCACCCCGGCGATCAGGGCGGCGCCCCCGACCGACAGCCCCAGCCCCCACCACACCGTGGCCGGCAGCCGCACCCCGGCGAACCGGGCGGCCAGCGCCGTCCAGATGGGGGTCGTGGTGACCAGCGCGGTCGAGGCGGCGACGGTGGTCATGGTCAGGCTGGGCAGCCAGGCGGCGAAGTGCGCGGCCAGGAAGAGCCCGGCGACGACCGAGCTGCGCAGGTCCCGGGCGGTCAGGCCGTGCAGGCTCGCGCGCTCCCGGGTGAGCAGCACCGGCAGCAGGACGGCGGCGCCGACGGCGTTGCGCCAGAAGGCGACCGCCAGCACCGGCGCCACCACCAGCGCGGTGAGCGGCCCCGACATCGAGACGCCGAGGACGGCCACCCCCATCAGCGCGACGTCGCGGCTGCCCGGACGCTGCATCGCCCACGACGAGGTGGGCGCGACGCTCTGCGACATGCTCAGCCGGGCACCCGGACCCGGCCGGAGGCGACCGGCACCACCGAGCCCCGGACCGTGGCGCCCACGGTCCTGCCCGCCTGCGCGGTGACGGTGCACTCCAGGACCGACGGGCGGCCCATGTGCTCGCCCTGCCGGACGGTGAACGACGACGTCCCCTCTGGTGACAGGAGTCCGGTCTCCACCAGCCAGACGCCGGCGCCGAGAGCCGCCGATCCGGTCGCCGGGTCCTCGCCCCAGGCCAGGTCGGCGGCGAAGACGCGCGCGTAGGCGGTGGCCGACGCGGCGTCCCACGACAGCACCGAGACGCCCTCGCCCACGGCGAACCGGCCCAGCGCGGCGGGGTCGGGGACGGCGCGGTCGACGGCGTCCGGGCACACCGAGAGGTAGCCGAAGGGCAGCCCGCAGCCGGCGACCTCGACGGGCACGCCCGAGACGTCGGCCGCATCGAGGCCCAGGGCGGCGGCCAGCTCCTCGGCGGTGGGGCCGTCCTGCAGGGTCGGCGTCCCACCGGAGAGGGTCGCGCCGTCGTCGTCGACGACCACGTCCAGCACGCCCGCGCCGCACTCCTGGCGCACCGTGCCGGCGCGCAGCCGCCCGGCGCGCACCAGCGTGTGCGCGGCGCCGACGCTCGGATGGCCGGCGAAGGGCAGCTCGGCGTAGGGGGTGAAGATCCGCACCCGGTAGTCCGCACCCGGCGCGGTGGGGGCGCACAGGAACGAGGTCTCGGAGAGGTGGAACTCGTTCGCCAGCGCCTGGCACTGCGCGGTGGTGAGCGCGTCGGCGTCGTAGACCACCGCCAGCGGATTCCCGGCGAAGGCCCGCGGCGCGAACACGTCGACGATCTCGTAATCCAGCAGCTCCGGGCCGTTCACGCCGCCGACGGTAGCCTTCGCTCGGCGACCGAGCGTGCGAGGGCGCCCAGGGAACGGAGCAGCCCCGGGCACGGGGACCACGAACGCCGGCGAGGAGGGCCCGTGACCACGGTGAGCAGGGCCTACGTCTCCCGGCTGGCGGGGCTGACGGTGTTCGACCCCAACGGCGACCGCGTCGGCAAGGTCCGGGACGTCGTCGTCGCCCTGCGCGTGGGCACCGCGTGCCCGCGCGTGCTCGGCCTGGTCGTCGAGGTCGTCGCCCGCCGCCGCATCTTCGTGCCGATGGGCCGGGTGACCGCGATCGATCCCGGCGCGGTGATGCTGGCCTCCGGCACGATCAACCTCAAGCGCTTCGAGCAGCGCACCGGCGAGACCCTGGTGCTGGGCGAGCTGTTCGACCGCTCCGTGCACATCCTGGACGGCGGGAAGCCCGCGCACGTCGTCGACGCCGGCATCGAGCAGACCCGCACCGGCGAGTGGGAGCTGGCCAAGCTCGCGGTCCAGGAGCCCGGCCGGCTGGGCCGCCGCGGACAGCTGCACACCCTGGCCTGGGACGAGGTCGCCGGGCTGGCGCTGCCGCAGACCGGGCAGGGCGCGGAGACGCTGATCGCCACCTACCGGGAGCTCAACGCCGCCGACATGGCCCACGCGCTGCAGGAGCTGCCGATCAAGCGCCGGCACGAGGTCGCCGAGGCCATGGACGACGAGCGCCTGGCCGACGTCCTGGGCGAGCTGCCGGAGGCCGACCAGGTGACCATCCTGGGCACCCTCGAGGAGCGCCGCGCCGCCGACGTGCTCGAGGAGATGGACCCGGACGACGCCGCCGACCTGCTCTCGGAGCTGTCCAATGTCGACCGGAACCGGCTGCTCGAGCTCATGGAGCCCGACGAGGCGGAGTCGGTCCGCCAGCTGCTGAAGTACTCCGAGGACACCGCCGGCGGGATGATGACCAGCGAGCCGGTGATCCTCTCCCCCGACGCCACGATCGCCGAGGCGCTGGCCCGGGTGCGCGAGCCCGAGCTCACGCCGTCGCTGGCCAGCCAGGTCTACGTCTGCCGCCCCCCGTCGGCCACGCCGACCGGCCGCTACCTCGGCCTCGCGCACATCCAGCGGCTGCTGCGCGAACCGCCGTCCAGCCTGGTGAGCGGCATCCTCGACGACCTGGACCCGCTGCGCCCCGAGGCGCCGCTGGCCGAGGTGACCCACTACTTCGCCACCTACAACCTGGTGGCCGCACCCGTGGTCGACGCCCAGGGCCGGCTCGTGGGCGCGGTCAGCGTCGACGATGTCCTGGACCACCTGCTGCCCGACGACTGGCGCGAGCGGGCCCGTCGTGGCTGAGAAGCCACGCCTCGACGTCCCCAGCGGCGGACCCCGGCGGTTCACCGGCTTCCTGCGGCTCAACCCCGACTCGGTCGGCGCCTTCGCCGAGGGGATCGCCCGGTTCCTCGGGACCGGCCGGTTCCTGGCCGTCCAGACGATCATCGTGGTCGTCTGGATCACGCTGAACGTGGTCGCGGTCAACCTCCGGTGGGACCCCTACCCGTTCATCCTGCTCAACCTGGCCTTCTCCACGCAGGCTGCCTACGCCGCGCCGCTGATCCTGCTGGCGCAGAACCGGCAGGCCGACCGCGACCGTGTCCAGGCCGAGGAGGACCGGGCCCGTTCGGCCTCGACCCGCGCCGACACCGAGTACCTGGCCCGAGAGCTCGCCTCGCTGCGCGTGGCGGTCGGCGAGCTGGCCACCCGCGACTTCATCCGGAGCGAGCTGAACCGGCTGACCGAGGACTCCGGTGACGACGGCGAGCGGCGCGAGAAGAAGGCGAAGAAGAAGCGCGATCCGGTCGCCTGAGCCCGGCGGATCCACGACGGGCGTCGTCGTGCCCGGACCTCGACGGCCCGCCAGGGCTCAGCCGGCCAGTCGGTCCGCGGCCCGGTCCAGCCGGCCGGTGACCGGACGGGCGCCGGACGCCGCGGCCAGCCCGCTCACCGGCAGGTCGACGTAGATCGTCTCCGCCCGCGCGACCTCGTAGGTCTCGTGCCAGACCCCGACCGCGCCGGGGACCCTCCGGGCGCGCCGGTTGAACGCGGTCCAGGCCGGGCGGTGCCGGGCGCCGGAGTCGGTCGCGTAGCGGTACACGTCCTCGGTCCGGCGCCAGTACTGGACGAGCAGCGGGCCACGCGGGCCCAGGGCCATGCGGTAGCCCAGGAAGCCGGACTCCGGGTCCCGCGAGAGCTCGGCCAGCATCGGACCCATGGCGGCGAGTGCCGGCAGCCAGGCATCCGGTCGCCACCACCGGTTGATGCGCATGCCGATCAGGAAGACGGTCAGGTCTCCCTCGTGCGTGTGGGTCCAGCGACCCCTGACGATCCGGGCCATGCCGTCCTCCTGGTTGGATAGTGTGACTACCCAAGATTAGACAGTGGCACTATCCAATGTCGAGGGGGCTCCGTGCAGATCTCGGAACTGGCCCGCCGGTCCGGCGTCCCGGTGGCGACCGTCAAGTACTACCTGCGGGAGGGCCTGCTGCCGCCGGGGGAGCTGACCGGCGCCACCCGCGCCCGCTACGGCGAGCAGCACGTCGAGCGGCTCGGTCTCGTCCGGGCCCTGCTCGGCCCCGGTGGCCTCTCGGTCGCCACGGCCCGCACGGTCCTCGAGGCGGTGGACTCCCCCGCGACGTCGATGCACCAGGTGCTGGGCACCGCCCACTGCACCCTGCCCGCGGTGGGCGCCGACGCCCCTCACGACCTCGGGCCGGCTCGCGACCTCCTGCGCCGCCACGGGTGGGTGGTGGAGGACGACTCCCCCGCGCTGCACGCGCTGGCCGCGGCCCTCGAGGCGCTGCGCGCGGCCGGGGCCCCTCCGTCGGACGAGCTGCTGGACCGCTACGCGGAGGCCGCCGGCCGGATCGGCGAGCAGGACGTGGCCGACGTCCCGACCGACTCCCTCGCCGAGGCCGTCCGCTTCGTGGTGGTCAACACCGTGCTGCTCGAGCCGGTCCTGCTGGCCCTGCGCCGGCTGGCCCACGAGGACGCCTCCCGCCGCCGCTTCCCGGCGGGTGGCGGCGAACCGGCTGCGGCTGCGGTGGACTGAGCCTCTGGGACCCGAGCTCGTCCACGGCGACCGGACTCAGCGCGGGGTGCGGCGCCGCGTGCCGACCAGCGTCACGCCGATCCAGAAGACGAGCGTCTCGCCGAGCAGCCAGGTCGGTGCGCCGGCCCCTGCGGTCCCGGACCGGGCACCGCCCCCGACACCCACCACCGCGCCCGCGACGACGACACCCCAGCCGACGGCGACGAGGAACCAGCGGTCCAGCCGGTCCCACCGGCGCACCAGCAACCATGCCGCCGTGGGCGCCCAGGCGACCGTGGCCAGCGCGGTGCCCAGCCAGAACCCCTCCACGCGGTCAGCCGGCCAGCACGTGCACGCCGGCGCCGGTCATCCCGGCCAGGACGATCACCACGATGAACGGCGCCCGCAGCGCCAGGGCGAGTGCGGCCACGGCCAGGCCCGCCAGCCGGCCGTCGACCACGATGCGGTCGTCGGTGGTCACGGCCTGGACGGCGACCAGCGCGGCCAGGAGCGCGGCGGGCACGAAGTCGACGACGCGGGCGACCCACGGCTGCTCCACCCAGGCGGCCGGCACGGAGAGCCCGGCCAGCTTGAGCAGGTAGCAGCCGACCGAGGCGACGACGACCGCCACCCACAGCGTGTCGCCGCTCATGCCGCCCGCTCCGCGGTGCGCGGCCGGCCGGCCAGGGCGACGGCGACGACCGCGGCGATGACCTGCACCCCCACCGGCACGAACGGCGTCAGGGCCAGCGCCACCACCGCTCCGCCGAGGGCGACCCGTCGCTGCGCCGCGGGCTCGGCCGAGCCCCGCGCCGTCAGCCGCGGCCACAACAGGGCGAGGAAGGCGGCCGGGACGACCGCGTTCAGCGCCGCCGCAGCGGTGCCACCGAGGCCGGAGGCACCGAGGGCGCCGACCAGCGTCATCGCGTTCCAGCCGAGGTAGATCGTGGCGCCGGTGGCCCAGAACGCCAGCCGGCCGAGCTCGCGGTCGGGGGCGGCCACGGCCATCGCCGTCGTCTCGTCGATGACCCAGTGCGCCGCACCCGCCCGGCCGAGCAGGGTCCGGGGAGCCAGGAGCGGCGCCAGCCGCACGCCGTAGACGGTGTTGCGGGTGCCCAGCAGCAGGGCGCTGCCGATCGCGGCCGGCGCGCTCCCCCCGGCACCGAGGACGCCGACCAGCGCGAACTGCGAGGCGCCGGAGAACATGAGCGCCGACAGGGTCATGGCCTGCCAGACGTCGAGCCCGGCGGCGTCGGCGGCCGCGCCGAACGCGATCCCGTAGAAGCCGACGGCAGCCCCCAGCCCGACGGCGTCGCGGAGCGTGCTGGAACGGCCGGGCGAGGACACGTCCGCAGAGGTTATGCGCCCCCGCCGACGGAGCCGCTGCCGCCGCGCGACCGCCGCCGGCGCACCGTGCGGTCGAGGATGCCCAGCGTTCCCTTGAGCGCGCTCTCCGGGACGATCGGGAAGGTGAGGAAGGGCCGGTAGTCCTCGCGCAGGTCCGACCAGTCGCAGTACGAGGTGACGCGGGTGCCGCCGTCGGCCGGCTCGAGCCGGTAGCCGTACACGTGCCGGAGCGGCGGCCGGATGGTGCCCTCGATGGTCCAGGCGATCTCGCGGTCGGGCTCGAACGCGGTGATCACGACCTCGACGTCGTAGCGCCCCATCGGCAGGTCCCCGAGCGCCTCCCGGTCCATGTGCACGAGGAACCGGTCACCGACGGCTGCGACCGGCTCGCCCTCGGCGTCCATGAGCATCCCGGAGGCGTCGATGTCGACGTGCCCCTGGGGATCGCACAGCACGGCGAAGATCTCGCCGGGCGTCGCCGGGATCAGCCGGGCCGCCTCGATCCGCTCGGGGGCGGGCTCGGCCGGGGGCTGCGGCTCCTCGGATGCGGTCACGCGTCGGAGCATGACACCGACGTGAGCAGCAGATCACCCCCGCGACCGGGAGCCCTCGAGAAGAGCCGCCGTACAGTGGCCGGAGACCCGTCTCCGCACGAAGCGCCGAGGCCCGGAGGCCGGACGGGTCCCCCGTCGAAGGAGACAGACGCACCGATGTCCGACACCCTGACCGGCACGCCGGCGCTCGACGCCATCACCGCCGCTCTGGCCACCGTCCAGGACCCCGAGATCAACCGCCCGCTCACCGAGCTGGGCATGGTCAAGGACGTCCAGATCGCCGCGGACGGCTCCGTGCGCGTCGAGGTCTACCTGACCGTCGCCGGCTGCCCGATGCGCGAGACGATCACCAACCGCGTGACCCAGGCCGTCGGCGCCGTCGCCGGCGTCACGGGTGTGTCCGTGGTCCTGGACGTGATGAGCGACGAGCAGCGCGCCGAACTGCGCAAGACCGTCCGCGGCACCGACGCCGCCGACCCGGTCATCCCCTTCGCCCAGCCAGGTTCGCTGACCCGCGTCTACGCGGTCGCCTCCGGCAAGGGCGGCGTCGGCAAGTCCTCGGTCACGGTGAACCTCGCCGCGGCGCTGGCCAAGCGCGGCCTGGCCGTCGGCGTCGTGGACGCCGACATCTACGGCCACTCGGTGCCGCGGATGCTGGGCACCGAGGAGAAGCCGACCCAGGTCGACAGCATGATCATGCCGCCGCAGGCCCTCGGGGTGAAGCTCATCTCGATCGGCATGTTCACCCCGGGCAACACCCCGGTCGTGTGGCGCGGGCCGATGCTGCACCGCGCGCTGCAGCAGTTCCTCGCCGACGTCTGGTGGGGCGACCTCGACGTCCTCCTGCTCGACCTGCCCCCGGGCACCGGCGACGTCGCGATCTCGATCGCGCAGCTGCTGCCGAACGCCGAGATCCTCATCGTCACCACGCCGCAGCTGGCCGCCGCCGAGGTCGCCGAGCGGGCCGGCGCGATCGCGACCCAGACCCACCAGCAGGTCGTCGGCGTCATCGAGAACATGTCGTGGCTGGACCTGCCCGACGGCTCGCGCATGGAGATCTTCGGCTCCGGGGGTGGCGAGGCGGTCTCCGACGCGCTCACCAAGACCCTCGGTGCCCGCGTGCCGGTGCTCGGCCAGATCCCGCTGGACACCCGGCTGCGCGAGGCCGGCGACGCCGGCGCGCCGATCGTGCTCGCCGACCCGGACTCCCCCGCGGCGCAGGCCCTCACGAAGATCGCTGACGGGCTGGCCAGCCGCCAGCGCGGCCTCTCCGGCATGTCGCTGGGCCTCACGCCCGTCAAGCGCTGACCTGAGCTCCCCCTCTTCTGGGGTGTTCCTCTCGCTCCCGGGGTCCTGCAGGACCTCCGGAGCACGAGGAACACCCCAGAAGTACGTTCAGGGCGTGACCGAGAAGCTGATCTCCGAGAGCATCACCGTCGACGCCCCGCCGGAGACCGTCTTCGCAATCCTCGCCGACCCCCGCCAGCACTCGCGGATCGACGGGTCGGGCTCGGTCGGTTCGGTGATCAGCGCGCCCGAGCGGCTCACCGGGACCGGCCAGACGTTCACGGTCCGGATGAAGCTCTTCGGCGTCCCGTACGTCATCCGCAACCGGGTGGTCGAGTTCGAGCCCGGGCGGCGGATCGCCTGGCGGCACTTCACGGCCAACCGCTGGCGCTACGAGCTGGCGCCCACCGCCGACGGCGGCACGAGGGTCACCGAGACCTTCGACGCCTCCCGGGCGGACGGCGTCACCGACGCCGTCGTCCGCTGGGCGAAGTTCCCCGAGCGCAACCGCGAGGGCATCGTCGGCACCCTGCAGCGGCTCAAGCAGGCCGCCGAACAGGATCGGGCGTCAGCGGGGTCCTGACGGGTGGGGGCCGGAGGCTCCCGCGAGCAAGGACGGAGTCGCTCCGGCAGGGCCGGGGCGGCACGTGGTCGCGGTGTCGTCCGGAGGACGACGGATCACGTCGCGTCGGTGTCGAACGGCGGCGGCACCGTGCGGTCCCGGGGGCGGGCGGCCACCGGTGCGACCGAGGCGGCCGTGCTCCCGCTGCGCCCGGGGACCGGCTCGTCGTCCTCGAAGAGCTGACTGCGGATGAACGTCCTCGGGTGGTACTTGCGCAGGTCGAGATCGCGCAGCTCGGGCAGGTCGTCGCCCAGGCTCTCGTTGACCTGGGCGCGGACGCCGGTGAGGGCCGCCCGCGCCTTCTTCAGCCCGGTTGCGGCGTCCTTGGCCAGGTGCGGCAGCCGCTCGGGTCCGAAGATGAACAGCGCGGCGAGCGCCAGGACGAAGATCTCGCCCCAGCCGATCGAGTCGAACACCGCCGCTCTCCGTTCCTCCGGCCCGCGCCGCGGGCCCGCTCCAGCCTAGGCGGCGGCGCTCACGCGGCGTCGAGCGTCGCCCGGAGCTCCTGGGAGCTGCCGCCGCGCACGACCTCGACGGTGACCTCCTCGCCCGGGGCGTGGCGGTCGACGGCCACGACGAGTTCCTCGGAGCTGCCCACCGGGTCGCCGTCGACGGCGATGATCACGTCCCGCTCCTGGATGCCGGCCGCGTCGGCGGCGCTGCCCGGCTCGACGTTGAGGACCAGGGCGCCGTCACGCGTGCCGTCGGTGACCGAGCGGGCGTTCACGCCGAGGGAGGAGTGCACCGCGCTGCCGGTGGAGATCAGCTGCTCGGCCACGTCGCGCACGGTGTCGATCGGGATCGCGAACCCCAGGCCGATCGAGCCGCCGGTGGTGCCCGCGCCCCCGAGCGAGGCGATGGCGGTGTTGATGCCGACGAGCGCGCCACTGGCGTCGACCAGGGCGCCACCGGAGTTCCCCGGGTTGATCGGGGCGTCGGTCTGCACCGCGCTGATGACGGCGTTGGTGTCGCTGCCCTCGCCGGCCAGGCGCACCGGCCGCTCGAGCGCGCTGACGATGCCGCTGGTGACCGTGCCGGCCAGCCCCAGCGGCGAGCCGATGGCCACCACGGGATCGCCGACGACGACGTCGCCCGACGTGCCCAGCGAGGCCGTGACCAGGCCGGGCTTCTCCACCTTGAGCACGGCGAGGTCGCTGGCCGGGTCGCGTCCGACGATGCGCGCGGCCGAGCCGCTGCCGTCGGAGAACACCGCCCGGATCTCCGCGCCCTCGACGCCGTCGGCCCCGGAGACGACGTGGTTGTTGGTGACGATGTAGCCGTCGTCGCCGTCGATGACCACGCCGGAGCCGGTCGCGCCACCCTCGCCGACGCGCACCTCGATCGACACCACCGCGGGGATGACCTCCTCGGCGATGGAGGAGATCGAGCCGGGCTCGCGGGTGACGCCGGGATCGACCTGCGTCAGCGTCGTGCCGGGCGACAGCAGCGGCGACTCGGGCGTGCTGCGGGTGAGGAACCAGCCCACGCCGCCGCCGACGGCCCCGACGAGCAGGACGGCGAGCAGGGCCAGGGCCGAGAGCCGCACGGAGACGTCCGCGAGCCGCAGCCGCTTGCGCCCCTTGTCGTCGACGACGACCGGGCCGGTCTGCTCGGCGGGCGCCTCCGGGTAGACCGCCGGAGCGCCGAGCCCCGCGGGTGCGTACGGATCGCGCCACGGGTCGCTGCGCGCGTCCGCCTTCCACCACGGGCCCGTGGCCGTGCGCCGGCGCCCGGGGCGGCCGGACGGCGGCTCCTGCAGGCCACGCCGGCCCGGGGCAGGGGGCCCGAACGCGCGGAGCACCGCCTCCGGTGGGGGCGGCGGCGCGGGAGGGGCCGGCGGCCGGGGGCGGTCGGCGGAGAAGCTCCCGGGCACGTCGACCGGACGGCCGAAGGCGGCCTCATGACCGGCGCCGGGCTCCGGGGCGGCCACCCGCCGCGGCTCGAGGCGGTCGGGCACCTCGCCGAAGGGCCCGTCCTGCCCGGACGGCCGGGCGAACGCCGGGTCGCTCGGCGGGCGGTTCTCCGGGGCCGGGGTGCCGCGGTCGTCGGGGCTGGTCAGGGGGTGCCGCCCGGCGGATCGAGCGGGGAGGTCGTCCCGACGTTCAGCGTGCGCACGACCGGCGGGACCACCTCGGTGTGCTCGCGCACGGCGGAGTCGGCCACGGTGCCGGGTGCCGGCGGGACGTCGGCGGGGAGGTTGAGCGCGAGGGCGGTGACCCCCGCACCCAGGCCGGCGAGCGTGCCGACCAGCCCGCGGCGCAGCCAGCGGGCGTGGTCGGGGCGCTGCGGGCGGTCCTGCGGCGAGAGGTCGACCTCCCAGGTGCTCGCGCCGTCCTGCACGGTGAGGCGCGAGGGGTCCGCCCCCAGCGACAGCGGACCACCGCCGGCGCCCGGCACGTCCGCGGTGAAGGGGATGGCGCACAGCCGCGACATGAGGTCGCCGGGGACCGCCACCTCCTGCGAGCCGTGCAGGGCGTCCTTCGCCTCCCGCTGGGCCTGGACCGCCATGCGGCACTGCAGGCAGCCGGTCAGGTGGCGGGCGGCCCGCGCGGCGGGACCGGCGGTCAGCTCGCCGTCGACGAGCGCCGCGATGGCCTCCTGGGCCAGGTGGCTCTCCGGGATGCTCACGCCCCACCCCCTGCCAGGTATGCGTCGTCCTCGGTGGGCACCCGGCCCGGGGCCAGGTGTGCCAGGGCCTGCCGCAGCTGCACCCGGCCGCGGTGGATGCGGCTGCGCACGGTGCCGAGCTTGATGCCGAGGGTCGCCGCGATCTCCTCGTAGGTCAGGCCCTCGATGTCGCAGAGGACGACGGCGACGCGGAACTCCGGGGAGAGCGCGTCGAGGGCCGCCTGGATCTGCGGGTCCAGGTGAGTGTCGGCGTAGACCTGCTCGGGGCTGGGCGCGCGGCCGGGCAGGCGCTCGGTGTCCTCGGGGAGGGCGTCGAAGCGGATCCGCTGCCGGCGCCGGACCATGTCGAGGAACAGGTTGGTCGTGATGCGGTGCAGCCAGCCCTCGAAGGTGCCGGGCGAGAAGTCGGCGAGGGAGCGGAAGACCCGGACGAACGTCTCCTGGGTGAGGTCCTCGGCGTCCTGCGGGTTGCCCGAGAGCCGGTAGGCCAGCCGGTACACGCGGGCCGAGTGCTCGCGCACGACCTGCTCCCAGGTGGGCGCGACCCAGCCCTCGGCCTCGGGTCGCACGGGCTCGGACACGGCCCCAGTATCGCCGACGGGCGCCGGCACGACCGGATCGGCGTCGGAGGGTCGCTCGGACAGGGGTCGCTGGAGGCGCACGTACGGTTCAACGGGGAGTCGCGCGGGCGGTGTTCCCGCCGCTCCCCCTTCCCAGTGAACTCACAGCTCGGTCACGTCCCGGGCGTCCGCACGGCGTTCCCCGGGCGGTGACCACTACCCTCGGCCGGTGATGAGCGCCCACCCACCGCCGCCGGGGAGCGGCCCGGAGGGCGCCGCCTACGCCGATCGCTTCGCCGCCGAGTCCGACGAGATGGCGGCCGCGCGGGAGCGTGCCGCACGGCTGCCGGGGCCCCCACCCGTCGAGCCCGCAGTGGGCGCCACCCTCGCCGTCCTCGCCGCGGGCGTGGGCGCGCGCTCGGTCGTCTCCATCGGCAGCGGTGGCGGGCTCTCCGGGCTGTGGCTGCTGCGCGGGATGCGTCGGGACGGGGTGCTGACCGCGCTGGACGGCGATCCCGAGCAGCTGCGCGCGGCCCGCGCCGCGTTCGCCGGTGCCGGCGTGCCCCCCGGCCGGACCCGGCTGATCTTCGGCACCCCAGGAGAGGTGCTGCCCCGCTTCTCCCCCGGCGCCTACGACATGGTCGTGTGCGCCGGCCCGCCGCGGGACTACGCCGACCAACTGGGCGGGCTGCTGGACCTGGTGCGCGTCGGGGGCACGCTGGCCTGCCACGGCCTGCTGGCCGGTGGGCGGATCGCGGACCGCACCGCGCGCGACCCGCAGACGGTCGCCTGGCGGGAGATCACCCGCGCGGTCCGGGAGCACGAGGACCTGACGTCCGCCGTCCTCCCCATCGGCGAGGGCTTGCTCGTCGCCACCCGGCGCTGACCCACCGGCGCGACGCTCAGCGGAAGGGCGACTCCGCCACCGGCTCCCACGGGCCGCCCAGGTAGCGCCACAGGCCGAGGCCGCGGGCGTGCACGGTCCACGGCACGAACTCCGCCAGCAGCCGCTCGTGCAGCGCGCGGGCGACGGCGGGCTGCACCTTGTTCTGCACGGTCACGTGCGGTGCGTGCCGCTGACGGTCCTGCGGGGTGAGCCACGGCTGCCACGCCGCGGCCAGCCCGTCCCGGACCGCGGCCACCTCGGCCGACCGCAGCGAGTACGCGACCCCGCGGCCGAGGAACCGCACCCCGGTGACGTCGACGTCGAAGGCGGGGCGCTGGGCGGCCGCGGTGAGGTCAGCGCGGACGGCGGCCAGGTGCTCCCCGGGCAGCGCGTGGAACAGCGTCACGTGCGCCGCCAGGTGGTTGCGCCCGGCCGGGAAGTGCTGTGCCCGCAGCCGGTCGAACCGCTCCTGCGCCGCGTCGTCCAGCAGCAGCGTGACGACCAACGGCTCAGAGGACCGCCCGGGCACCCTTGCCCAGCACGGTCACGCCGCCGGCGCTGACGTGGTAGCGCTCGCGGTCGAGATCGAGGTCCACGCCGATGCGGGCACCGGGTGGCACGACGACGTTCTTGTCCAGGATCGCCCGGCGCACGATCGCGCCCTCGCCGATGGAGACGCCGTCCATGACGACGCTGCCCTCGATCCGCGCCCCCCGCTCGACGCGGACCCCGGGCGAGATGACCGACCCGTGCACCGCGCCACCGCCGATGATGGCGCCGGCGCTGACCATCGACTCCTCGGCCCGGCCACCCAGGACGAACTTCGCCGGCGGCAGCTGCGGCGGCAGCGTGTAGATCGGCCAGCGGTCGTTGTAGAGGTTGAAGACGGGCGTGACCGACACCAGGTCCATGTGCGAGTCGTAGTAGGAGTCGATGGTCCCGACGTCACGCCAGTAGCCGTGGTCGCGCTCGGTCGCGCCGGGCACGACGTTGGTGGAGAAGTCGTAGACCCACGCCTCCCCCCGCGCAGCGAGCATCGGCATGATCGAGCCGCCCATGTCGTGCACGGAGTCCTCGTCGGCGGCGTCGGTGCGCAGCGCCTCGAGCAGCGCGTCGGTGGTGAAGACGTAGTTGCCCATGGAGGCGAAGCTCTCCTCGGGCGAGTCCGGCAGGCCGGGCGGGTCGGCCGGCTTCTCCAGGAACCCCCGGACCTTGCCGTCGGCCGCCGCGTCGATCACGCCGAACTCGGTGGCCTCGCGACGCGGGACGCGCAGCCCCGCGATGGTGACGCCGGCGCCGGTCTGCAGGTGCTGGTCGATCATCTGCCGCGGGTCCATGCGGTAGACGTGGTCGGCACCGAAGACGACGACGATGTCCGGGCGCTCGTCGTAGATGAGGTTGAGGCTCTGGAAGATCGCGTCGGCGCTGCCGGTGTACCAGCGCGGACCCAGCCGCTGCTGTGCCGGCACCGGGGTGATGTAACCGCCCAGCAGCTGCGACATCCGCCAGGTCGTGGTGATGTGCCGGTCGAGGCTGTGGCTCTTGTACTGGGTGAGGACGGCGATCTGCCGGATGTCCCCGTTCACCAGGTTGGAGAGCACGAAATCGATGAGGCGGTAGTTCCCGCCGAAGGGCACCGCCGGCTTGGCGCGGTCCTGGGTGAGCGGAGACAGCCGCTTTCCCTCACCGCCCGCCAGGACGATGCCGAGAACCCGAGGACCGCCACGCATGCTCGCAACGTAACCGCTGGCCGCCGCCGACACGCCATCGAAGGCCGGCGGTCCACCCTTCGGGGCCACTGCCGGCCCCCGCGGCGAGCCTGCGAGCGGTGGGGGCACGGCGGTCCTCCTAGGGTGAGCCGCGTGCGCATCGGCATCGTGACCCGTGAGTGGCCGCCGGACGTCTACGGCGGTGCCGGCGTCCACGTCGAGCACCTGGTCGGCGCGATGCGCGCGCTGCCGGCCGGGTCGGGCGGTGGGATCGCAGTCGACGTGCACTGCTTCGGCGCGGCCCGGGACGACGCCACCGCGCACGCCGTCCCCGACGGGCTGCGCGACGCGAACGGCGCGCTGCAGGCGCTGGGGGTGGACGTCCAGATCGCGGCGGCCCTGGGCGACGCCGACCTGGTGCACAGCCACACCTGGTACGCCAACGGCGCGGGGATGCTGGCCGCCCTGGTGCACGGCGTCCCGCACGTGGTCACCGCCCACTCGCTCGAGCCGCGGCGCCCGTGGAAGGCCGAGCAGCTCGGCGGCGGCTACCGCCTCTCGTCCTGGGTCGAGCGATCCGCCTACCTGGCCGCCGACGCGGTCATCGCCGTGAGCCGGGGCATGCGCACCGACGTGCTCGACGCCTACCCCGACCTGGACCCCGCGCGGGTGCACGTCGTCGGCAACGGGGTGGACGCCGAGGCCTACCGCCCGGTCGACGCCCCGGACACGGTGCGCTCGCTGGGCGTGGACCCCGACCGCCCCTATGCGCTGTTCGTCGGCCGGATCACCCGGCAGAAGGGCCTGGCGCACCTGCTGGCCGCGGCCGAGCAGCTGCCGCCGGACGTGGGACTGGTGCTCTGCGCCGGCGCCGCCGACACCCCGGCCGAGCGCCAGCAGGTGGCCGATGCGGTCGCCGCCCTGCAGGCCCGCCGCGAGGGCGTGGTGTGGATCGAGGCGATGCTCCCGCGCGAGCAGCTCGTCCCGCTCATCAGCGGCGCCACCGTGTTCGTCGTCCCGTCGGTGTACGAGCCGCTGGGCATCGTGAACCTGGAGGCGGCGGCCTGCGGCACCGCCGTCGTCGCCAGTGCCGTGGGCGGCATCCCGGAGGTGGTCGACGACGGGCGGACCGGGCTGCTGGTGCCCTACGACCCGGACGACGCCGAGGCCTTCGCGAGCGGTCTGGCGGCGCGGATGACCGAGCTGCTCCGCGATCCGGAGCGGGCCGCGCGGATGGGCGCGGCCGGGCGGGAGCGGGTGCTCGCCGAGTTCGGCTGGCCGGCGATCGCCCGGCAGACCGTCGAGGTCTACTCGGCCGTTCTCTCGGCGCGCCCGTAGCGGCCGCGCTGGTACCGTTTCCGCGCCGGCCCGTGCGCCGGTGACGCAGCAGCAGCGAAGTCCGGTGGAAACCCGGCGCTGTCCCGCAACTGTGATGGCCGCCCCGCCCGAGACGTGCAGAGCGGTCTGAGCCAGATCGCCTGCTCTGCGCCATGCAACCGACCCTCGCGGCAGGGGTCGCGCATCGGGCGTCGGGTCAGCTCGGAGCCGACCGCTCGCCGCCTCCGCTGGAGGCACGTCTCTTGTCCGGTTCCCTTCCCCGCGCGGCGCGGTCGACGTCGCGCGCCCGGCGGCTGTCCCCCGCCGCCCCACTGGCGGCCCTCGTGGCGCTGCTGCTGACCCTCACCGCCTGCGGCGGCGACTCGTCCGACGGCGGCGACGACGCCGCTGCGCCGTCCTCGTCCGAGGCAGTCGACTTCCCGGTGACGGTGACCGCCGCCAACGGAGAGGTGACGCTGGACGAGCAGCCCGAGGCGATCGTCTCCATGTCGCCGACGGCCACCGAGATGCTGTTCGCCATCGGCGCCGGCGACCAGGTCGAGGCCGTGGACGACAACTCCAACTACCCGGCCGAGGCGCCCACCACGGACCTGTCGTCGTTCACGCCCAACGCCGAGGCGATCGCCGGCTACGACCCGGACCTGGTGGTGCTCAGCAACGACACCAACGGCATCGTCGACGCGCTGGAGACCCTCGACGTCCCGGTGCTGCTGCTCGAGGCAGCCGAGGACCTCGACGACACCTATGCGCAGATGGAACTGCTGGGCGAGGCCACCGGTCACGTCGAGGAGGCCGCCGACGCCGTCGCCGACGTGCAGGACCGCATCGAGGCCGCCGTCGCCTCGGTCCCCGCCGACGTGGAGGGCCAGCGGGTCTACCACGAGCTCGACCCGAGCCTCTACTCCGCGGACAGCTCCACCTTCATCGGCAGCATCTACAGCATGTTCGGCCTGGAGAACATCGCCGACGAGGCCCCTGACGCCAGCGGCGGCTACCCGCAGCTGTCGCCGGAGTTCGTCGTGGACCAGGCACCGGAGCTGATCGTGCTGGCCGACACCAAGTGCTGCGGCGAGAGCGCCGCGACGGTGGCCCAGCGGCCCGCCTTCGCCACCGTCCCCGCGGTGACGAACGACCGCATCGTGGAGGCCGACGACGACGTCGCCTCCCGCTGGGGCCCGCGCGTCGCGGACTTCGCCGAGACCGTCGCCGAGGCCCTGCAGGGCTGAGGCCCGCCCCTCCCATGAGCGCCGTCACGTCCCGCACCCGGTCCGGCCGCACTCCGGCCGGGCCGGGTGCGGTGCGTCCCCGGCGGTCGGTCGCCCTGGTGTCCGGGCTGGCCGCGCTGGCGCTGGTGCTCTCCGTGCTCGCCGCCATCTGGGTGGGCGCCGTACCGCTGCCCCCCGGGGCCGTCGTCGCGACCCTGCTCGACCGCGCGCTCGGTCCGGTGGGCGTCGACGTGCCCGGCGGTCTGGAGGGGACCCAGGCCGCCGTGCTGCTGCAGCTGCGGCTGCCCCGGGTGGTGCTGGCCGTCCTCGTCGGAGCGGCACTGGCCATCGCCGGGGCCGGCTACCAGGGCGTCTTCCGCAACCCGCTCGCCGACCCCTACCTCCTCGGTGCGGCGGCCGGCGCGGGGCTGGGCGCGACGCTGACCATCGCCTACTCCCCCGTGCAGTCCCTCGGGCCGGTGGGCATCGTCCCGCTCGCCGCGTTCGCCGGGGCGTTGTTCGGCGTCGGCTGTGCGCTGGCCCTCGGCACCGTCGCGGGCGGCTCGCACAGCCCCACGCTGCTGCTGGCCGGCATCGCGGTCGCCGCCTTCCTGTCCGCGGCGCAGACCCTGGTGCAGCAGCAGAACACCGACAACCTGCGCGAGATCTACGGCTGGATGATCGGGCAGCTCGGCAGCTCGCAGTGGTCCGACGTCGGGCTGGTCCTGCCCTACCTGGGCGTCTCCTGCGCGGTCCTGCTCTGCTGCGGCCGCGCGCTGGACGTGCTCTCCGTCGGCGACGACGAGGCCAGCTCGCTGGGCGTGCACCCCGGCCGGCTGCGGCTCCTGGTCATCCTGGCCGCCTCCCTCGCCACCGCCTCCGCCGTCGCCGTCAGCGGCCTCATCGGCTTCGTCGGGCTGGTCGTCCCGCACATCGTGCGCCGGCTGGCCGGTGGCTCCTACACCCGCGTCCTGCCGCTGTCCCTGCTGGTGGGCGGGGCGTTCCTCGTGCTCGCCGACCTGGTCGCGCGGGTGCTCCTGGCGCCGGCCGAGCTGCCCATCGGCGTGGTCACCGCGTTCGTCGGCGCCCCCTTCTTCGCCGCCCTCCTGTGGGCCGGGGCGCGACGGCGATGAGCGACGCCCTCCCCCCTCCCGGCGCCCGGGTCGAGGTCGTCGGGCTGAGCGCCGCCTACGGCCGCACCCGGGTGCTGGACTCGGTGCGCTTCACCGTCGAGCCCGGTGGCTGGCTGGGCATCATCGGCCCCAACGGCTCGGGCAAGTCGACGCTGCTGCGGTCGGTGCTCGGGCTGCAGCGGCACGAAGGCCAGGTGCGCATCGACGGCGTCCCGACCACCGGCATGGCCCGGCGCGACCTCGCCCGGGTGCTGGCGTACGCCCCGCAGCTGCCGGTGCTGCCCGAGGGCATCAGCACCCTGGAGTACGTCACCCTGGGCCGCACCCCGCACCGGCCGCTGCTGGCCGCGCCGCGCCGGGTCGACCGGGACGTCGTCGCCGACGTCCTGCAGCGGCTGGACCTCGAGCCGCTGGCCGACCGGCTCGTGGTCACCCTGTCCGGCGGCGAGCAGCAGCGCGCCGTCCTGGCGCGGGCCCTGGCCCAGCGGCCGCGGGTGCTGCTCCTCGACGAGCCGACGGCGGCACTGGACCTGGGTCACGCCCAGCAGGTCCTCGACCTGCTCGACCGGCTGCGGCGCCAGGACGGGCTCACGGTGGTGAGCACGCTGCACGACCTCACGCTGGCCGGCCAGTACGCCGACCGGCTCACCCTGCTCGCCGCCGGCCGGGTCGCCGCGGAGGGCGCCCCCGCCGAGGTGCTGACGCCGGCGGCGCTGTCGGCGCACTACGGCGCCCGGGCCCAGGTCGTGTCCGGCCCCGACGGCCTCGCCGTGCTGCCGGTGCGGGCAGGTCCGCTCGGCCGGAGCTGAGTACGGCTGATGAGTGAGATGGCGTCGGGCCAACGGTCCGTCTCGGACTCGCTCAGAAGGCGGCCTATGGGACACCACGTGAGAACGTCGCGATGATGGGCGGCGTGGCTCGCAGATGGCGCCCTCCTGAGGACGACTTCGCTCCGATCAACATGTCGTGGCTGGCGGTCGACGAGTGGCTGGAGGGCCTGCCCTTCGACACGACGGCCCTGGCTCGGGACATCGCCTGGTCGCCCGTCTTCACCGAGCAGGGCTCCCGTCCGGGCCGCGCCGGGTTGGACCGGGAGTGGCGCTGGGGCGGGTGGCCCTCCTGGCTGGGCGGGCCCGCGCTGCTGCCCCTGGCCGAGTGGCCGCGCCGACCGGACGGCACGCCGTTGGCCCACGTCGCCTCCATTTCGCTGCACGAAGCCTGGGCCTGGGGGGAGGAGGGCAAGGCGGCCTGGCCGGAGCATCGCGAGGGACTGCCCGCCGAGGGCTACCTCGAGGTGTTCCACGACCTGATCGACACCTACGGCTGGGAAGCGACCGACCGGGACGCCGGTGGCTGGCTGGTGCGGTGGGTGCCCGAGCCCCAGGTGCCGGGTTTCGCCGAACCCCCCGCCGACCTCGACACACCGACCGACGCCTGCCAGGCGGGAATGCTGCTCCCCGGCTGGAGCAGCCGACCGCCGGGGGACTTCCTGTCCGACCGGGGGCAGAACGACGCCGCGATGCACGTCACGGAGGAGTTCCAGCGGGCCTGGGCCTACCAACGGACCGAGTCACGTGACACGCGGGCCACAACGGTGACCCACGTCTACGGGCATAGCCAGAACTCGACCGCGCCGGCTCTGCGAGTCCTGCGCGAGGCGCTGCCCGTCGAGGACGGCGACGACTACCGGCTTGTGCTGGACATCGAGTCGTGGACCCACCTGAGCGGCTGGTTCGGGGACGCCGCCGCGCTGGAGGTGTGGATGCGGGACAGCGACGTGGTCGCGCGCCGCTTCGACCGGGCCTGGTGCATCATCCGCACGGACTGATCGCCGGCTGTCCCTCATCGGGCCGCTCGGGGCGCGTTTCGCAGGCTCCCGGGCCAGACGCCCTGGCTGACTCCCCGGGCGGTCACATCCGCGGAGTCAGCCCGACCTGTCACCCTCATATGCCGTACTCAGCCGGAGCTGAGCCCTCGCCGGGGCGCTGCGCCGGCAGCCCGGAACCGGACGACGTCGCCGGGGCGGAGCTGGGCGGCCAGGGGCAGGTCGGCGGTGACGACGACGGCGAGCACCGGGTACCCGCCGGTCACCGGGTGGTCGGCCAGGAAGAGCACCGGCGCGCCGTCGGGCGGCACCTGCACCGCGCCCGGCACCAACCCCTCGCTGGGCAGCTCGCCGTCCCGCGCCCTGCCCAGCCGCGGCCCGGTCAGCCGGAGGCCGACCCGGTCGCTGTCGGAGCCCACCACCCACTCCTGCGTGGTGAGCGCGGCCCACGCCGCTTCGTCCAGCCAGTCCCGTCGCGGCCCCGGCAGCAGCCGGAGCACCGGCCGGTCCGGCGGGGACCCGACCGGCGCGACGTCGACGACCGGCTCCTCGCCCGCCAGGCCCCCCACCGGCAGGACCGTGCCCGCGGTCAGCGGCGGTGGGCC
Source organism: Blastococcus sp. SYSU DS0617 (assembly GCF_054051075.1). Classification (NCBI taxonomy): domain Bacteria; kingdom Bacillati; phylum Actinomycetota; class Actinomycetes; order Geodermatophilales; family Geodermatophilaceae; genus Blastococcus; species Blastococcus sp. SYSU DS0617. Next base: position 211,769 of record NZ_JBJHAO010000002.1, read on the forward strand.
GAGCCCGGACAGCGTGTCGGTGCTCCGCGAGCCCAGCACCGGCGGGACGTCCACCCCGCCGCGCACCGCGACGTAGCTCCGCAGCCCGCGGCCCGGGTGACCCAGCGAGAGCACCGCGCCCGCGGGCACGGTCGTGGGTGCGGCGAAGGGCGCCGCCCGGCCGTCGACCTCCACCGGCACGGGTGCACCGGTGACCGCCACCAGCAGCGTGCGCCCGGCGCGCACCCGCAGCCCGCCGGCGGTCACCTCCAGGAGCGCCGCCTCCGGGCGGTTGCCGACGAGCCGGTTGGCCAGGTCGGCGGCGGGGGCGTCGGCGGCGCCCGACCGGGTCACCCCGACGTCCGCGTGCCCCGGGCGGCCGCGGTCCTGCACCGTCGTCAGCGGTCCGGGCGCGAGCACGGTCAGCACGTCAGCCCGCCTCTCGGAACCGCACGCGCACGCCCGGCGTCAGCAACGCCGGCGGCTCCCGGTCGACGTCGAAGAGGACGGCGTCGGTCCGGCCCACGAGCTGCCAGCCGCCGGGCGAGGCGCGCGGGTAGATCCCGGCGTAGGGCCCGGCCAGCGCCACCGACCCCGCCGGCACCCGCGTGCGCGGCGTCGCCCGGCGGGGCACCTGCAGCTCCGCGGGCAGACCGGTCAGGTAGCCGAACCCGGGCGCGAACCCACCGAACGCCACGGTGAACTCGACGTCGGTCAGCACGGCCACGAGGTCGGGCACGGAGCGACCCACCAGGGCCGCGACCTCGGCCAGGTCCGGGCCGTCGAACGCGACCGGGAGGGTCACCGTCGGAGCCGGGTCGCCCGGCCCCACGTCGAGCAGCGGCAGCCGGCGCAGCGTCGCGACGTCGAGTTCCGTGGGCGGCCGGTCCAGGACGACCAGCACGGTGCGCGCGGCCGGCACCAGCTCGCGCTGACCGGTCAGCGGCGTGTGCTCCAGGGCCCGGCGGACGCCGGCCACCGCGTCGGTCCCGTCCACCTCGATCAGCAGCGCGCGGTCGCCGTACGGCAGCACCCGCATGCCGGTTTCGGTCCGCTCCACCGGATCATGATCGCCGACCGCCCGCGCGACGCAGGATCGCGACCGCGGCGGGTCACGCCGAGAACCTCGGTCGACGCCGTCAGCGACCGGGCGCCGCAGGGCGCGCGGCGCGGCCCGCGGCAGGACACGACGGTGTCGGTGCGCGCCGGTGCCGATCTCCACGAGCGGATCGTGGCGGCCCTGCACGGCCTGCCGGCGGACGTCCACGAGGCCGACGACGCCGCGGGCCGGTACCGCGCCCGTACGCGGTGGTCCTGGAAGAGCTGGGGCGAGGAGGTCTCGGTGCAGCTCTTCGGGGACGGTGCTGCCCTGGAGGCCGTCGTCTCCAGCCGGCCGGTGGTCGGGACCACCGTGGTCGACTACGGCAAGGGGCCGGTCGAACGTGGCCGCCGTCGCCGAGGCCCTCCGGCAGTGACCCGGCCGGCCGTCAGCCGGTGAAGGATGCGAGCGTCACGCCTGCCAGCTGCAGGGCGACCCGCACTGCGCGCGCCAGCTCGACCGCGCCCGGGGTGTCGCCGTGCACGCAGATCGACTCGACCGCGGCCGGCACCGCGCTGCCGTCGACGGCGAGCACGGTGCCCTCCACGGCCATCCGCACCGCCCGCTGCGCCACCTCGGCCGGGTCGTGCACGAGTGCCCCCGGCTCGCTGCGCGGCACCAGCCCGCCGTCCGGGGTGTAGCCGCGGTCGGCGAAGCCTTCCGCCACCGGCCGCAGACCGGCCGCCTCCGCCGTCCGCAGCAGCGCCGACCCGGGCAGCCCCAGGACCGGCAGCGCCGGGTCGTGGGCGACGACGGCGGCGACGACGGCGCGGGCCTGCTCGGCGTGCGTCACGGTGGCGTTGTAGAGCGCACCGTGCGGCTTCACGTAGCGGACCCGGGTCCCCTCGGCCCGCGCGATGCCGTCGAGCGCGGCCAGCTGGTAGAGCACGTCGTCGGCGAGCTCGGCGGGAGCGACGTCGATGAAGCGGCGACCGAACCCGGCCAGGTCGCGGTAGGAGACCTGCGCCCCCACGGCGACGCCCGCCCGCGCGGCACCGGCGCAGACGCGCCGCATCGTCGTGGGGTCGCCGGCGTGGAAGCCGCAGGCGACGTTGGCGCTGGTGACGACGCCGAGCAGCGCCTCGTCGTCGCCCAGCCGCCAGACGCCGAAGCCCTCCCCCAGATCGGCGTTCAGGTCGACGGTGCTCACCGGCGCAGTGTCGCACCGCGCCGGCGAGCCGACCGGCTCACTGCTCCGGCTTGAGCAGCACCTTGATGACGCCGTCGCTCTTCTCCTGGAACTTGCGGTACATCTCCGGCGCCTCGGACAGCGGCACGCGGTGGGTGGCGAACGTGTCGCAGCCCAGCGGGTCGTCGTCCCCGAGCAGCGGCATGATCTCGGGGATCCAGCGCTTCACGTTGCACTGCCCCATGTGCAGCGCGATCTGCTTGTCGAACAGCGTCAGCATCGGGATCGGGTCGGCCGCGCCGCCGTAGACACCCGACAGCGAGATCGTGCCGCCGCGACGCACGATGTCGATGGCCGAGTAGAGGGCGTTGAGCCGGTCGACCCCCGCGGTCTTCTGGATCGGTGCGGCGACAGCCCTGGGCAGCAGGCCGGCGGCCTTCTGCACGAACTTCGTGCCGGGTGAGCCGTGCGCCTCCATGCCGACGGCCTCCACGACCGAGTCCGGCCCCCGGCCGGAGGTCATGTCGCGGATCGCATCGCCGAGGTCGTCCTCGTGCTCGCGCAGGTCGACGACCTCGACGCCGCGGGCCCGGGCGCGCTCGAGGCGCTCGGGGACCATGTCCACCCCGATCACCCGGTAGCCCTTGTGCTGGGCGATGCGGCAGGCGAAGTCGCCCACCGGACCGAGCCCGAGCACCACCAGCGTCCCGCCCTCGGGGACGTTGGCGTACTCCACGCCCTGCCAGGCGGTGGGCAGGATGTCGGACAGGTAGGCGAACCGGTCGTCCGCCGGACCTTCGGGCAGCTTGATGTGCGTGAACTGCGCCTGCGGCACCCGCAGGTACTCCGCCTGACCGCCGGGCACCTGGCCGTAGAGCTTGGAGTAGCCGAAGATCTGCGCGCCCATGCCGGTGTCCCGCATCTGGGTCGTCTCGCACTGGGTGTAGAGACCCTGCCCGCACATCCAGCAGTGCCCGCACGAGATCTGGAACGGGATGGAGATGCGGTCGCCCACCTTCAGGTCCCCGACCGCGGAGCCCACCTCGACCACCTGGCCCATGGTCTCGTGGCCGAGGATGTCGCCGACGCCCATGAACGCGGCGAGCGGCTCGTAGAGGTGCAGGTCCGATCCGCAGATGTTCGTGGTGGTGACCCGGATGACCGCGTCGGTCGGCTCCTGCACGAAGGGGTCGGGCACCTCCTCGACGCGTACGTCCTTCTGCCCGTGCCAGGTCACTGCCTTCATCGAGGAACTCCTCCGTGTGGGTCCGTCCGCGCCGTCGGCGCCGGATCGCTCCCGTTCGGGGTGCCCGTGGCCGGTCGAGGGAAACGGGCGGGCGGCACGCGGCTTCCCGGAATGCCACCCTCGGGCCACACGCTGGACCTGGCATGGCACCGGCCGAGCCGCTGACGCTCTTCGACCCCGAGCCGCCTCCCACACCCGCTCCGCCGAACCGGCTCCTGCAGGTGCGCCGGATCTACGCCGAGCCCGCCGCCGTGGACAGCTCCCGCGGCCGGCAGGTGCTCGGGCGCTTCCCGGACGCCGAGGTGGTCGAGGTGCCCTCGCACTGGCAGATCCCCGACCTGCACGGCAACGAGGGCAACGTCGAACGCTGGGTGCGGGTGAAGACCGAGACGCTGGTGCTCGGCGTCAAGAAGTCGCTGTCCGCCCGCCCCAACGGCCGGTCGGCGAACTGGATCGCGCCGTCGACGGCCAACGGCTGCGCGATGGCGTGCGCCTACTGCTACGTCCCGAGGCGCAAGGGCTACGCCAACCCGATCACGGTGTTCACCAACATCGAGCAGATCACCGGCTACCTGCGCCGGCACGTGGCCCGGCAGGGGCCCAAGGCCGAGCCCGACCAGGCCGACCCGGACAGCTGGGTCTACGACCTGGGCGAGAACAGCGACTGCTCGGTCGACGCGTTGGTGAGCGACAACGTCGCCGACCTGATCGCCACCTTCCGCGGGCTCCCCACCGCCAAGGCCTCCTTCGCGACGAAGTACGTCAACCGGCAGCTGCTCGACCTCGATCCGGCCGGCCGCACCCGCATCCGGTTCTCGGTCATGCCCGAGGACGACGCCCGGCTGCTCGACGTCCGGACCAGCCATGTCGCCGAGCGGATCGCGGCGGTGGACGACTTCGTCGCAGCCGGGTACGAGGTGCACCTGAACCTGTCGCCGGTCGTGCTGCGGGACGGCTGGGAGGCCGCCTGGGCTGCCTTGTTACAGCGACTGGACGACGAGCTCTCCCCTGCCGCGAAGGCACAGGCGGCCGCCGAGGTCATCCTGCTCACCCACAACCGCGACCTGCACGAGGTCAACCTCGGATGGCACCCGAAGGCCGAGGACCTGCTCTGGCGGCCGGAGCTGCAGCAGGCGAAGCGCAGCCAGAACGGGCAGGACAACGTCCGCTACCGCAACGACGTCAAGCGCGAGGGCGTACAGCGACTGCAACGACTGGTCGGGCAGCACGCACCGTGGCTACGCCTCCGATACGCCTTCTAGCCGTCCGGCGCACCTCGATGTCGACAAGGACACATGTCGACACAGCGCTTCATTGATCACGTTTGGTGTGACACAGTTCTACACGCAGTGATCGTCGATGCCGAGGGGGCACGGTGCCGGAGGATCCGGGTTCCCGGACAGTCGTGTCTCCGGAGAGCCTCCTGGATGCGCTGCCCGACGCCGTCGTCGTGGCGGACTCCCGCGGCCGGGTGACCTACGCGAACTCCGCCATCCGCCGGCTGCTCGGCCACGAGCCCGACGCCCTCCTGGGGCGGCCGCTGACCGGCGTCATGCCGCAGCGCTTCCGGGCCGGTCACGGCCAGCACATCACCCGCTTCCTGACCACCGGCAAGGGCGAGCTGGTCGGGCAGACGACGCAGTTGCCGGCGCTGCACGCCACCGGCCACGAGGTCGCCATCGACGTCACCCTGGCCCGGGTGGAGCCCTTCCCGGGCGCGGGACCGGAGGAGTCCTCGATCGTCAGCGTGCTGCGGGACGCGAGCACCACCATCCTGCTCGAGCGCCAGCTGCAGGTGAGCCGCTACCTCGCCGCCACGCTGCGGGTCACCGCCGCGCTCACCGAGGCAGCGGATGCCGACGTCGCCTTCCAGCGCCTGCTGCCGACGCTGTGCACCGAGCTGGACTGGGACGCCGCGGTGCTGTGGGAGACCGACGAGCACAGTGGCCGGCTGGTGCACGCCGGCACCTGGACCGCCGCCGGCGTGGACGTGCCGGCCCTGCGCGAGGAGACCCGCCGCACCTTCGGCCGCGGCGAGGGGCTGCCGGGCATCGTCCGCCAGACCCGCGCGCCGGTCGTCATCGAGGACCTCTGGGAGGACCCCCGGTTCCTGAGGCGGCAGGCCGCCCGTGCCGACGACGTCCGGACTGGGGTGGCGTTCCCGGTGCTGCGCGGTGAGTCCGTCCTCGGCGTCTGCGAGCTCTTCTCGCGCGCCTCCCGCACGGTGCCTGCGGAGCTGGTCGAGGTGCTCGCGCACGCGGGACGCCAGATCGGCCAGTTCCTCGGCCGGCTGCGCGCGGAGTCCGAGGTTCGCGAGCTGGCCGAGACGCTCCAGCGCAGCCTGCTGCCCTCCCACCTGCCCACCGTCCCCGGGATCGAGCTCGCGGCCCGCTACCGGGCGGGCGGGGGCTCGGCGTTGGCGGGTGGCGACACCTACGACGTGATGCCGCTGCCCGACGGCCGGTGGATGGTGCTCATCGCCGACGTCTGCGGCACCGGTGCCGAGGCGGCCTCGCTGACGGCGCTGACCCGGCACACCGCGCGGGCCGCGTCCGCCGCCGGCTGCCCGGCCGCGGTGCTCGATGCGGTCAACACCGCCCTGCTGCGCGAGCAGGGCACCGGGCCGCTCCGGTTCGTGACGGCGGTCTGCCTCGTGCTGGAGAGCGCTCCGCAGGGGCGCCGCGTCGGCATCAGCATCGCCGGTCACCCGGCGCCCCTGCTGCGCACCGCCGACGGCGCGGTCGTGGCCCTGGGCCGGCCCGCCCCTCCGCTCGGCGTGGACGAGGACACCGTGTTCACCGACTCCACCGTCGACCTGCCGGCCGGGTGCACGCTGCTGCTCTACACCGACGGGGTCACCGAGGCGCGCGACGACGCCGGTGCGCAGTTCGGCGAGGAGGCACTGATGCGGCTGCTCGGCACCCCCGGCTGCTCGGGGGCCGAGGGCACCGCCGCGGCGGTGGTGGCCGCCGTCGAGGCGCAGGTGGCCGGATCCCGGCACGAGGCCGACGACATGGCTCTGCTCGCGCTGACCGTCCCCGCCTGAGCCCCTGCGCGGGACCGGTCCCGCAGCGGACGGCCACTACCGTGGCGGCGTGGCGCGGGTGGTGGTGGTGGGCGCCGGGCTCGGTGGCCTCGCGGCGGCGGCCCGGCTCGCCGCGCAGGGGCACGCGGTGACCGTGCTGGAACGCTCCGAGCGGGTGGGCGGCAAGCTCGGCCTGCTCACCGTGGACGGGCACGCGTTCGACACCGGCCCGAGCCTGGTCACCCTGCCCCAGGTCTACCGCGACCTGTTCCACGCCACCGGCGGACCCCTCGAGGAGTCGGTCGACCTGGTGCGGCTGGATCCGGCGGTGGCCTACCGGTTCGCCGACGTCACGCACCTGGCGTTCCCCGGGCAGCCCGACGCCGTGCCCGCCGCGCTGGACGCCGCGCTCGGTCCCGGAGCAGGGGCGCAGTGGTCCGCCCTGATGGCGCGCGCGGAGCAGATGTGGCGGATCAGCGAGGACCCCTTCCTGCGCACGCCCCTGGCCGGACCGGTCACGCTCGCCCGGCTCGCCCGCCGGCCGTCCGACGTCGCCACCATCGCGCCGTGGCGGTCGCTGCGCGGGCTCGGCCGGTCCTACCTCCGCCACCCGCACCTGCGGACGCTGCTGGACCGCTACGCCACCTACTCCGGCTCCGATCCGCGCCGGGCCCCGGCCGTGCTCGCCACGGTGGCGTACGCGGAGCAGGCGTTCGGCTCCTGGTACGTGCGCGGCGGGCTGCACCGGCTCGCGCTGGCCGTCGCCGATCGCGCGGCCGGGCACGGCGCGGTGCTGCGCACCGGCTGCGCGGTGCGGCGGGTGGTCGTGGCCGGAGGGCGGGCGGCCGGGGTCGAACTGGCCGACGGCGAGGTGGTCACTGCCGACGTCGTCGTCTCGAACGTGGACGCCGCGGCGCTCTACGCCGATCTCGTGCCCCTGCGGCTGTCGGCGGCCCCGCGCCGTTCCCTCGCTCGCGCCACGCCGTCCCTCTCCGGGTTCGTGCTGCTGCTCGGACTGCGTGGCCGGACGCCGGAGCTCGCCCACCACACCGTGCTGTTCCCGGCCGACTACGACGACGAGTTCGACTCCGTCTTCGGCACCGGCCGGCACGCGGGCCGGCCGCGGCCGGCGGCCGACCCCACCGTCTACGTCAGCGCGCCCGACGACCCGGCGCTGCGCCCGGACGACGACAGCGAGTCGTGGTTCGTCCTGGTGAACGCGCCCCGGCACGAGCCCGGGCGCGGGATCGACTGGGACTCCCCCGGGCTGGCGGAGCGGTACGCCGACCGGGTGCTGCAGGTGATGGCCGAGCGCGGGCTGGACGTGCGCGACCGGGTGCGCCGCCGGGTGGTGCGCACGCCGGCCGACCTGCAGCGCGACACGGGCAGCGTGGGCGGGTCGATCTACGGGACGTCGAGCAACGGCGCGCGGGCGGCGTTCCTCCGCCCGGCCAACGCCTCCCCCGTGCCCGGTCTCTTCCTCGTCGGCGGCTCGGCGCACCCCGGCGGCGGGCTACCCCTGGTCACCCTGTCCGCCGAGATCGTCGCCGGCTTGATCGGACCCGCCTGACGGTTCCGTGCGAAGCTCGGACATGCGCACCTACCCGCCGTCGTCCGGTCCGGAGTCGGGCCAGCTGACCGCGTTCCTGGACCACTACCGCGCGACGATCCTCCGGCGGGCCGACGGGCTGGACGCCGACCAGCTGGCCCGGCCGCTGGCCCCGTCCTCGCTCACGCTCGGTGGATTGCTCAACCACCTGGCCTACGTCGAGGACCTCTGGTTCCGGGTCCGGTTCGCCGGCGACCTCGCGGACCCGCTGTGGGCTCACGTCGACCGGGAGGCCGACCCCGACCACGAGTTCCGGACCGCGGCCGACGTACCGCCGGACGAGCTGCGCCGTCGCTACGACGATGCCTGCGAGCGGAGCCGGGCGGCGGTCCGGACCGCCGACTGCCTCGACCAGCGCGCGGCGCGGCCGCGGTCCAACGGCCAGTACGTCGACCTGCGCTGGATCATGCTGCACATGCTCGAGGAGACCGCCCGGCACGCCGGCCACGCCGATCTGCTCCGGGAGGCGATCGACGGGACCGTCGGCGACTGACTCAGCTCCGTGCGGCTCCGTACCCGAGCAGCGCCGCCAGGCCGAGAGCGCTGCGCGGCTGGTAGGCCGCGCGCCAGAGGCCGCCGTGCGCCGCCTCGTACGCCTCGTCCTGCCACGGGTGCTCGTGCACCGGCCCGCCGCCGGTGTGCAGGTCGTGCACGAGCAGCGCGGCCATCAGCACGTTCGACGTCGCCGGCTCGAAGATCTCCACGCCGAACCGGTGGGCCCCGGCGTACGCGGCGGCCAGAGCCCGGTTCTTCACCACCGACCGGGTGCGCGTCGGCGGGGCGACGTTCATCGACACCGTGCTCCCGGCCGCCCGCGCCGTCGTCGCCCGCCAGCGCTGCAGCCGCTTGGCCAGCGCGTAGTTGGGGCCCTGCTGGGCGACCAGGCTGTCGGCGATGCCCGGGTCCGTCCCGGGCACGTACGCACGCTGCAGCAGCCGTCCTCCCGACACCGTGCGCAGGGGCCGGCCCAGCAGCTTCGCCCCCCGCGAGCGGGCGGCGTAGGCCTGCACGGACTGCGCCACGGCGTCAGCGGGGACGGCGAAGACGTCGGTCGGCGTCGCGAGGAACGCCAGCGCGAGGTCCGGGCGGGTCTCCGCCAGCCGCACGGTGAGCACGTCGACGGCGGTCGACACCCGCACGTTGGTGGCGCCGTCCGCGTAGACGTAGTTGCCCAGCACGGGGCGCCCGGGCAGCGTCGCGGCCCAGTCGGCGACACCGGGGACCTCGGCGATCAGGTCGGCCCCGGCCCGGGCCGGGGCGACGTCCGTCGCCGGCTCGTCGACCGGCACCAGCAGGGTGCCGGCACTGCCGCGAGCGGTGTCCAGGACCCGCTCCCACAGCGGCGCGCGCGGCAGGTCCACACCGGCCACGTGAGCGCCCCACCGCAGCAGCGCGGTGAGCGGGCCCATCTCGGCGCCGGCGCCGAGCACGACCACGGTGGTGTCGGGCAGCGCCAGCCACTCCGGGTGCGCGGCGACGGTGCGGACCGCCTCGGCGCACGAGGGCTCGATCACCCCCGCGGCCACCCACTGGTCCAGCTGGTGCAGCAGAGCGTCGCCCCGCAGCCGGCCACCACGGAACGGCAGCGAGAGCTCCCGCTCCGGTTCGGCGCTGCCGCGGACCTCCACCGTGTGCAGCGCCCGGCCGGCGGGTGCGCCCACCAGGTCGCCGAGGCCGGTCTCCCCGTCGGGACCGGCCACCCGCATGGTGCGGTGCAGCGAGGCCAGCCCCTCCTCGGCGATGGTGCGGGCGGCCGACGCCGACGGCAGCCCCGCCTCCACCAGCCGGCGGAAGTGGGTGAGGTAGCCCGCCCGCCAGTTGGTCTCCCGCTCGGCAGCCAGCGCCCCGGCGGCATCGACCGGGCGGAGCGCGTCGGCGGTGACGGCCCGTCCCAGTGCCGCGGTGCTCCGCCGGCCGTCCGCACCTGCCGGGAACACGACGCCCCGCTCGTCCTCGCTCATCGGTCCGTTCCCATGGGGTCAGCTTCTCCCGGCGCCCCGGCCTCGAGCCACCGCAGCAGCGTGCGGGTACCGAACCCGGTGCCCCCCTTGACCGTCTCGGCGTGGTCGGAGCCCGACCGCGCCGGGCCCGCGATGTCCAGGTGCGCCCACGGCAGGTCGCCGGCGAAGGGCTGCAGGAAGAGCGCGGCCGTCGTGCCGCCCGGGTTGCCGGGCGCGTTGTTCGCGTCGGCGACCGGGCTGTCCAGCAGGCCGGCGTACTCCTGCGCCAGGGGCAGCCGCCACAGCGGCTCCCCCGCGGCGGCGCCGGCGGCGGACAGCGCGTCGGCCAGGCCGTCGGCGCTGGCGTACAGCCCGCCGGTGCGGGCGCCCAGCGCCTGCTTCATCGCGCCGGTCAAGGTGGCGACGTCGACCAGCACCGTCGCACCGAGCTCGAGCCGCGCGTACGCGAGTCCGTCGGCGAGGACCAGCCGCCCCTCGGCGTCGGTGCTGCGAACCTCGGTGGTGCGCCCGCCGACGTGCCGGACGACGTCCGCCGGACGGTAGGCCGAGCCGGACACGGCGTTCTCCGCCGCCGGGACCACCGCGGTGACGGCGACCGGCAGCTCGAGCCGGGCCGCGGCGTCGACGGCGGCGAGCACGGCGGCTCCCCCGGCCATGTCGGTCTGCATGTGCCGCATGCCGGCGGTGGTCTTGATCGAGAGGCCACCGCTGTCGAAGGTGATCCCCTTGCCGACCAGGACCGGGTGCTGCGGGCCGGCCGACGGCGGGCGGTAGGCCGCCACGACGACCCGCGGTGGTGAGGCCGATCCGCCCCCGACGGCGAGCACCCCACCGAACCCGCCGATCGCGAGCTCCTCGGGACCGAGCACGGTCACCGTGACGTGCGGCAGCGCGCCCAGCCGGGCGCGCGCCTGCTCCGCCAGCCACTCCGGGTCCTTGATGTGCGGCGGCGTGTTCACCAGGTCGCGGGCCCACGCGACGGCCTCGGCCGTGACCGTTCCGGCGGTGACCGCCGCGTCGGCCTCGGGCCCGGCGGCCGCGACGAGGGTGACGGTGGCCAGCCGCCGTGGCGGGCGCGACGACGAGTCGCGGAACCGGTAGCCGGCGAGCACTGCGGCCTCCACGGCCGCGCGCACCTCAGCGGGCCCGGCCGGACCCGCGGCTGCGTCCAGCGGGAGCACCAGCCGGGTCGCGCCGTGCCGGGCCAGCGTCTGGGCGCGACGCACGCACACGGCCACGTACCGGCGCAGCTCCGGCAGCGCGCCCGCCCCGACGCCGACGGCGACGACGCTGCGGGGCCGCCGGCCGGCGATGGGCACGTTGGTGATCGCGCCGGCACGGCCGGTGTTGCCGGTGTCGGCCAGCGCGCCGGTGAGCAGCTGGGGGCTCACGACCGGCGCGGGCCCGGTCAGCCATCCCGGCAGCGCGCCGCCCGCGCCGACGGGTACCGCGAGCACGTCGTCGGTGCCGAGCACGGGCAGCGCCGCGAGGAGCTCGATCCGCGGGAACGGCGCGGCCCCGGTCACCGGCTGATCGCCGGTGGCCGGGGCCGTGTCGTCCTGCGCTGTCCTGCCCGGGGGCAGGTCGGCGGAGGTGGTCAGCTGGTCGCGCCCTTCAGTGCCTCCGACAGCGCCGCCGCCTCGTCGGGCGACAGCTCGACGACGAGGCGACCGCCTCCCTCGAGCGGGACGCGCATGACCAGGCCGCGGCCCTCCTTGGTCACCTCGAGGGGACCTTCACCCGTGCGCGGCTTCATGGCCGCCATGCGTGCCTCCTTCGCCGGCCACACCACTCCCCGCCGGGGCGGGGGGTGGGGTGGCGTCCATCGCTGCTGGAACTCCGCCGCCAATGATCCCGTATGGCGCTCCGTCGTCCAACACGAGCCCCCATCAGGGGAACGCGCGGAAGCAGTCGGCGACGTGATCGTCGACCATCCCGGTCGCCTGCATGAGCGCGTACGCGGTCGTGGGGCCCACGAAGACGAACCCGCGGCGCTTCAGTTCACGGGCCATCGCGACCGACTCGGGGCTGGTCGCGGGCACGTCGGCGAGCGTGGCCGGCCGGCGCCGCGGCCCCGTCGGCGCGAAGGACCACAACAGCGCCGAGAGCCCCTCCGGCTGCTGCTGCGCCGTCCGGGCGTTGCGGACGGCGGCAGCGATCTTCGCGCGGTTGCGGACGATGCCCACGTCGCTCATCAGCCGCGCCTCGTCGTCGGCGTCGAACTGCGCCACCGCGTCGATGGAGAAGCCGGCGAAGGCCGACCGGAACGCCGGTCGCTTGCGCAGGATGGTGATCCACGACAGGCCGGACTGGAAGGCCTCGAGGCAGAGCCGCTCGAACAGGGCGTCGTCGCCGTGCAGCGGCGTCCCCCACTCCTCGTCGTGGTAGGCGACGTACTCCGCGGTCGACTCGGCCCAGGCACAACGCTGCACGCCGGCGACGGTAGCCCCGGGCACCGACGGTTCAGCGGGCCGTGGCGGCCGGCTCCCCCACCTCGGGGGCCGACGGCGCCGCGGGACCGCGGCCGGTCGCCAGCACGCAGCCGGCCAGCACCAGCGGCAGGCCGAGGGCGATCCCGAGCGTGAACGGCTCGTGGAGCAGCACGACGCCGAGCAGCACCGCCACCGCCGGGTTGACGAAGGTGATGACCAGGGCGCGCTGCGGACCCACCTCCCGGATGAGCGCGAAGAACAGCGCCAGGGCGACCGCCGTGCACAGCACCCCGAGGGTGGTCAGCGACAGCAGCGCCTCGCCCGACGCGTCGACGGCGTCCCCGAGCTGCGGCAGGGCGAACGGCGCGTACACCACGGTGGTCACCGCCAGTGCCACCGAGGCGGCCGCGACCCCGGGCACCTCGGGCAGCTTGCGGCTGATGACCAGCGGCGCGGTGGCGTAGCCGACGGTCACCAGGGCCACCGCGAGGACCGGGAGCAGGGCCGCCCCCTCCGGGTCCAGGCCGAGCAGCGCGGCGATGCCGACGACGCCGAGCACCATGCCGACCATCCGCACCGGGGTGAGCCGTTCCTCCTCGCCCGCGAGCCGGCCGGCGAGGGCGGCGACGAACGGGACCGCGGCCACCAGCAGCCCGGTCAGCGAGCTGGACAGCGACTGCTCGGCGTAGGAGAGCAGCAGCCACGGCGCCGTCATCTCCAGCACGGTGAAGACCAGCAACCAGCGCCAGGACCGCAGCGCGGGCCCCAGCCCGCCGCGACGGATCGTCCACGGCAGCAGGAGCGCCGCCCCGATCGCGCACCGCGTGAAGACCACGACGACCGGCGAGACCTCGTCGACGGCCACCTTGATCAGCAGGTACGGGACGCCCCAGATGACCGACATGGCGACGAACAGCGCCCACCCGCGGCGGCTCACCGGGGAGCGGCTCCCCCGGACCGGGCCGCGACCGCCGCGAACCGGCGCAGCGAGCGTCGCACGCCCCAGCGCACGAACGGCCGCGCGGCGTACCAACCGGGCGTGAGGACCACCCCGAACCAGCCCCACGGCAGGTAGAACCGCTCGGTCCAGACGAACGTGGCGTGCTCGCCGCGGGGCTCGATCTCGAAGATGCCCGGACCGCGGATGACCCGGCCGGTGTGCTGCACCTCGACCAGCCGCGGCGGGTCCCACTTCGTGATCACCATGGTGTCCAGCAGCCCGAGGTGGCGGCCGCCGGGCAGCGGCAGCCCGGTGCGCGCCGCGAGCCGCCCACCGACGCCCTGGGCCGGCCCGCCGACCGTCTCGACATCGGTGGCCACCATCCACTCGCCCTGGTTGACCCAGTCGGTGAGCACCTCCCAGACCCGCTCGGGCGACGCCTCGACGTCGATCCGCTCGACCAGCTCAGGCATGCGGGCTCTCCTCGTCGTCGTCCAGGGGTGGTGTCCGCGCACTCTTCAGCTCGTCCGGGGACGCCGGATGCAGCCGCTCGGTGAGCGTGGCGATCTCGGCCTCGCGCTCGTCGAGGGTCCGCGCGAACTGCTCGAGCAGCCAGTCGACCTCGGCCATCCGGTAACCGCGCAGGGTGACCGTCATCCGCAGTCCCCGCACGTCGTCGCCGGTCATCGGCCGGCCGACGGGCAGCTCCACCGGCGAGCGGTCCAGGTCGGCCGGGGGCTGGGTCTCGCCGCGGCCCAGGAGCAGGGAGGCGCCGAGGAAGAGCAGGGCGGCGACGACCAGGACGCCGACGAGGGAGAGGACGAGGTCGAGCACGTCAGGCGTCGGACGGGCCGACCGGGGCGCGCATGCCACCGCCGCCCTCGCCCCGCGCCCGGTCGGCCTCGGCCGCCTGGATGGCCGCCACGACGGCGCCGACGTCGTCGGTGACGGTCAGCAGCTCCAGGTCGGCGGGGCTGATCGTGCCGGTGGCCGCCATGGTCCGGTGGATCCAGTCGAGCAGCCCGGACCAGTAGTCGGTGCCGAACAGGATGACCGGGAAGCGGGTGACCTTGCGGGTCTGCACCAGCGTCAGCGCCTCGAACAACTCGTCCAGCGTGCCGAAGCCGCCGGGCAGGATGACGAAGGCCTGCGCGTACTTCACGAACATCGTCTTGCGGACGAAGAAGTAGCGGAACGAGATGCCGACGTCGACCCACTCGTTGAGCTCCTGCTCGAACGGCAGCTCGATGCCCAGCCCGACGGAGAGCCCGCCCGCCTCGCACGCCCCCCGGTTGGCCGCCTCCATGGCGCCCGGGCCGCCCCCGGTGATGACCGCGTACCCGGCCTGTGCCAGCGCCGCGCCGATCGCGACGCCCGCCGCGTAGTGCGGGTGGTCGGCGGGCGTCCGTGCGCTGCCGAAGACGCTCACCGCGCGCGGCAGCTCGGCCAGCAGCCCGAAGCCTTCGACGAACTCGCTCTGGATGCGGAGCACCCGCCACGGATCGGTGTGCACCCAGTCGCTCGGGCCCCGCTTGTCGAGGAGCCGCTGGTCGGTCGTCGTACCGACCGTCCCCGGGTCGGGCTCTCCGCCCCGCAGCATGACCGGCCCGCGGTGCTGGGCCCGCCTGCGCGGCGCCGGCCTGACCTGCGGACCGGGTGTGCCCTGCGGACCGGGTGCGCCCTGCGGACCGGGTGCGGCCTGCGGATCGGATGCGTCCTGCGGATCGGGCGGCAGGGTCATGCGGTGCTCCCGGACAGGTAGGCGACGAGCGCGTCCTCGGTCGGCTGCAGCCGCTCGACCAGCACGTGCTCCTCGCGGGTGTGGGCCAGGGTGGGGTCGCCCGGTCCGTAGTTGACCGCGGGGATGCCGAACGCGGCGAAGCGGGCCACGTCGGTCCAGCCCAGCTTCGCCCGCGCCGGGCGGCCCACGGCCGCGACGAAGGCGGCCGCGGCCGGTTCTGACAGCCCCGGGAGCGCGCCGCCGGAGTGGTCGACGATCTCCAAGGTCGCCCCGGCGGCGAGCGCCTCGGCGAAGACCTCGCGGACGTGCGCCTCGGCGGCGTCCTCGTCCCGGTCCGGCGCGTAGCGGAAGTTGATCAGCAGCGTGGCCTCGTCGGGGATCACGTTGCCCGCGACGCCGCCGGAGATGCCCACGGCGTTGAGCCCCTCGCGGTAGGTGCAGCCGTCGATCTCCACCTGGCGGGCCTCGTAGGCGGCCAGCGTGGCCAGCGGCCCCGCCAGCCCGTGGATCGCGTTCTCCCCCAGCCAGCTCCGCGCGCTGTGCGCCCGGTGCCCCGGCGTCGCCAGCCGGGCCCGCAGCGTGCCCTGGCAGCCGGCCTCGATCTCCCCGTCGGTCCCCTCCAGCAGGATCGCCAGATCGCCGTACAGCCAGCCGCGGCGCTCCCGGGCGACCCGGCCGAGGCCGTTCTTCACGGCCTCGACCTCCTCGTTGTCGTAGAAGACGAACGTCAGGTCGTGCGCGGGCGCCCCGCCGGGGACGCCGAAGCGCCCGGCGACCCGCAGCATCACCGCGTCGCCGGACTTCATGTCGCTGGTGCCGCAGCCGTAGAGCCGGTCGCCCTCCAGCCGGCTCGGCACGTTGTCGGCGATCGGCACGGTGTCGAGGTGGCCGGCCAGCACGACCCTGGTCGGCCGCCCCAGGTTGGTGCGGGCCAGCACGGCGTCGCCGACCCGCTCCACCTCCAGGCCGCCCAGGGCGCGCAGCGCCGTCTCCACGAGGTCGGCCAGCGGCCGCTCGTCGCCCGAGACGGAGGGGACGTCGACCAGCGCACGGGTCAGCGTGAGGACGTCGGCGGAGAGGTCGAGCGGAGGAAGGTCACTCACGCCGCCGAGCCTAGGGGGCGCGCCCGCGCCCGGTCTCGGTAGCGTCCTACCCGTGACTGCCGCGCCCGTCTCCGCATCCGCCGCCGGCCTCGCGACCGTGACGCCCTCGGGCACGGTCCTGGACACCTGGTACCCCGAACCCCGGCTGGGTGCTCCGGAGGAGGCGACGGCCGGCACGACCCGGCTCGGCGCGCTCGAGCTCTCCGGCGAGCTCGGCCCCGACTACGGCGGCCTGGTGCGCCGCGACGAGGCCCGCGGCGTCGAGATCATCGCCGTCCGCACCGTCATCCCCGACCTCGCCGCCCCGCCGGTGGACACCCATGACGTGTGGCTGCGGCTGCACCTGCTCTCGCACCGGCTGATCAGACCGAACAGCGCCAACATGACCGGCGTCTTCGGGCTGCTCACCAACGTGGCCTGGACCAGCGCCGGCCCGGTCGAGGCGGCCTCGTTCAACGCGCACCGGCTGCGCGCCGCCGTCGGCCACGTCACCGTGTTCGGCGTCGACAAGTTCCCCCGGATGGTCGACTACGTCATCCCGACCGGCGTCCGCATCGCCGACGCCGACCGGGTGCGGCTGGGCGCGCACCTGGCCGAGGGGACGACGGTCATGCACGAGGGCTTCGTCAACTTCAACGCCGGCACGCTGGGCGCCTCGATGGTCGAGGGACGGATCAGCCAGGGCGTCGTGGTGGGCGCGGACAGCGACATCGGCGGCGGCGCCTCGATCCAGGGCACCCTGTCGGGCGGCGGTAAGGAGGTCATCTCCATCGGCACCGGCTGCCTGCTCGGCGCCAACGCCGGCATCGGCATCTCGCTCGGCGACGACTGCATCGTCGAGGCCGGCTGCTACGTCACCGGCGGCTCGCTGGTCACGCTCCCCGACGGCTCGGTGGTCAAGGCGCGGGAGCTGTCCGGCCGCGACGGCCTGCTGTACCGCCGCAACAGCGTCAGCGGCGCGCTCGAGGCCGTCGACCGCAAGGGCCGGACGTGGGGCGCGCTCAACGCGGAGCTGCACGCCAACTGACGCAGCGGGCGCTCCCGCCCGGCACGGATCACAGCTGCTGGTCCAGGGAGTGCACAGCTTCGCGGCCTAGGGTCGAGGGCGATGGCCTCCCCTCCGTCCACCGCGATGCGGATGGCCGCGCCTGCCCGGCGCCGCCCCGCCCGGCGCCCGTCGACGCGGAAGCGCCGCGGCGCCGGCGGCCGGAAGGACAACTGGTGGCCGCTGGTGATCGTCGCGACGCTGGTGGTGGTCGGCATCGCCTGGGCGCGCGCGGCCGACGACCTCCCCGCCGAGGGCACCTGCACCGTCGACGGCGGCTCGGTCACCGTGACCGCCGAGCAGGCCCGCCACGCGACCACGATCGCCGGGGTCGCCCGGGAGCGCGGGCTCCCCGACCGGGCGGTCGTCATCGCGCTGGCCACCGCCCAGCAGGAGTCCGGCCTGCGCAACCTCGACTACGGCGACCGCGACTCCCTGGGCCTGTTCCAGCAGCGGCCCTCGCAGGGCTGGGGCACCCCCGACCAGGTGCAGGACCCCGTCTACGCAGCGGGGAAGTTCTACGACGGACTGGTGCAGATCCCCGGCTGGGAGTCGGGCGAGCTCACCAGGGTCGCCGACGCAGTCCAGCGCAGCGCGTTCCCGCTCGCCTATGCCAAGCACGAGGCCATGGCCCAGGAACTGACCGACGCCCTGATCGCGAACGCCCTCACCTGCACCTGAGCCGGTCGGCTCACCGGCCGACGTAGGCCGCCAGGTGCTCGCCGGTCAGCGTGGAGCGCGCGGCGACCAGGTCGGCCGGCGTGCCCTCGAAGACCACCCGGCCACCGTCGCGGCCGGCGCCCGGTCCGAGGTCGATGATCCAGTCGGCGTGCGCCATGACCGCCTGGTGGTGCTCGATGACGATGACCGACCGGCCGGAGTCGACGAGCCGGTCCAGCAGACCCAGCAGGTTCTCGACGTCGGCCAGGTGCAGCCCCGTGGTCGGCTCGTCCAGGACGTAGACGCTGCCCTTCTCCGCCATCTGGGTGGCCAGCTTCAGCCGCTGCCGCTCGCCTCCTGACAGCGTCGTCAGCGGCTGTCCCAGGCTCAGGTAGCCCAGCCCGACGTCGACGAGCCGGTCGAGGATCGTGTGCGCAGCCGGAACGCGGCCCTCGCCGCTGCCGAAGAAGTCCTCGGCCTCGGCGACCGACATCGCGAGCACCTCGGCGATGTTCCGGCCACCCAGCGTGTACTCCAGCACCGACGCCTGGAACCGCCTCCCCTCGCACTCCTCGCACGGGGACTCGACGGTGGCCATGACGCCCAGGTCGGTGAAGATGACGCCGGCGCCGTTGCACGTCGGGCAGGCGCCCTCGGAGTTCGAGCTGAACAGCGCCGGCTTCACCCCGTTCGCCTTGGCGAACGCCTTGCGGATCGGCTCCAGCAGGCCGGTGTAGGTGGCCGGGTTGCTGCGCCGGGACCCGCGGATCGCGCCCTGGTCGACCACCACGACGCCGTCGCGGCCGGCCACCGAGCCGGTGACCAGCGAACTCTTGCCCGAGCCGGCCACACCGGTCAGCACGCAGAGCACCCCGAGCGGGATGTCGACGTCCACGTCCCGCAGGTTGTGCGTCGACGCGCCGCGGACCTCGAGCGCACCGGACGGGGACCGCACCGCGTCCTTCACCGACGCCCGGTAGTCGAAGTGCCGGCCGGTGCTGGTGTCGCTGGTCCGCAGCTCGTCCACGGTGCCCTCGAAGCAGACGACGCCGCCGGCGGACCCGGCGCCGGGGCCGAGGTCGACGACGTGGTCGGCGATGGCGATCGTCTCGGGCTTGTGCTCGACGACGAGCACGGTGTTGCCCTTGTCCCGGAGCTGCAGCAGCAGCCGGTTCATGCGCTCGATGTCGTGCGGGTGCAGCCCGATGGTCGGCTCGTCGAAGACGTAGGTGACGTCGGTGAGCGAGGAGCCGAGGTGGCGGATCATCTTGGTCCGCTGCGCCTCACCGCCGGACAGGGTGCCCGCGGGCCGGTCGAGCGACAGGTAGCCCAGCCCGATCTCGGTGAACGAGTCCAGCAGGTGCTGCAGCCCGGTCAGGAGCGGAGCCACGGAGGAGTCGTCGAGCTCCCGGACCCAGTCGGCCAGATCGCTGATCTGCATCTCGCACAGGTCGGCGATGTTCTTCCCCTTGATCCGCGACGACCGGGCCTCCGCGGTGAGCCGTGTGCCCTCGCACTCGGGGCAGGGCTGGAAGGTGATGACGCGTTCCACGAAGGCGCGGATGTGCGGCTGCATCGCGTCGACGTCCTTGGAGAGCATCGACTTCTGGATCTTCGGGATGACGCCCTCGAAGGTGAGGTTGATGCCCTCGACCTTGATCTTGGTGGGCTCCTTGTAGAGGAGGTCGTCGAGCTCCTTCTTCGAGTACTTCCCGATCGGCTTGTCCATGTCGAAGCCGGCGCCGCTGAAGATCCGCCCGTACCAGCCGTCCATGCTGTAGCCGGGCACCGTCAGCGCACCCTCGGCCAGCGACCTGTCGGCGTCGAACAGCGCCGTGAGGTCGAAGTCCGAGACCGAGCCCATGCCCTCGCACCGCGGGCACATGCCCCCGAGGTAGACCGCGTCACGCACCACGGCCTTCTCGACCCGGCCGCCGGACTTCTCCGTGCTCATCACGCCGCTGGCCTTGCGTGTCGGGACGTTGAACGAGAAGGCGGTGGGCGGGCCGATGTGCGGCGTGCCCAGCCGGCTGAAGAGGATCCGCAGCATCGCGTTGGCGTCGGTCGCGGTGCCGACGGTGGAGCGCGGGTTGGCCCCCATCCGCTCCTGGTCGACGATGATCGCCGTCGTCAGCCCCTCCAGCAGGTCGACCTCCGGCCGGGCCAGCGACGGCATGAAGCCCTGCAGGAAGGCGCTGTAGGTCTCGTTGATCAGCCGTTGCGACTCCGCCGCGATGGTGGCGAAGACCAGCGAGCTCTTCCCCGAGCCCGAGACGCCGGTGAACACGGTGAGCCGCCGCTTGGGCAGCTCGACGCTGACGTCCTTGAGGTTGTTCACCCGCGCACCCAGCACGCGGATGACGTCGTGGCTGTCGGCGGCGTGCCTCGGAGCCGGCTCGGTGGTCGCGCTCATGGATCGGTGCCTCCATCCGTCGGGACCGGCCGCGCGGCAGCGACCGTCCGGAGTTCTACCAGGGGTGTCCGACAGGGAGGACCGGTCGAGGAGCCGCTTCTCAGCTGCGCTGCTGGATGCGGACGGTGTTGCCCGCGGGGTCGCGGAACGCGCAGTCGCGGACCCCGTAGGGCTGGTCGGCCGGTTCCTGCATGACCTCGGCGCCACTGGCGACGACGCGGTCGAAGACACCGCCGAGATCCGCGGTGGCGAGGACGAGCGAGGCGTAGGTGCCCTTGGCCATCATCTCGGCGATGGTGCGCCGCTCGTCGTCGGTGATGCCGGGGTCGGCCCCCGGAGGGTGCAGGACGAGGGTCGTCGCGGACGGGTCACCGGCGGGGCCGAGGGTGAGCCACCGCATGCCCTCGTACCCGACGTCGTTGCGCAGTTCGAAGCCCAGCGCGTCGCGGTAGAAGGCCAGGGAGGCGTCGGGGTCGTCGTGCGGGAGGAAGGCGTGGTGGATGGTGAGGTCCATGGCGGTCACGCTAGGGACGGCTGCCCGCCCGGTGCTTCTCGATTCCTGACCGATCCGGCACCCTGACCGGCCTGGTCACCTGCTTGGCCATGCACGAGGGCAGCCCCGCGATGCCCGCCGCCCGCCGCCGGTAGGCGCTGGGCGGCATCCCGACCAGCTCGGTGAAGCGGGTGCTGAAGGTCCCCAGCGACGAGCAGCCCACGGCGAAGCAGACCTCGGTCACGGTCAGGTCGCCCCGGCGCAGCAGCGCCATCGCCCGCTCGATGCGCCGGGTCATCAGGTAGGCGTAGGGCGACTCGCCGTACGCCGCACGGAACTCGCGGCTCAGGTGCCCGGCCGACACGTGCGCCCCACGGGCCAGCGCCTCGACGTCCAGGGGCTGGGCGTACTCCCGGTCGATGCGGTCCTTCACCCGGCGCAGCCTGGCCAGGTCGCGCAGGCGCTGCTCTGGAGCCGCTCCGCTGCTCACCCGGGGGATGCTGCCACGTCGCGCCGTCCCCGAGGAGCGACGTCGGTCCCCCGGCTGAGGGAGAGGGGCTCAACCCACCGGGTCGGCGAGCCGACACCGTGGCATGACGATCGCGCCCTCCACCCCCACCGGCGCCGCCGGCGCCGACGACGCCGCGATCACCGACGTGACGGTCCTGCTGCCGAACCGGGAGGACCTGCTCGCCCGGCTCGCCGAGCGGCTGCCCTCCGCCGACGAGTCCCCCGCCACCCTGCTGATCCTCGGGCTGCTGCGGCGCGACGACGGCTGGCCGACGCCCGCCTCGACGCGCGCGGCCGTGACCATGCTGCTGGCCCGCTCGCTGCGCGGTGACGACTGGCTCGGAGGCGCGGGAGCGGCGGAGTTCGCCATCGTGCTCTCCGGTCCCGAGAGCGCCGCGGAGGCCGCCGCCGCCCGGCTCACGGCCGCCGTCGCCGGACTCGGCATCCCCGGCCTGTCGGCGGCTGCCGGCGTCGCGGCCCTCAACGCCGGCCTCCCCCCGCAGGAGATCTTCCGGCGGGCGACGCTGAGCCTCACCGGCGCCCGGCGGGTCGGGCCGTCGACGGTGGTCCGCTACCGCGAGCCGGTCTGAGCCCGCTCGGGCCGGCTCAGCCGGCCAGCCGCTCCACCGCTGCGTCGATGCGCTCGTCCGTGGCGGTGAGCGCCATGCGGACGTGCCGCGCCCCGGCCGGCCCGTAGAAGCTGCCGGGCGCGGCGACCACACCCAGACCGGCCAGCCAGTCGATGGTCGCCCAGCAGTCCTCGTCGCGGGTGACCCACAGGTAGAGGCCGGCCTCGGAGTGGTCGATCCGCAGCCCGGCGGTGCGCACCGCCCCGGCCAGCCGGTCCCGGCGGGACCGGTAGCGGTCGCGCTGGGCGTCCACGTGCGCGTCGTCGGCCAGCGCCGTGGTCATCGCGGCCTGCACCGGGGTGGGCACCAGCAGCCCGAGGTGCCGGCGCACCTCCCAGACGCGGCGCACCAGCGCCGGGTCCCCGGACAGCAGGCCGCCCCGGTAGCCCGCGGCGCTGGACTGCTTGGACAGCGAGTGGACGGCGAGCAGCCCGGTGTGGTCGTCGCCGGCGATCGCCGGGTGCAGCAGCGAGCGCGGCTCGACGTCCCAGCCCAGGGTCACGTAGCACTCGTCGGCGACGACGGGCACACCGTTCGTGCGCCCCCAGTCGACCCAGGCGCGCAGTTCGTCGTCGCCCAGGACGCGACCGTGCGGATTGCCCGGCGAGTTGAGCCAGACCAGCACGACGCCGTCGGCATCCGGCGGCGGGACGTCGGTCCGCCGGATCGTCAGCCCGGCCAC
Source organism: Blastococcus sp. SYSU DS0617 (assembly GCF_054051075.1). Classification (NCBI taxonomy): domain Bacteria; kingdom Bacillati; phylum Actinomycetota; class Actinomycetes; order Geodermatophilales; family Geodermatophilaceae; genus Blastococcus; species Blastococcus sp. SYSU DS0617. Next base: position 234,465 of record NZ_JBJHAO010000002.1, read on the forward strand.
CACGGCCCCCACCTCGTAGGTGGGGTAGGCGACGGACGGGATGAGGACCGTTCCACCACCGGCGAGCCCCAGCAGGGTCGGCAGCAGAGCCACCAGTTCCTTGGAGCCGACCGTGGGGATCACCGACGGGTCGGCAGCGAGCGGATCGGCGACCGTCACGCCCAGCCGGCGGCTCAGCCAGCCGGCCGCCGCCGTGCGGAGCGCCGCCGTGCCCAGCGCGGCGGGGTACCCCGGCGCGTCCCCGGCGGCCGCGAGCGCCTCCCCGAGCAGCGCCGGGGTGGCGTCGACCGGGGTGCCGATGGAGAGATCGACGACCCCGCCCGGGTGCTGTGCGGCCCGCTCACGGGCTGCGTCGAGCGCGTCCCACGGGAAGTCCGGGAGGACGCGCGGTCCGCCGGGGAGCTGGGCGGTCAGTGCCCCTCGCCCTGGGGCGGGAGGGCGGCGACCAGCGGGTGGTCCTTGTTGATCTTGCCGGTCTTGGCGGCGCCGCCGGGGCTGCCCAGGTCGGAGAAGAACTCCACGTTGGCGTTGTAGAAGTCCTTCCACTTGTCCGGGACGTCGTCCTCGTAGTAGATGGCCTCGACCGGGCAGACCGGCTCGCACGCACCGCAGTCGACGCACTCGTCGGGGTGGATGTAGAGCATCCGGTCGCCCTCGTAGATGCAGTCCACCGGGCACTCGTCGATGCACGCCTTGTCGAGGACGTCGACGCAGGCCTGTGTGATGACGTAGGTCACGGTGGTTCCTCCCGGAGGACGGTGCGGGCGGCGACCGCTGGACGGTCGATCGGCTGAATTAGTATCACCCTCCCGCGGCCGGACGGCTCGGAAGGGTGCCCTTTCCTCGGCGCTCACCCCGTGGGGGGACGGCCGCGAGCGGCGGGAGGCGAACGCGCGTGATCGACGTGCGGACCCTCGAGGAGGTCGCGGCCCGCACCTGGCGCGGGCTCGAGGAGGAGCGCCACGGCGACTGGCTGCTGCGGGCGGGCGGTGGCTTCAGCGGTCGGGCCAACTCCGTCCTGGTCGTCGGGCAGGCCCCCGAGCCGCTCGCGGACGCCGTCGATTCCGTCTCGCGCTGGTACACCGACCGCGGCCTGCCCCCGCGGGCGCAACTGCCGGGCCCGGCCGGCGCCGCCGACGCGGCGTTCGCCGCGGCGGGCTGGACGCGCGGCGAGGACGTCCTCGTCCTCACCGCCCCGCTGCCGGACCGGCCGGCGCCCGACGTGCCGGTGGAGGTCTCCCCCGCGCCCGACGACGCCTGGCTGTCCGGGTACCGCTACCGCGGCGCCGCCCTCCCGCCCCAGGCCCGGGCGGTGCTGACCCGCGCCGAAGGCCCGATGTTCGCCTCGGTCCGGCCCGCTCCCGCGCCCGCGCCGCCGGCGGCGGTCGCCCGCGGGGCGGTCGCGGACGGCTGGCTGGTGATCACCGCCGTCACCGTCGCCGAGCAGTTCCGGCGCCGCGGCCTCGCCCGCGCGGTCATGGCCGCGCTCGCCGCCGCCGGGCGGGAGCGGGGCGCGCACTCCTGCCTCCTGCAGGTCAGCGACGACAACGAGCCGGCGCTGGCGCTCTACGCGCGGCTGGGGTTCACCGAGCACCACCGGTACCACTACCGGACCGTGCCCGCCTGACCGTCGGGGTGGCGAGCACCCGGCCGGCGGCGAAGGCCGCCGCGACCACGCCGCAGCCCAGGAACGCCAGACCCACCGCGCCGGTCACGCCGGTACCGATCAGCACCAGGTCGCCCTCGGGACGGCGCACCGTGGCGGCCAGCGCCACGACCAGCCAGACCAGCGCCGGCAGCACCGCGACCGCGCGGGAACCCGACAGCCGGTGCGCCAGCCGGACCAGCAGCAGGTTCCCGGTCACGGCCGCGAGCACCGACAGCGGAACCGGCACCGGGCCGACCTTGAGCGGCAGCCAGAACACCTCCACCAGCGCCAGCCAGGCAGCGACGACGAGCGCCAGGACCGCCCAGCCGGTCGTGACGGCGATCCGTGCGATCACCTGTCCAGACCGGCGAAGAGGTCGTCCTCCCAGCCGTGCGGGCCGCTCCCCGGGCCCCGCTCACCACGCACCAGCCGGTAGTGCTCGACCGCGGCGAGCTCCAGCCCCAGGTTGTTCGACAGCGCGAAGAAGGGGCCGTCCACGAGGATCTGGGTCGGGTGCGCCCGCATGGCGGCGTCCTTGTGGGTGGCGAACGCCCCGCCGTCAACCTCCGTGGTCACGACCTCGTCCGGCACGGCGAAGGGCAGGTCGTCGGCGCTCGTGGCCCCCTCGAAGAAGGTCGTGTCACCGGCGGCCGCCATGGCGTCGATGCCCCGCTGCACGATCGAGCGCGGCATGGCGTTCCAGTAGACCTTGGCGATCGTCCACGCGGGGCCCAGGTCGGGCCGGAAGCCGGGGTCCGCGGCCAGGTCGGCCGCGCGCATCGCCACCCGGTGCGCCTGGATGTGGTCCGGGTGGCCGTAGCCCCCGAAGTCGTCGTAGGTCACCAGCACCTGGGGCCGGATCTCGCGGATCACCGCGACCGCGTGCGACGCCGCCTCGTCGAGGTCGGCGTTCCAGAAGGCGCGGGGGTGCTCGTTGGCCGGCGTCCCCATCATCCCGGAGTCCCGGTAGCGGCCGGCGCCGCCGAGGAAGCGGAAGTCGGTGACGCCCAGCGCCGCCATGGCCGCCCGCAGCTCGCCGATCCGGTAGCCGCCGAGCTGGTCGGCCTGGTCGGCTGCCAGCTGGGCCAGCTCCGGCACCAGGATCTCGCCCTCCTCCCCCAGCGTGCAGGTGAGCAGGGTGACCACGGCACCCTCGGCGACGTAGCGCGCCATCGTGGCGCCGTTGTTGATCGTCTCGTCGTCGGGGTGGGCGTGCACGAGCAGCACGCGCCGGTCAGCCATCACACCGTGATCCTGCCGGATCGCACCGCGGCCGCGCGCCGTGCCCCTGGCACGTGCCGCCGCCCTGCGCGGACGGCGTCCACCCTCACCGGACGGCGTCCTCCCTCACCGCACACCGCGAGGGAGGACGCGCCGGGATCAGGTCACCTGATCCCAGCGGCGGTCAGTCGACGTCGACCGGGACGACGGTGCGCGCCTCGGCGAAGTGGCAGGCCACGGGGTGCCCCTGGCCGCGGTCGACCAGTGCCGGCGCCTCGGTGGCGCAGATGTCCTGCGCCTTCCAACAGCGGGTGCGGAACCGGCAGCCCGAGGGCGGGTCGGCCGGGCTCGGGACGTCGCCCTCGAGCATGATCCGGTCCTTCTGGCCCCGCAGGTGCGGCTCGTGCAGCGGGACCGAGGAGAGCAACGCCTGGGTGTAGGGGTGCGACGGCCGCCCGTAGACGTCGGTGTCCGTGCCCTCCTCCACGATGCTGCCCAGGTACATGACCGCGACGCGGTCGGAGATGTGCCGGACCACCGACAGGTCGTGGGCGATGAAGAGGTAGGAGAGCCCGAACTCGTCCTGCAGGTCCTCGAGCAGGTTGACCACCTGCGCCTGCACCGAGACGTCGAGCGCCGACACCGGCTCGTCGCACACGATGACCTCGGGCTGCAGGGCCAGGGCGCGGGCGATGCCGATGCGCTGCCGCTGCCCGCCGGAGAACTGGTGCGGGTAGCGGTTCACGTAGTCGGGATTGAGCCCGACCCGGTCCATCAGCTCCTGCGTGCGCTGCAGGCGCCCCTTTCGCGGCGCGATGTCGGCGTGCACCGACCAGCCCTCGGCCACGATGTCGCCGACCGTCATGCGCGGGTTCAGCGATGCGTACGGGTCCTGGAAGATGATCTGGACCTCGCGGCGGTAGGCCTTGAGCTCACGGCGGCTCGCCCGGCTGAGGTCGCGGCCCTTGTAGAGGATCTGCCCGTCGGTGGGCTTCTCGAGCGCCACGAGCAGCTTCGACACCGTCGACTTGCCGCAGCCGGACTCGCCGACGAGGCCCAGCGTCTCCCCGCGACCGAGGGTCAGGGTGACGCCGTCGACCGCGCGGACGTGCCCGACGGTCCGCTTGAACAGCACGCCCTGGGTGAGGGGGAAGTGCTTTTTCAGTCCCCGCAGCTCCAGCAGCGGCTCGCTGGTCGAGCCGCCACGCTCCGAGGCGCCATCGCCCGTCGGCGCCTGCAGAGCACGGTCGACCTCATCGTCCGGGTTCGCCACGGAGGACCTCCTCGCTGTAGTGACAGGCCGCCTCGCGGCCGGGGAGGACCGCTCGCAGCGGCGGCACGTCGACGGCGCAGTCGGCGCCCGGTCGGGCGGCGGCACCGATGCGGCGGTGCGAGCAGCGCGGGTGGAACGAGCAGCCGCTGGGGATCGCCGCCAGGTTCGGTGGCTGCCCGGCGATCGGGCGCAGCCGGCCGCCCTTCGTCTCGACCTGAGGCACCGAGGCCATCAGGCCCTCGGTGTAGGGGTGTGCGGGACCCTCGAAGACACCGTCGATCGTCCCGGTCTCGACCGAGGTCCCCGCGTACATGACGGCGACCTTGTCGGCGACCTCGTTGACCACGCCGAGGTCGTGGGTGATGAGGACCAGCCCCATCCCGGTCTCGCGCTGGAGATCCTTGAGCAGGTCCATGACCTGGGCCTGGACGGTGACGTCCAGCGCCGTGGTCGGCTCGTCCGCGATGAGGATCTTGGGGTCGAGGGCGATCGCCATGGCGATCATCACGCGCTGGCGCATGCCGCCGGAGAACTGGTGCGGGTAGTCGTTGACCCGCTCCTTCGCGGCCGGGATGCGGACCCGCTCCATCAGCTCGACAGCCAGCTTCTTGGCCTCCTTGCGGGAGGTGCCCCGGTGCGCCCGGAACATCTCGCCGATCTGGAAGCCGACGCTGTAGACGGGGTTCAGCGACGACAGGGCGTCCTGGAAGATCATGGAGATGCCCGGGCCGCGGACCTGTCGCTGCTCCTCGGCGGGCAGGTCGAGCAGGTTGCGCCCCTCGAACCAGATCCGCCCCTCGGTGATCTCGGCCGGCGGCATGTCGAGGATGCCCATGATCGCCTGCGCCGAGACCGACTTGCCCGACCCGGACTCTCCGAGGATCGCCAGGGTCTCCCCCGCATGGACGGTGTAGCTCAGCCCGTTGACGGCACGGACCAGACCGGAGTCGGTCCGGAACTGGACGTAGAGGTCGTCGACCTCGAGAACGGGGTCGTTCGGGCCGGCCGCCCTAGCGGCTGGGGCGGCCGTCACATCGGAGCGGGTCATGAGCGCTGCCTCGGGTCCAGGGCGTCGCGGAGCGCGTCGCCCATCATGACGAACGCCATGACCGTGAGGGTCAACACGGCGCTCGGGAACAGGACGAGGTGGGGTGCGGTCTGCAGCAGGTTCTGCGCGGTGCTGATCTGCAGCCCCCACGAGATCGCCGGTCGCTGCAGGCCGACCCCGAGGAAGGTCAGCGTGGCCTCGGCGGCGATCAGCACACCGATGGTGATCGTCGTGTAGACGAGCACCGGCGCAACCGCGTTGGGCAGGATGTGCCGCACCATGATGCGGCGGCCGGAGGCGCCCATGGCGCGGGCGGCGGCCACGTAGTCGCTGCTCTTGACCGCGATCACCTGGGACCGGACCAGGCGCATCGCCGTCATCCAGCCGAACGCCGCCAGCGCGACCGCGACCTCGACCGGCCCGGGCCGGTCGAAGGCCGACCTGAGCAGGACGAGAGCGCCGAGGATCAGCGGGAGCGCGTAGAAGATGTCCGCGATGCGGGCCAGGATGCTGTCGGCGATCCCGCCGTAGTAGCCGGCGAGGGCCCCGACCACCACGCCCAGGAGAAGGATCACCAGGGTGGCGACCACCCCGATGGCGAGCGAGTTGCGCGCCCCGTAGACCACGTTGGCCAGGTAGTCGCAGCCCTGCTGGTCGAAGCCGAACCAGTGCTCCGCCGACGGGGGCTCGACCGAGTTGCTCAGGCTGCAGGCCCGCGGATCGGCGCCTCGCGCGAACAGCTGCGGGACCAGTGCCATGGCCACGAAGACCACCATGAGCACCGAGCCGATCCAGAACAGGGGGTTGCGCTTGAGCGCCTTCCAGGCGTCGCTCCACAGCGAGTTCTGCCGGTCACCACCGGCGGCCGCGTCCTCCCCGGTCCGGGTGAGGGTGCCGGCACCCGTCTCGTCGTGGCCCGGTTGCACCTGCGCCGGACGCTGCTCAGTCATAGCGGATCCTCGGGTCGAGGACGGCGTACAGGATGTCCACGACCAGGTTGAAGAAGATGAAGAAGAACACCAGCAGGGTCACGATGCCGACGACGACCGCCCCTTCCTGGGCGAGGATCGCGTCGAAGATCGCCCGGCCCAGCCCGGGGATGTTGAAGATGCCTTCGGTGACGATGGCCCCGCCCATCAGTGTCCCGACGTCGGCGCCGATGAAGGTCACCACCGGGATCAGGCTGTTCCGGAGGGTGTGGCGCACGACGACGGTCTGCGGGGTCAGGCCCTTCGCCTTCGCCGTCCGGACGTAGTCGGCACGCATGTTGTCGGCCATGCTGGTGCGGGTCAGGCGGGCCACGTAGGCGACCGACCCGGCGGCCAGCACCAGGCCGGGCAGCAGGTAGCTGTACCAGCCCTCGTTGATGCCGGCGATGGGGAACCAGCCCAGCCGGAGGCCGAACACGTACTGGGCGAGGAAGCCGAGCACCAGGATCGGCACCGACACGACCAGCGTCGTCGAGACGAGCACCAGGTTGTCGAAGAAGCCGTTCCGGCGGATGCCGGCCAGCACGCCGGCGACGATGCCGATCAGGACCTCGAAGACGACGGCCACCAGCGTGAGCTTCGCGGTCACCGGGAGCCGTTGCTCGATGGTGTCGAGGACCGGGCGGCCCCGGAAGTCGGTGCCGAAGTCGAACTGGAACAGGTCCGCGACGTACTTGAAGTACTGGACGAGCAGCGGGTCGTTGAGGTTGAAGTCGGCCCGCAACTGGGCGATCACCGCGGGCGCGAGCGGACGGTCGCCGCTGAGCGCGCGGATGGGATCGCCGGGCAGGGCGTACACCATGGCGAAGATGAGGAACGTCGCCCCGAAGAGGACGGGGATGGTGAGCAACAGCCGGCGCGCGATGTAGCGGCCCATGTCTCCCCTTGATGTTGTGCGGCCGCTCTCCGGCGAGCGGCGTGCGAGTCACTCTGCCAGTCGGCACCGGTGGAGGCGTTCCCAGGGGCGACCCGGGGGGACGCGGTCGGCGGACTCACGGAAGCCGCCGGGGGCTGCCCTCTCGGGCAGCGCCCCGGCGGCGGGATTGGTGCGGTGGAGCGGTACTCCCGTGTGGCGTCAGCCGGTGACGGTGACCCCGGCGACGTCGATCTGACCGAAGACGTCGATCACGACGTTGGACACGGCGTCGGAGTGGACGATCTGCTCGACCCCGAAGAACATCGGGAGGATCGGCATGTCCTCCAGGAGGACGTCATCGGCCTGCTGGTAGTAGTCGATGGCCTCCTCGTTGCTCTCGGCCCGGTTGCCCTGGTCGACCAGCTCGTCGAACTCGGGGTTCGAGTAGAACGCCGTGTTCGAGCCCGACGGCGGCAGCGCCGCGGTGGAGTACAGCGGCTCGAGGTAGTTCTGCGGGCTCGGGTAGTCCATCGCCCAGCCGAGGCGGAACGGGCCGGTGAAGCCCTGGTCGTCGGCGAGCGGCAGGTACTGCGCGAACTCGAGGTTGCCCTGCAGGGTGTAGTCCACGCCCAGGTTCTCGCGGAGCTGGTTGCCCACGGCCTCGACCCAGGCGTCGTGGCTGGCGCCGGCGTTGAACCACAGCTCGATGGGCTGGCTGCGGTCGAACCCGGCCTCGTCGAGCAGCTGGTTGGCCCGCTCGACGTCCAGCTCGCAGTACTCGCAGGCACCCTCGCGGTACCCGTCGACGACCGGGGCGATCGCGTCGTCGGCCGGGGTGAAGGTGCCGTTGAAGATGGCGTCCGTGATCGCCTCACGGTCGATCGCCAGGGAGATCGCCTGACGGACGCGCGGGTCCGAGTACCGCTCCACGTAGGTCGGCATGCCGAGGTAGGTGAACGAGGACGAGGGCCGCTCGATGAACCGGTCACCGAACTCCGACGGCGCCGTGGTGATGGCGTCGGCGGGGATGTCCTTGACCACGTCGAGGTTGCCGCCCTGGACGTCCCGGTAGGAGGTCGCGATCTCGGAGTAGACGCGGACATCCACGCTGTCGGCCTGGGCCTCGTCCTCGCCGGCGTAGTCCTCGTACTTGGCCAGCGTGATGCCCACGCCCTCCTCGAACGGGCCCTCGGCCTGGAACGGGCCGTTGCCGATCGGGGTGTCCTGCGCGGCGTTCTCCGGGTCCTCGAGGAACGCCTCGGACATCGGGAAGAACGCGTTGTAGCCGACCGTCACCGGGAACTGGGCGAACGGGTCGGTCAGGGTGACGGTGAAGGTGGTGTCGTCCTGGACCTCGAGCCCGGTCATCTCGGTGGCCGTGGGCTCGGCGACGATGTTGCCGTCGTCGTCGGTCTCGGCCTGGAGCGCGTCGTAGCCCTCGATGTTCGAGAAGAAGTACGAGGCACCCTGGGCGTTCGGGCTGTACGCGGTGTAGTTCCACGCGTCCACGAAGGACTGGGCGGTCACCGGGGTGCCGTCGTGGAAGGTCCAGCCGTCGTTCAGCGTGACGGTCCAGGTGATGTTGTCCTCGGACTCGATGGACTCCGCGACGCCGGTGTACTCGACCTCGCCGTCCTCGGCGTACTGGACCAGGCCGGTCCACAGGGCCTTGACGACCTGCGAACCCTCGGTCTCGGTGGTGTTGCCGGGCACGAGCGGGTTCTCGGGGTTGTTGATGGCGAGGCTGAACGAGCCACCGCCCTCGCCTGAGCCGGAGCCGGAGCCGGAGCCGTTGTCGTCGCCGCCGCCACAGGCGGAGAGCAGCATCGCGCCGGCCAGGGCCAGGGCGAGCGCACCGGGGCGCTTGTTGAGCTTCACGTGGAGAGCCTCTCTCATTCCGCGGCTGCGGAGTCTCGGACTGGTCGGCCAGGGGCCGGCGCGCGAGGCGTGGATTCCTGGCGATCGTGTGTCGGACACGCACGTGTACGGGTGGAGAACCCGGCGTGCACGGGGAGCAACGCTAGGCACCGTCGGGGGTGCTTGCTACCGACGTCATCCATTTGTGACCTGCGGCCTGTGTCTCACGGACGCTGGAAGCTGTGCGTGGAGCGCCTCCACCGGCCGGACGCGCTTCGGCGCGCGGGCGGTCCGTCCGGACCATTTGCGGGCCACGTCACCCGGGGTCACTGGCCCCGCAGGTGTCGCGGCAGGTGGTGCCGGGTAGTGGAGGGCCGGGACGCATCGACGGAGGGGCGAGCTGATGAGCAACGACGACAAGACGAACAACAAGATCGAGGAGTTCGGCGGCAAGGCCAAGGAGGCGCTCGGCAACGCGACCGACGACAAGGACCTCCAGGCCGCCGGCAAGAAGGACCAGTCGAAGAGCAACCTCAAGCAGGCCGGCGAGAAGGTCAAGGACGCCTTCAAGTAAGCCCGCCGACGACCGCGACGGAGGCCGCGCCCCGACCGGGGTGCGGCCTCCGTCGCGTTCAGCCGCGGGTGAGGAGCTCCCGCACGGCGGGGAGCAGAGGGCGATCGGCGGCGATCCAGTCGATGCCGTCCAGCTCGCCGGCACCCACCCACCGGAGCTCGGCGTGCTCGCGCGCGACCGGCTCCCCCGACACGATCCGCGCCGACCACACCCGCATCGTCGAGGCCCCGCGCGGTCCACCGGCGACCACGCCGTCGAGCGGCACCTCCCCGAGGAAGGCTCCGGGCGCCACGAGCACGCCCAGCTCCTCGGCGCACTCGCGCACGAGCGCCGCCAGGTCGGACTCGCCGGGATCCACCTTCCCCCCGGGAAACTCCCAGCAGCCGTCGTGCGGGCCACCCGAGCGCTGGGCCACCAGCACCCGGTCGCCGTCGACGAGCGCGGCCCCGACCACCTGCACGACGCCCTGCGCGCGCGCCCGGGCGGCCGCCGCATAGGCGTCCAGATGGGCCCGCATGGCCCGCTCGAGCCGTCGGCGCAGCAGCCGGTCGGCCGTCGCACCCAGCGGACCGGGCAGGCCGGTGCCGCCCTCGATGCGCTCGTCGACCCGCGTGCCCTCGGGGGTGGCGGTGAACCGGCGCGCGTGGGTCACCCAGCGTCTCCCCGACGCGGGCTTCGCGACGTGGACGTCGGAGTACGGGCGCTCGGACTCGACCTCCGTCAGCGGCGCCGGCCCCGGGTGTCCCAGGGTGCGGGCGACGTCGAAAGCCACCGTCAGCGGCGCCTCCACCAAGGTGGTGAAACGCAGCCGGAACACACGGCCACTGTTCCAGACCACGGCAGGATGGCCTCCGTGCGCATCAACGCCCGGGTCGACTACGCCATCCGAGCAGTCGTCGAGCTCGCCGCGGTCGCGCCCGACTCGATGACCGCGGACGCCATCGCCACCGCCCAGGGCATCCCGAGCCGTTTCCTCCAGGCGATCCTCACCGACCTGCAGCGGGCCCGGCTGGTCACCAGCCAGCGAGGGCGGGACGGCGGATACCGGCTGGCGCTGCCGGCCTCGGAGATCTCCATCGCGCGGATCATGCGGATCGAGCAGGGCTTCCTCGCCGAGGTGCACGGTCAGCGCCCCGAGGACGTGACCTACCCCGGCGCGGCCGCCACCCTCGCGCCGGTGTGGGTGGCGGCACGCGAGGCCTACCGCCGGGTCCTGGAGGGGGTGACCGTCGCCGACGTCGTCAGCGGTCGGCTCCCCGAGCACGCCGCCGAACTGGTCGCGATCGACGAGGCCTGGCGCTCATTCCGCAGTTGACCGCCGTCCTCCGGGTGGTCCTCGCTCCCGCGGTGTGAGCCGCTCCACGCCACCGCCCCCGGTGAGCTGTGGCACCATCGACCTGTGACCGGTCGCGGCGTGCTCCTCGTTGCCCGGCTGCACATCGATCTCGCGCGCGTCTCCAGCGCCGCCTGTCACGCCTCGCGCTGACCCAGGCCCCTCCCGCGCAGCATCCACTGCGCATCGACCCGGCAGCGCCCTCCCGATCCGCGGCTGCTGCCGTACCGGGGAAGGCGCAGGAAGAAGTACCGAGACGTGACGACCCCCACCCGCACGAGCAACCGCCCCAAGCGCGGCGAGGGCCAGTGGGCTCTGGGCTACCGGGAGCCGCTCAACCCGAACGAGCGGATGAAGAAGGACTCCGACGGCCTCGAGGTACGCCAGCGGATCATCGACATCTACTCCAAGACCGGCTTCGACGGCATCGACCCCGGTGACCTGCGCGGCCGGATGCGCTGGATGGGCCTCTACACCCAGCGCGCCCAGGGCATCCCCGGCGGCAAGACCGCCGTGCTGGAGCCCGAGGAGCTCGAGGACAAGTACTTCATGATGCGGGCCCGCATCGACGGCGGGCAGCTCACCAGCGACGCCCTGCGGGTCATCGGCGGCATCAGCACCGACTTCGGCCGCGACGTCGCCGACGTCACCGACCGGCAGAACGTGCAGTACCACTGGATCCGCATCGAGGACGTGCCCGAGATCTGGCGGCGGCTCGAGTCGGTCGGCCTCAGCACCATGGAGGCCTGCGGCGACGTGCCGCGCGTCATGCTCGGCTGCCCGCTGGCCGGGATCCTCGAGGACGAGGTCCTCGACGCCACCGACGTGATCGCTGCGACCGTCGAGAAGTACGTCGGCAACCCGGAGTTCAGCAACCTCCCGCGCAAGTGGAAGACGTCGATGTCGGGCTGCGTCGACCACTGCACCGAGCCCGAGATCGACGACGTCTCCTTCGTCGGCGTCGTGAACGAGGCCGGCGAGGCCGGCTACGACCTCTGGGTCGGCGGCGGCCTCTCCACCAACCCGATGTTCGCCCAGCGGGTCGGCGTCTTCGTCCGCCCCGACCAGGTGACCGAGGTCTGGGCCGCGTGCACCAGCGTCTTCCGTGACTACGGCTACCGCCGGCAGCGCAACCGGGCCCGCATCAAGTTCCTCATGGCCGACTGGGGCCCGGAGAAGTTCCGCCAGGTGCTGCAGGACGAGTACCTGCACGCCGCCCTGCCCGACGGCCCCGCTCCGGCGCCGGCCAAGCACGACCAGCGTGACCACGTCGGCGTGAGCCGGCAGAAGGACGGCCTCAACGCCGTCGGCTTCGCGCTGCGCACCGGGCGGATCACCGGGTCGCTCCTGACCACGATCGCGAACCTGGCCGACGAGTACGGCCAGGGCCGCATCCGGACGACGACGCAGCAGAAGCTGGTCATCCTCGACGTCCCGGACGAGAGGGTGGAGGCACTGGTCGCCGCCCTCGCCGAGCACGACCTGCAGGTGCGCCCCAGCGCCTTCCGCCGCGGCACCATGGCCTGCACCGGCCTGGAGTTCTGCAAGCTGGCGATCGTCGAGACCAAGCAGCACGCCCAGGACCTCTACGCCGAGCTGGAGCGGCGGCTGCCGGAGTTCGACGTGCCCATCGGCATCAACGTCAACGGCTGCCCGAACAGCTGCGCCCGCTTCCAGACCGCCGACATCGGGTTCAAGGGCTCGATGGTCCGCGACGACAGCGGCGAGATGGTCGAAGGCTTCCAGGTGCACCTGGGCGGCCACCTCGGCGTCGAGGCGACCTTCGGCCGGAAGTTCCGCGGCCACAAGGTGACCAAGGCCGAGACGGCCGACTACTGCGAGCGGGTGCTGCGCGGCTTCCTGGACCGCCGCACGCCCGGTGAGTCCTTCGCCCACTACGTCTCGCGCGCCGAGGAGGACTGGCTCCTGTGACCGAGCTTGCGAGGTCACCGAAGCGCACAGCACCGCCGGTCACGGATCCGACGAGCGCCAGCGAGGCGGCTCCGTGACCGAGGAGGCGGGCGCGGGAAGGACCCGGCAGCTGCCGGTGTTCCACTGCCCGTACTGCGGGGACGAGGACCTCACCCCCTACGAAGGTGAATCGGCCGACGGCTGGCGTTGCAGCGCCTGCCTCCGGGCGTTCTCCGTCCGCCTGATCGCAACGGGAGTGCAGCACTGATGACGACCGCCATCGCAGCGACGCCGGAACTTGCCGCCGAGGCCGACGCCCGCTTCGCACGGATCGCCGACCCGGTCGAGCAGGCGCTGGCCGCCCTGCAGTGGGCCGGTGAGACCTTCGGCGACCAGTTCGCGATCACCTCGTCCATGGCCGACGGTCTGCTCGCGCACCTCGCCAGCCGCGCGATCCCAGGGGTGCACGTGATCTTCCTGGACACCGGCTTCCACTTCGCCGAGACGATCGGCACCCGCGACTGGATCACCGGCGTGCTGCCCGTGACCCTGGTCAACGTCACCGCCCCGCAGACCCCCGCGGAGCAGGAGCTCTCCTTCGGCCCCAAGCTCTACGAGCGCGACCCCGATCTGTGCTGCTCCATGCGCAAGGTGGAGCCGCTGGCCAAGACCCTCTCGGGCTACGCCGCCTGGGGGTCGGGTGTCCGTCGCGACGAGTCCGCCACCCGTGCGGACACGAAGCTGGTGGACTGGGACGCCAAGCGCGGCATGGTGAAGGTCAACCCCATCGCCGCGTGGACGCAAGGCCACGTCGACGCCTACATCGCCGAGCACCAGGTACCGGTCAACCCGCTGTTCGAGCTGGGCTACGGCTCGATCGGCTGCGCGCCCTGCACCCGGCCGGTGGCCCCCGGCGAGGACCCCCGCGCCGGCCGCTGGGCGGGCTCCACGAAGACCGAGTGCGGCCTGCACACCTGAGCTGACCGGCATGCCGCGACCTCCCCGGCTCTCCCCCGACGCCGTCACCGCCGCGCTCGCCGGCCTCCCCCTGTGGTCCGGGGACGCCGGCGGGCTGCGCCGCACCGTCGAACTGCCGAGCTTCCGGGACGCCGTCGCGGCCATCGTCGCGATCGCCGACGTGGCCGAGGAGATGGACCACCACCCCGACGTCGACCTGCGCTGGCGCACCCTGCACCTCGCGCTGGTCAGCCACTCCGAGGGCGGCGTGACCGAGCTGGACCTCGAGCTCGCCCGCCGGATCGACGCCCTGCTCCCCGGCTGAGCGCACCGGACCGCGCCACGCTCAGCCCGCGAGCGGGCAGAACACGTCGACCCGGTAGCCGTCCGGATCGGCCACCGTGGCGTAGCGCTGCCCCCACGGCGCGTCGTAGGGCTGTGTCACGACGGCGTGCCCTGCGGCGGCGACCCGCTCCACCGTCCGGTCGACGTCCTCCGGCGACCCCGCCTTCATCGCGAAGCCGGCGACCGTGCCGGGCCGGGGTGGCTCGCCGTAGAGGTCGGTCATGACGTCCGCGTCGTCGATCATCAGCCGCACGCCGGAGTCGTCCTGTGCCTCCGGGTGCGGGTCGTCGGAAGTGGACGCGGGGAACCGGAAGCCGAGCGGTTCGTAGAAGGCGCGGGCGCGCCCGAGGTCGTGCGCGCTCACGGCCACCGCGTAGATCGTCATGCCGCCGGTCTACCGGGCCCCACCGACAGGACCGCCCCGGCAGCCGGTCCTCTGACCAGGGACGATGCGTCGGCGACCGACCGGACAGGACGCGGTCGGTTCGCCTTCCCGACACCCGCAGAGCGAGGCACGGAACGGGCGACGGCGAACTCGTGAACATCGCCGCGAAGCCCTGACGACCGCTCCCGCCGCCTGGCTAGCTTCCGAGCGGGCCCCGCGCCTATCCCCCTGGCACCCCGACCTTGGGAGCACTCCATGCGACCTGTCTCCAATTACGGCATCGCAGCGACCGGCGTCGCCGTGGCGATCGTCGCCGCGCCGCTGCCGGCGATGGCAGCCGAGGACAGCGACCCGAACACCGGCACCGTCACCATCACCCGGTTCGACGACCGTTACGCGGACGGCATCTTCGACCCGTCGAAGACCGCCCGCGACGGCACCACCGACAGCAAGAGGACCAGCTACACCGGGTGGCTCGTCGCGTCGGACGGGAAGCGCTACTGGGCGAGCGCGAACGCCGACGGCGACTACGTGTTCGAGAACATCCCCGTCGGCGCGGCGACGGTCTACCTCACCGCGCCCAACAACCCGGCGAACGAGGTGTTCTTCGACGCCACCGGCGCGGCCAGCGCCGACGACATCGAGCGCCTGCCCATCGTGAGCTACCAGGGCGCGGCGTCCGGCGAGCTCTCCCTCACGGTCGACGCGGACGGCGAGCAGCGTCTCGTCGGCATGACGGCGCTGCGCGCCGTTGCCGACGTCCGGTACGCCGACGGGACCGTCGCCAGCGGGCTCACCTCGGTCGAGTTCGGTTCCGGCGACACGTGGTACCCGGCCACCGAGTACCAGTTCAGCGGGGGCGAGGGCAGGTACGAGGCGTTCCAGCAGACCGGCTACGGCTCCATCCGGCACATCCCCGACGAGATCGGTGTCCGCATCGCCGCTCCCGCCGGCTACCGCGTGGCTTCGGTGACCGCTGCCGACGGCGGCGCCATCGCGGTCACCGAGCGCGACGGCGCCTACTGGATGGACACCACCGCGGCCGCGTCGTACTTCTCCAACCCGAGGTTCACCGTCACGCTCGAGAAGATCCCGGACACGACCCGCCCGACGATCACCGTGAAGGAAGGGGCGGGCTTCACCACCCGCAGCGGCGACGTCTTCGGCGTCGTCTCGTTCAAGCTCTACGACGCCGGCAAGATCGACAAGGTCGAGATCAACGGCACCGTCAAGGACCTCAGCAACAACGCCTGGTCCGACGTCAACTTCGTCAAGCCCGGCGTCTTCGGCGCCGTCGAGGGCAAGAACACGATCGTCGTGTACGACGTCGCGGGCAACACCGAGACCATGACGTTCACGCTGGACGGCACCGGACCCCGGGTGACCGTCAAGGAGGGCGCGCGCTACACGGTCGAGACCCGCCGCGGCTACAACCGGATCAGCTTCAAGCTCCACGACGCCGCGAAGGTCGACAGGGTCGAGATCAACGGCACCGTCAAGGACCTCAGCAACAACGCCTGGTCCGACGTCAACTTCGTCAAGCCCGGCACCTTCGGTGCCGTCAGGGGCGAGAACACGCTGGTCGCCTACGACGTGCTCGGCAACGCCACGACGATCACGTTCACGCTGAAGTGATCACCGTCCCCCGGTAGCACCGCGCCTCCCCGCTCCCGGCGGGGAGGCGCGGTCGCGCTTCCGGGGCCGGCGCCGCGATCGCCGACGTGGCGGAGGAGCCGGACCACGCGCGGCCGTCTCGGCACGCAGCCGACGCCGGGCCGACGCGGCGAGCACCAGCGCCGCCCCCCACAGCAGGAACCACGGGTCCCAGAAGAGGACGTGCCACCGCAACGCCGTCGGATCGGCCACCGTCCCGAAGACACCGGCCAGCGCGAGGGCTCCGACCGCGACGAGCGCCCCTCCGTAGAGGGTCAGCAGGACGCCGGCCGCGAGCGCGGTCCGTTCGAGGGCGCCCGCGGGCAGCCGGCGGCCCCAGGGCCGGACCAGCGCCAGCGCCAGGGCGCACCCGGCCAGCTTGAGGACCACGACCGCGAGACCGACCGCCACCGCGGCGGCGTCCGCCCGGCGGGCGAGGTCCTCCATGGCCCCGCCGACGGTGTCGAGCAGCCAGGTCCCGCCGGCGGTCCAGTGGAGGGTGACCATCGCCGACAGGCCCGCCAGCAGGGCGGCCGCGTAGGCCCCGGTGCGGAGCTGCGCCCGGCGGGACACCGTCAGCCCTCGACGGGCAGCACCAGCAGTCGGAACAGCCGGTCGGCCTCGGCATCGGGGTCGGCGGTGAGCCCGGTGTGCACCGGCCCGGGCTGGATGACGGTGCTGCGCGGCGCGGTCAGCCAGCGGAACCGCGAGCCGAGCGCCTCGCGGCCGGCCGCACCCGCGCCCGGATCGGCGGCGCACACGTCCGCCGCCGCCTGCAGCGCCCGGCCGATCGCGGCGGCGTCGGCCGTCGGGTCCAGCGCGCGCAGCCGCTCGGGGTCGAGGTGCACCCGCGAGCCGAGGTAATCGCGCTGGCGGCAGTAGACGAGGACGCCGGCGTTGTGGAACTCCCCGCGGTCGACGCGCGGCACGACCCGCAGCACCGCGTACTCGAAGGTCTCCCTGGGTGTCGTCGCGCTCATCGCCGTGCCCATCGCAGCGGTTCGCCCCTCATCGCTGGGTGACCCCTTCCGGCGGCGGCGGGCCCAGCCACGACGGGCGGTTCTCCCCCCGCGGCGTCCGGCGCCGGCCCCCTCCCCCGGCCTCGGCGGCCGCGACCAGCCCGGGCAGCCAGGCGTCGCGGGCGGCCAGCCGGGCCAGCAGCTGCTCGACGTAGCGCACCCGCAGCTCCTCGGGCGGCTCGCCCTGCAGCCACTCGCCGGGCACCTGCGCCAGCACGCCGGTGAGCAGCTCGCGGGTGACCAGTGGAGCCAGCGCGGCGTCGGCGGCGGGCACGTCGGGCGCGCACTCGATCAGCGCGTGCGCCGACGAGTCGTAGGGCCGGGCCACCGCGGCAGCCGCACCCGGCCAGTGGTGGTGGAAGGTCAGCGCGGCGCCGTGGTCGATCAGCTGCAGCCGGTCGTGCCAGAAGAGCATGTTCGGGTTCCGCCAGGAGCGGTCGACGTTGCCGATCAGCGCGTCGAACCACAGCACCCGCCCGGCGAGCCCGCCGTCGACACCGTCGGCGCCGGCCTCGAAGTCCAGCGCCCCGGGCAGGTAGTCCAGGCCGAGGTTCGTGCCGGCGGAGCGCTGCAGCAGCTCCTGCACCTCGACATCCGGCTCCCCCACGGCGAGCTCCGGCGCGACGTCCACGGTCACCAGCGCAGGCACCGGCAGCCCCAGCGCGCGGGCCAGCTCGCCGCAGACCACCTCGGCGACGAGCACGTTGACGCCCTGCCCGGCCGCCCGCCACTTCACCACGTAGGTGCCGAGGTCGTCGGCCTCCATGAGCCCCGGCAGCGAGCCACCCTCGCGCAGCGGGGTGACGTAGCGGGTGGCGGTGACGGCGGCGAGCACAGTGCGGGCGACCCTACCGGTCGGCGGACCGCCAGTACCCCGACATCAACTCGTGCGACCAAGCCGGCTGCCGGACCTCGCCGCGCGGTGCGAACTCGGCCAGGTACGGCTTCACGTCGAGGACCGGCGTGCCGTCGATCGCGTCCAGCGCGTGCACCGTCAGCGTCAGCCCCTCGACCCCGAGCAGCCGGCACACGCTGACCCCGATCCGGTTGGGCCGGCCCTTCGCGCGCTGGGCGAAGATGCCGACCCGCGGCCAGTCCGGGTTGTTCCGCGGGTGCCGTGCCCGCAGTTCCACCCCGGCCGGGTCCACCCGATCGAAGACGAACACCACCTCCACGTGCGAGAACTCCGACAGGCCCTCGAGGACATCGGCGGTGAACCGGTCGGCATCGAGCGTGATCGTCGCCGTCACGGTGTCCCAGTCGTCGTCCAGCGGCTCGGTACGGGGAGAGGCGACGCGGCCGATCGGGATCATCTCCATGCCGGCAGCCTGCCAGCCGGGCGCCCGGTCCCGGGCGGGGCGAGACTGCACGACGTGGGACTCCTGCGCGCGACCGATCCCGCGGCCCTGGCCGACGCGCCGTTCAACTACGCCGAGGTCGGCGGCACGGGTGCGGCGGCGTTCCCCGGTGGCTACCGCTCGGCCGTCCACTCGCGGGTCGTCGGCTCAGGCCGGGCGGACTTCGAGCGCGCGGTCGCGGCCGTGTTCGACTGGCGCGCCCAGCGCAGCATCGGGTTCCGGGTGCGCGCCGACGGTCCGGCGCAGCGGCCCGGCACCGTCGTCGTCCTCACCGCGGGCGTTCTCCGCCTCGGCTACGACCTGCCCTGCCGGGTGGTCTGGTCGCAGACCGGGGGCGACGAGCGCGGGTTCTCCTACGGCACCCTGGCCGGGCACCCGGAGAGCGGCGAGGAGCGCTTCACCGTGCGTCTGCTGCCCGACGGCGACGTCGTCTACGAGATCCGGGTGTTCTTCCGCCTCGCCTCCCCCGCGGCCCGGCTGGCCGGGCCGCTGAGCCTGGCGCTGCAG
The DNA here is from genome assembly GCF_054051075.1 of Blastococcus sp. SYSU DS0617. Taxonomy (NCBI): domain Bacteria; kingdom Bacillati; phylum Actinomycetota; class Actinomycetes; order Geodermatophilales; family Geodermatophilaceae; genus Blastococcus; species Blastococcus sp. SYSU DS0617. Next base: position 253,399 of record NZ_JBJHAO010000002.1, read on the forward strand.
CGGCTGGGGACGCAGCGGTACCTGGCCGCGATCGCCAGCGCGGCCCGCGGCTGACCCCGCCGCGGCCACCGATGAGTCCAGGACCGCCGGCTGGTCGGTACTGCACATCCACCGGGGCAGGGAGCAGACGCATGGGGCTGGCAGCGGACGTCGAGGCGGTGGTCGCCACAGCGGTGGCCGACGGGCAGGTGCCCGGGGCGGCCTGGCGGGTGGACCGCGGCGACGAGGTCGCCGTGGGTGCCGCGGGCACGCACACCCCCGGCGGGGACGACGCGGTGCGCCCCGACGCCGTCTTCCGGCTCTCCTCCACCACCAAGCCGGTGGTCGCCGTCGCGGCCCTGGCCCTCGTCGACGCCGGTCTCCTCGACCTCGACGGCCCGGTGGACCCGCACCTGCCCGAGCTGGCCGGCCGGGTGGTGCTGGCCGACCCGGCCGACGCGTCGGCCGGCACCGTGCCGGCCCGCCGGCCGATCACCGTGCGGGACGTCCTGACCTTCCGGCTGGGACTCGGGATGGACTTCACCGCTCCCTGGCCGACCCCGACCGTGGCCGCACTGGCGGCCACCGGTCTGCCGGCCGGCCCGCCGCAGCCGCAGGCCGCACCGCCGCCGGACGAGTGGCTGCGCCGGGTGGCCACGGTGCCGCTGGCGTACCAGCCGGGCGAGCGCTGGCTGTACCACCTCGGGGGCTCGGTCCTGGGCGTCCTGGTGGCCCGGGCGGCCGGCCGGCCGCTGCCGGAGGTGCTCGCCGAGCGGGTCCTGGAGCCGCTGGGCCTGTCGGACACGGGCTTCGGCGTGCCCCCCTCCGCGCGGGACCGGCTGGGTCCGCACTGGACGCCGCCGGACGAGCACGGCCGGCGGGAGTGCTTCGACCCGCCCGACGGGCAGTGGAGCCGGCCCCCCGCCTTCCCCGACGGCGGCGACGGGCTGGTCTCCACGGTCGACGACCTGGCGGCCGTCGCCGCGATGCTGCGGCGGGGTGGGCGGGCACCGGACGGCCGGCCGGTCCTCCGGGAGGCCACCGTGGCCGAGATGCTGACCGGGCAGGTCGGCCCGGTGGACGACGAGGGCGGCGGCTGGGGCCTGGGGCTGGGCGTGCGCCGCACCGACGAGCCCGGCGGGCGCTCGGCCGGCTCCTACGGCTGGGACGGCGGGCTGGGCAGCTCGTGGTGGACCGATCCGCGCACGGGGGTGTCGGCGGTGCTGCTGACCAACCAGATGTGGTCCTCCCCCACCCCGCCGCCGCTGTTCGACGCGTTCCGGGCGGTCGCCTTCGGGCGGCGTCAGACGTCGGCGCTGGACGTCGGCGCTGGTCGTCCGCGCTAGACGTCCCGGCGTTCCAGCAGCACGGCGCCCACGACCCAGGCCCCGACGGCCCAGGCCGCCACGACGCCCATCCCCACCGGCCAGCTCGTCGGCACCGAGAAGAAGGCGTCCTGCCCCACCCGCAGCATGGGCAGCGCCTGCGACAGCCGCTCGGCCCACCGCGGACCGGACAGCGCGAGCACGGGCGGCAGGACGAGCACCAGCGCCGTCCCCACCATGACGGCGCCGGCCGTGGACCGCAGCACCGCACCGAGGGCCACGCCGAGCACGCCGACCAGCGCCGTGGCCACCACCTGCAGGCCGAGGGTGCGCAGTACGGCCGGATCGGTGGGCGCGACGCCACCGGGGACGGCGGTGAGCGTGCGGGCGGCCAGGAAGCAGCCGGCGGCGAGCACGACGCCGAGCAGCAGGCACCACGCGGCGACGGCGACCGTCTTGGCCAGGAGCAGCCGGGTGCGCCGGGGGACGGCGGTGAGCGTGCTGACCGCGCTGCCCGAGGCGAACTCCGCGGTGACGGCGAGCACCCCGACCACCAGCAGGGCCAGCTGACCGAACCCGAAACCGATCAGCGCCGTCTGGACGGCGGTCTCGGGCCGGTCCGCGGTGTCGGTCCCCGCGGCGGCCAGCGCCCCGGCGGCACCGACGGCGAGCACGAACACCGCCGTGGCCCACCCGGTGGAGCGCACCGACCACAGCTTGGTCCACTCGCTGCGCAGCACCGCCGAGAACGGGACGCCCCGGCTCACGGGGCGGCCGCCCGGTACTCGACCTCGTCGCCGGTGAGGCCGAGGTAGGCGGCCTCCAGCGAGGCGGTCACCCGGGTCAGCTCGTGCACCCGGACGCCGGAGAGGAAGGCGACGTCGCCCACCTGGTCGGTGTCCAGGCCCTCCACTCGCAGCGAGCCGTCGATCTGCAGCTCGATGGTGGCGCCGGCGCGCTGCAGCGCCGCGGCGAGCACCGGCGCCTGCGGGCTGCGCACCCGGACGGCGGAGTGCGCGCCCAGGAGGTCCTGCATCGGGACGTCGGCCAGCAGCCGGCCCCGCCCGAGCACCACCAGGTGGTCGGCGGTGTCCTCCATCTCGCTCATCAGGTGACTGGAGACCAGCACGGTGCGGCCCTCGTCGGCGAGGTCGCGCAGCAGCTCGCGCACCCAGCGGATCCCCTCGGGGTCCAGCCCGTTGACCGGCTCGTCCAGGAGCAGGACGTCGGGGTCGCCGAGCAGCGCGGCCGCGATGCCGAGCCGCTGCCCCATGCCGAGGGAGAAGCCGCGCACCCGCTCGTGGGCGACGCTGTCCAGCCCGACCAGCTCGACGACGTCGTCCACCCGGTGGGCCGGCAGGGCGTTGCTCCGGGCCAGCGCCAGCAGGTGGGCGTAGGCGGTGCGCCCGGGATGACGGGCCCGCGGGTCGATCAGCGCGCCGACCCGCCGCATCGGGTGGGCCAGCTCCCGGTACGGCCGGCCGAGCACCCGCGTCGTCCCCGAGGTGGGCCGGGTGAGCCCCAGGACGCAGCGCATCGTCGTCGTCTTGCCCGAGCCGTTGGGCCCGAGGAAGCCCGTGACGCGGCCCGGATGGATCGTGACGGTGAGGTCGGAGACGGCGACGCGGGAGCGGTACTCCTTGGTCAGCGCCACGACCTCGATCACGGGCGACAGCATGGCCAGCCGGCAGCCTCCGGCGGAAGAGGCGCGCCCCTACTGCCCCCGACGCACCTGCGCCCGTTCCCGCTCGATGAGCTCCTTGCTCCGCACGAGCCGGATCATGGTCACGACGAGCAGCCCCCCGGCCATGTTCAGCAGGGCCGTGTACCAGAACCAGGCCAGCCAGTCGCCGTAGCCGAAGGGGGCGCCGGCGTGCAGGGCACCGAAGATGAGCAGCGAGTCCAGGATCGAGTGGAACAACTGCAGCCCGGCGAGCAGGAAGCCGCCGATGACGGAGGCGACGATCTTCCCGCCCTCGGAGTGGGCGCCGTGCTGCATCCGGGTCATCAGCGTGATGACGCTGCCGCCCAGGAAGGCCAGGCAGACCGACTGCAGGTTCAGCGGCGCCTCGACGAAGTGGACTGCCGACTCGACCGCGGTGCTGGTCAGGTCGGGGAAGCCCTGTACGACCAGCCACATCACCAGCCAGCCCCCGACGAGGTTGGCCACCAGCGTCCCGGCCCACAGCTTGGCCAGTTGCGCGCCGCTCGCCCGACGGGCGAAGACGGCGGTGACGGGGACCAGGAAGCCCTCGGTGAACAGCTCGCTGCGGCCCAGCATCAGCGCGATGAAGCCGATGCTGAACGCGAGGCCCGCCAGCAGTTCGCTGCCCGTCGCCGCCAGGACCGCCAGCAGGGCCAGCACCCCCACGGCCACCTCGAGCCCACCTGCCAGCCCGGTGGCCAGCACCTCCCGCCACCGGCGGTGCAGGCGCTGCGCCCCCTCGCTGACGATCTTGTCGAACGCCTGGGCGATCTCGTCCTCGGCCGGGGCGTCGCTCTCGCCGAGCTCGGCACGCTTCCGGTCCTGCTCGTCCACGCCATCTCCTTCGCATCGGACACCGGGCCGGGAACCGCGCGCCGCTGCTCGCGCGGCACTACCCGGGGCGGGCCCGGCCTGACACGTCGGCTCGCCCCCGGACCCGCGAACCAGCAGGATCAGCGACCGTGGACCGCGACCTGCTCGAGTACGCCGTGGAGCTGGTCGAGGAGGCCGGCGGCCTGGCGGCCCGGTGGTTCTCCGTCGCGAGCCCGCGCACCGCGGCCGGCGGTGCCATCCCGGTCGAGGTGGAGGTGGAGCGGCTGCTGCGCACCCGCATCGCCGCCCGGTACCCCGACGACGCGGTGCTGGGGAAGGAGTCGGAGATCTCGGCCGGCACCGACGGCCGCCGCTGGGTGCTCGACCCGATCAACGGCACCAGCCTCTTCGCCCAGCGGGTGCCGACGTTCAACGTGCTGCTGTCGGTCGAGGACGCCGAGGGGCCGGTCGTCGCGGTGGCCGGCTACCCGATGAGCGACGAGGTCCTCTACGCCGGCCGGGGGCTGGGGTGCTGGCACGCGCTGGCCGGCCGGCCGGTACGCCAGGTGCGGGTCAACGACCACGTGCGGCTGCGCGGCGCCGTGGTCGAGATGCTCAACCCGCTGGCGTGGTCGGAGGAGCTGCTCCTCACGCTGCACCGCGAGCTCTACCTCCAGCCCTGGACCAAGGGCGACGTCGACCTCGCCACCGGGCTCGCCGACGCACTGGTGATCGCCGGCGCCCCGATGGGCTACGAGGACCTCGCCGTCCTCCCCCTGCTCGTCGGTGAGGCCGGTGGCCGGGTCACCGACCTCTCGGGGCGCGACGTGCTGCGCGGCGACGGCTCCGTGCTGGCCACCAACGGCCGGCTGCACGACGCGCTGCTGGAACTGGTCGCCGGGCTCCCGCACGGGCGCGACTTCGCCGCGCTCCGCCGCCGGGACCGCTGACGCCGCACGCCCCCGGCCTCACTTGAGGAAGGGCACCCGCTTCAGCAGCTTGAGGCCGGTGGTCATCACCGACGCGTACTTCTCCAGCGGCTGCCCGGGCATCGGGCCGATCGGCATCCCCCGCTGGACGGCGACGGTCTGCGACTCCGTGTACTTGAGGATCCCTTCGCGGCCGTGCCGCCGGCCCACCCCGGAGTCCTTCATGCCCCCCATCGGTGCGTCGTGGGAGGCCCAGGCCGCGGCATAGCCCTCGTTGACGTTGACGGTGCCGGCCTGCACGCGGGTCGCCAGCTCGGCTCCGCGCCGCGGGCTGGTCCAGATGCTGGCGTTGAGGCCGTAGTCGGTGTCGTTGGCCCGGCGCACCGCCTCCTCGGCGTCGGCGACCCGCGTCACCGCGACCACCGGCCCGAAGGTCTCGTTCCGGGCCAGCTCCATCCCGTCGGTCACGCCCTCGAGCACCGTCGGCTCGTAGAACAGCGGGCCCAGGTCCGGCCTCGGCCTGCCGCCGGCCAGCACGCGCGCGCCCTTGGCGACGGCGTCGTCGACGTGCCGGGTGACGACGTCGAGCTGGTCGGAGCTGACCAGCGAGCCCATGTCGGCGTCCCAGTCCAGCCCCGCGCCCAGCGCCATCTTCCCCACCCGCTCGGCGAACGCGGGCACGAACCGGTCGTAGATCGCGTCCTCGACGTACATCCGCTCGACGCTGATGCACAGCTGGCCGGAGTTGGAGAAGCAGGCCCGGATCGCGCCCTCGACCGCCTTGTCCAGGTCGGCGTCGGCCAGCACGATCATCGGGTTCTTGCCACCGAGCTCGGCGGAGAAGCCGATCAGCCGGCGTGCGCACTGCTCGGCGACGATCCGGCCGGTCGCGGTGGAGCCGGTGAACATCAGGTACTCCACGCCCTCGATCAGCGGCGTCCCGAGCACCTTGCCCGCGCCGGTGACCACCTGCAGCAGGTCGCGGGGCAGACCGGCCTCGTAGAGCAGCTCTACGGCGATCAGCGCGGTGAACGGCGTCTGGGCGTCGGGCTTGAGCACGATGCCGTTGCCGGCCAGCAGCGCGGGGATGGCGTCGGACACCGCGAGGGTCAGCGGGTAGTTCCACGGGCTGATGACGCCGACCAGGCCCTTGGGGTGGTGGTGTTCGACGGTGCGGGTCAGCACCGGCAGCGCGCCCTGCCTGCGGGTCGGGCGGAGGTGCTTGGCGGCGGTGTTCGCGTAGTACCGCGCGGTCATGGCGACGTCGGCCAGCTCCTCGAAGGCGGCGACCCGGTTCTTGCCGGTCTCGGCCTGCGTGATGTCGAGGATCTGCTCCTGCCGCTCCAGGACGAGGTCGTGGTACCGGAGCATGACCGCCCGCCGCTCCGCCAGGGGACGCGCGGCCCACGCCACCTGCGCCGCCCGTGCCCGGCGCTGCGCCTCCGCGACGTCCTCGGCGGTGCAGGTGGGCACCTCACCGATGAGCGCACCGGTGAACGGTGCGTGCGACGCCTGCCGTGGGCGCCCGGGTGCTGCGGTGACCAGCGCGGACAGGCGGGACACCAGTTCCGGGTCGAGGGCCGGGGACGGATGCGGGGCGGTCGTCGTCATGCCGTCACGATGCCGCAGGTCAGGCCGCCCCGCCGCTGGGGCCGAAGCGCTCCACCCGGATCGACGACGCCGGCCGGCCCGATGCCACCAGCAGCTGGGTGGCCGCCTCGGCGAACGACGCCGAGCCGCACACGTAGACGGTCTGGTCGGGCTCCCACAGCGGGAGCAGCTCCTCGGCGCCCAGGCGGCCGGGCGGGCGGATGCCGTGCTGCTCGCGGGTGAGGGCGATCAGCGCACCGGCCGCGGCCAGCTCGTCGGCGTAGGGCAGCTGGGCCAGGGCGCGCACGGAGACGGCGATGCGCAGCAGGTCCTCGCGCCCGATCGCGCGGGCGTGCCGCAGCATCGACACGAACGGGACGACGCCGGAGCCGCCGGCGACCAGCAGCGCGGGGGTCTCGCCGTCCCACACGAACCAGCCCCCGATCGGCCCGCGCACCTCCAGCTCGTCGCCGGGCTCGACGACGTCGGCGAGGTGGGTCGACACCTCGCCGTCGTCCAGCCGCTCGACGAACAACTCGACCAGCGGGTCGCCGGGGGCCGACGCGACCGAGTACGAGCGCTGAGCGGTGTAGCCGTCCTCGGCGGTCAGCCGCACGACGTAGTGCTGGCCGGGCAGGTGGTCCACGCGGTCGTGCACGTCCAGCCGCAGCTCGACCGAGCGCTGGATCGGGCGCCGCACGCCCGCGACCGTCGCCGTCCGCCAGCCGCCCGCCGGCGCCGAGGGGACGCCGGCACCCAGCAGGCCGGCGTCCTCAGTCACCCTGGTACCGCTGCTGGCGCCAGGGATCGCCCAGGTCGTGGTAGCCGTTCTGCTCCCAGAAGCCGGGCTGGTCGCGCTGGAGCAGCGTGAGCTTGCTGATCCACTTGGCGCTCTTCCAGAAGTACAGGTGCGGGACCAGCAGCCGGACCGGCCCGCCGTGCTCGACCGGCAGCGGCTTCCCGTCGTACTCCCAGACGATCCACGCCTTGCCGCCGCTGATGTGCTCCAGCGGCAGGTTCGTCGTGTACCCGGTCTTCGACGTCGCCATGACGAACCGCGCCCCGGCGGTCGGGCGCGCGGCCTCGAGCAGGACGTCGACGCTGACACCGGCGAACCAGGTGCCGAACTTCGACCAGGTCGTCACGCAGTGGATGTCTCCCCGGTACTCCGACCGGGGCAGCGCGTGCGCCTGGTCCCAGTCCCACGTCGTGGGCGCCTCGACCGCGCCGTCCACGGTGATGGACCACGTCTCCGGCGCGATGCGCGGCGTGGGCTCGGCCGTGAGCACCGGCCAGTCGGACCCGGCGTCGTACTGACCGGGTGGCAGGCGGGCATCGCTGTCGCGGCGGCGGCCCAGGAAGCCGCGGGTGGGTCCAGGCATGCCGTCACTCTTCCCCATGCGGACAGGCGGCGGACGGGGCCGGCGCACGGCGGGCTGACGCGGAAATCGGCCCGACCGGACAGTGAACGACCCCCCACGCGGTAAGGCAACCCTTACGAGAGGTGTGTCACCGCGCGTTAACGTGGTGGCCGGACGAGGAAGGTCCTAGCTTGGACGCCGTGGTGACGGTTACGGACTCGACGCAGCGCAGGACGCCGAAGGCGGCGAAGACCACCTCGGTCTTCAAGAAGGCCGTCATGGCGATCAGCGGCATCATCCTGGTGCTCTACCTGATCGTGCACATGATCGGGAACCTCAAGGCCTTCTCCGGCGCCGAGGACTTCAACCACTACTCGAGCTGGCTGCGCACGGTGGGCAATCCGGCCCTGCCGGGCGACACCCTGTTGTGGCTCATCCGCATCGTGCTGCTGACCGCCGTCATCGCGCACATCTGGGCCGCGGTGTCGCTCTGGCGGCAGGCCAAGCGGGCCCGCCCGCAGGGCTACGTCACCAAGAAGGCCGTGGCCCAGAGCTACGCCTCGCGGACGATGCGCTGGGGCGGCGTCATCATCCTGGCCTTCATCATCTTCCACATCCTCGACCTCACGCTGGGCACGGCGAACGCGGCCGGTCACGACAGCGAGCCGTACGAGCGCCTGCTGGCCAGCTTCCAGAACCCGGTCGTCACGATCTTCTACGCCATCTCGGTGATCCTCGTGGGCATGCACCTCCGCCACGGCATCTGGAGCGCCACCCAGACCCTCGGGCAGAGCAACCGCCGCCGAGAGGTGACCGTCAACTACACCGCCACCGCGATCGCGACGGTCCTGACCGTCGGCTTCCTGCTGACGCCCTTCGCCATCCTCTTCGGTCTGATCGACTAAGGATTCCCAGGCATGCCTCTCGAACTCTTCACCGAAGGCGACCCGATCGCCGACACCAAGGCACCCATGGACGTGCCGATCGGCGAGCGCTGGAGCGAGCGCAAGTTCCGTGGCCGGCTGGTCAACCCGGCGAACCGCCGCAAGCTGACGATCATCGTCGTCGGCACCGGCCTGGCCGGTGGCTCGGCCGCCGCGACGCTCGGCGAGGCCGGCTACAACGTGAAGTCCTTCTGGTACCAGGACAGCCCGCGCCGCGCGCACAGCGTCGCCGCGCAGGGCGGTATCAACGCCGCCAAGAACTACCGCAACGACGGCGACAGCGTGCACCGGCTGTTCTACGACACGGTCAAGGGCGGCGACTTCCGGTCGCGCGAGAACAACGTGCACCGCCTCGCCGAGGTCAGCGTCAACATCATCGACCAGGCGGTCGCCCAGGGCGTGCCCTTCGCCCGCGAGTACGGCGGCCTGCTCGACAACCGGTCCTTCGGTGGCACCCAGGTGTCGCGCACCTTCTACGCCCGCGGCCAGACGGGCCAGCAGCTGCTCTACGGCGCCTACCAGGCCCTCGAGCGGCAGATCGCGGCCGGCACCGTCGAGCAGAACGCGCGCACCGAGATGCTCGACCTGATCGTCGTCGACGGCCGCGCCCGCGGCATCGTCGCCCGCGACCTGGTCACCGGCGAGATCAGCACCCACTTCGCCGACGCCGTCGTCATCGCCAGCGGCGGGTACGGCAACGTCTTCTACCTCTCGACCAACGCCAAGGGCTCGAACACCACGGCGATCTGGCGGGCGCACAAGCGGGGCGCGTACTTCGCCAACCCCTGCTACACCCAGATCCACCCGACCTGCATCCCGGTCAAGGGCGACTACCAGTCCAAGCTGACCCTGATGTCGGAGTCGCTGCGCAACGACGGCCGCGTGTGGGTGCCCAAGGAGCGCGGTGACACCCGGGACCCCCGCGAGATCCCGGAGTCGGAGCGCGACTACTACCTCGAGCGCCTCTACCCGGCCTTCGGCAACCTGGTGCCCCGCGACATCGCCTCGCGCCAGGCGAAGAACGTCTGCGACGAGGGCCGCGGCGTCGGCCCCGGCGGGCTGGGTGTCTACCTGGACTTCGCCGAGGCGATCGAGCGGCTGGGCCGCCCGGCGGTCGAGGCCAAGTACGGCAACCTCTTCGACATGTACGCCCAGATCACGGGCGAGGACCCCTACGCGGTCCCGATGCGCATCTACCCCGCCGTGCACTACACGATGGGCGGCCTGTGGGTCGACTACGACCTGCAGTCCACGATCCCCGGCATGTTCGTGATCGGCGAGGCGAACTTCTCCGACCACGGGGCGAACCGGCTGGGCGCCAGCGCGCTCATGCAGGGGCTCGCCGACGGCTACTTCGTGCTCCCGTCGACGATCAGCAGCTATCTCGCCGACGGGCCCTTCGAGAAGGTCGACGAGAGCCACCCGGCCGCCGTCGAAGCGCTGACGGGCGTCCAGGAGCAGGTGCAGAAGCTGCTGAGCATCAACGGCAACCGGACCCCGGCGTCCTTCCACCGCGAGCTCGGCCAGCTGATGTGGGACCTGTGCGGCATGGAGCGCACGGACGAGGGTCTGCGCAAGGCCATCGACCGCATCCGCGAGATCCGTCAGGAGTTCTGGAGCAACCTCAAGGTCTCCGGCGACTGGCACTCGTTCAACCAGACCCTGGAGCACGCCGGCCGCGTCGCCGACTTCATCGAGCTCGGCGAGCTCATGTGCATCGACGCACTGCACCGCCGGGAGAGCTGCGGCGGGCACTTCCGTGCGGAGAGCCAGACCCCCGAGGGCGAGGCGCTGCGCGACGACGAGAACTTCGCCTACGTCGCGGCCTGGGAGTGGACGCCGGAGGGTCAGCCGCCGGTCCTCCACAAGGAAGACCTCCAGTACGAGTACGTCCACCTCGCCCAGCGGAGCTACAAGTGACAGCGACACACGAAGACACGATGCGCTCCAGCGTCGGCGACCCCGGCGCGGGCAAGCGCGGCATGAACCTGACGCTGCGCGTCTGGCGCCAGCAGGGGCCGACGGTCAAGGGCAAGATGGTGACCTACAAGGTCACCGACATCTCCCCGGACATGTCGTTCCTGGAGATGCTCGACGTGCTCAACGAGCAGCTGATCATGCAGGGCGACGACCCGGTCGCCTTCGACCACGACTGCCGCGAGGGCATCTGCGGCATGTGCGGCGTCGTGATCAACGGCATGGCGCACGGCCCGCAGCAGACGACCACGTGCCAGCTGCACATGCGCTCGTTCAAGGACGGCGACACGATCGACGTCGAGCCCTGGCGGGCCACGGCGTTCCCGATCATCAAGGACCTCGCCGTCGACCGGCGGGCGCTCGACCGGATCATCCAGGCCGGCGGCTACATCAGCGTCCCGACCGGCACCGCGCCCGAGGCGCACGCCAGCCCAGTGCCGAAGAAGGACGCCGACAACGCGTTCGACGCCGCGACCTGCATCGGCTGCGGCGCCTGCGTGGCGGCCTGCCCGAACGCCTCCTCGATGCTGTTCACCGCCGCCAAGGTCACCCACCTCGGGCTGCTCCCCCAGGGCCAGCCCGAGCGCAACGACCGCGTGGTCAACATGGTCGCCCAGCAGGACCGTGAGGGCTTCGGTGGCTGCACCAACATCGGCGAGTGCTCCGCGGCCTGCCCGAAGGGCATCTCGATGGAGACCATCTCCCGGCTGAACCACGACCTGCTCGGCGCCCTGCGCGCGGGGGCCCGCCCGAAGAGCTGAGCGATCTCCACGTCGTGCTCCGGACGACGTGCGCGAGAGGCCCCCTCCGAGTCGATCGGAGGGGGCCTCTCGCGTGCTGGGGGCGCCGGGGTCAGGGGCGCCCGCCAGTCCGCCAGGGTCAGGGGCGCGGGTCAGCAGCGTGCACGACCCCTCATCGACCGGCGCGGACGCGAACTCCAGCGCCCGGAAAGGGCCGTCCCCCGTCGGGGGGACGGTTGACACCGGCCCGGTGTCCCGCCGGGCCCGGCGGGGAACGGATCGCCCCATGCCGACCTGGGACGACGTGGCGCATGCGTGCCTCGCGCTGCCCGCGACCACCGAGGCGGTCTCGGCCTCCGGCCGGCGCCGGTGGCTGGTGCGCGGGAAGACGTTCGTGCGGGAGCGGCCGCTGCACCGCACGGACCTCGACGAGCTCGGCGCGGCGGCACCGACCGGGCCCGTGCTCGTCGCCTACGTGCCCGACGAGGGCGCCAAGGCGGCGCTGCTCGCCGACGATCCCGGGGTGTGGTTCACGACGTCGCACTTCGACGGGTGGCCGGCGCTCATGTGCCGGCTCGACCGCCTCGACGAGGAGACCCTCACCGAGCTGGTGGCCGAGGCGTGGGCCAGCCGCGCTCCCCGCCGGCTCGTGCACGACCATCCCGGCCCCGGCGGCTGAGCCGCGCCGGGGGCCCTGCCGCGGCGGGCCTGGCTGCCCTACGGTGCCGGGCATGGCGACCTGGGACGACGTGGCGCGGGTGTGCCTGGCGCTCCCGGCCACCAGCGAGGGCAGCTCGCGCGGATGGCGGCAGTGGAAGGTGCGGGACAGGTCGTTCGTGTGGGAGCGCCCGCTCGGGAAGAAGGACCTCGCCGAGCTGGGCGACGCGGCCCCGGCCGGACCCGTCCTCGCCGCCTACGTCCCCGACGAGGGCGCGAAGGCCGCGCTCATCGCCGAGGAACCGGAGCTGTACTTCACGACCTCGCACTTCGACGGCTACCCGACGGTGCTGTGCCGCCTGGACCGGCTGGGCGAGCGGGACCTGGCCGAGCTCGCGGCCGAGGCGTGGGCCTGCCGGGCGCCGCGGCGGCTGCTCGCCGAGCACCCGGGCCCGCCCGCGGGCGGTTCCTGACCCGGATCAGGTGGGCGCCGGCACGATCCGCTCGATGACGTCGGACGGCATCAGCCCCGCCTTGCCGAAGCGCCGGGCAGCCTCCACGAACTGCGGCGAACGGGAGGCGAGATCGACGAGCATCTCCCGGGCGGCCTCCTCCCGGCCGGCCAGTGCGGCGACCACCGCCCGCCACATCAGCTGGTCGGGCTCGGTGACGGCGTCCATGGGCCGCAGCAGCTCCAGCTCCCGGTCGGCGGTGACCGGGTCGCCGTCGATGGCGAGCTGGAACGCGCGGACGACGTCCTGGTAGCGGGCGCGGGTGACCAGGAGATCGGCGAGCGCGGTGATCGGGTCGGCGTCGTCGTCGACCCGCAGATCGACCACCATGTCGTGCCAGGGGCGCCCGGTGGTGGTCGCCCGGATCACCATGATCGCGGCCGAGCGACGGCCCCGGAAGTCGCCGCCGGCCTCCTCCCCCGCCTGCAGGGCGCTGAGCAGCCGCTCCGCGAGCGGGCCGCCGGAGCTCTCGAACCGCTCCACCATCGACTCCCACACCTGCTCGGAGGTGGCCATGTTGGCCAGCGCCACGCAGGTGTCCCCCACGAGGTGGCCGGCCGCGTCGACGCACTGCCCGCCGGTGTAGGCGGCGAGGTCACCGTTGACCCCCAGGACGGCCACCTGACGGCGCTCCGGCTGGGGGTCGACGCTGCTGAGGGCGGTGAGCACCTCCTGCGCGGTGAAGCCACCGCGCAGCAGGTCCAGGCCGACCGCGCCGTACATGGGCTCGGCCATCGACTGGGTGGCGATGACCCCGTGGCCGGGCAGTGCGAAGGGCACGCTGTTGCCGACGGCGAAGGCCTGGGACTGGGTGGCGACACCCAGATCCCCGGTCGCGGGGTCACGGGCCACGATCGAGTAGGTCACCGGCTCGGCCTGCCCGCATCGGCCGGTCGGACAAACCCCGTCCCCCTGGCACCGGCCGCCCGGGAGGGGTAAGGAGGGCCCATGCGACCCTCGTCCGCCGTGCTCCTCCCGGCCTTCGCGCTCTCGGTCCTCGTCGGCTGCGGGACCGACGACGACCCGCAGGACGTGGCCACGACCACCTCGGCCACACCGACGTCCGGGGAGAGCACGCCCGACTCGCCGTCCCTGGGCACGTCGGGCTCCCCCGGCGCGTCGGGCTCGCCGGGCGCCGCGAGCCCCGGCCAGGTGCCGCGTCCGGCGGCGGGGAGCTGCGAGCCGGTGCCCGAGTCCGCCGACGGCCGCTACGTCGTCACCGACGCCGGTGAGGTCACCCTGCGGCTGGAGGACGGGGGCGGTCTGACGGTGGACGTCCGCTCCTCCGGCGACTGGTCGACCTCGGTCGACAGCGACGACGACGAGGCGGAGATCGAGTTCACCCGGGACGGCGAGGAACTCGACCTCGAGGCCGAGGTGCAGGGTGGTCGGCTGGTGATCCAGATCTGCGCCGACGACGGCGACTGATCTCCGGGTCAGCCCTCCAGCGCCTGGGCCAGGAGCTCCACCGAGCGGAGGCGGCCCTCCACGGTCGAGGACTGGTGGGCGATGATCAGCTCATCCGCGTCGGCCAGCTTCCGGAAGCCCTCGACCTGGTCGGCGAGCTGTCCCGGGACACCCACGGCGGTGTGGGTGAGCATCCCCTCGACGTGGTGGCCGGCCCCCTGGGCCAGCAGCTGGTCGGCCTGCTCGTCGGTCAGCGACTGCCCCCGGCCGAACAGCCCGATGGCGAGGTTGCGCTTGACCGCCTGCAGCTGCACGCGGGCGGCGTCCTCGGTGTCGGCGGCGACGACGTTCATGCCGGCGATCACGTACGGGCGGTCCAGCTGCTCGGAGGGCTGGAACTCGCGGCGGTAGACCTCGACCGCGGGCTGGAGCATCTGCGGCGCGAAGTGCGAGGCGAACGCGTAGGGCAGGCCGAGGGCGGCGGCCAGCGTCGCGCCGAACATGGAGGAGCCGAGGATGTAGAGGGGGACGCGCGAGCCCTTGCCCGGGATCGCGTCGACGCCGGCCACCCGGGTCTCGCCGGCCAGGTAGGCCTGCAGCTCCAGCACGTCCTGCGGGAAGCGGTCGGCGGAGTCCGGAGTGCGGCGCAGGGCGTACATGGTGTTCTGGTCGCTGCCCGGCGCACGGCCCAGGCCGAGGTCGATCCGGCCGGGGTACATCGCGTCGAGGGTGCCGAACTGCTCGGCGATGGTCAGCGGCGAGTGGTTGGGCAGCATGACGCCGCCGGCACCGAGCCGGATCGTGCGGGTGTGCGCGCCGACGTGCGAGATGAGGACGCTGGTGGCCGACGACGCGATCCGGGGCATGTTGTGGTGCTCGGCGTACCAGACGCGCTCGTAGCCGTGCTCCTCCGCCCGCTGGGCGAGGGCGACGCTCGCGGCGATGCTGCTGGACGCGGTCTCGCCGCGGTTGATCGGCGCGAGGTCGAGGACGGACAGCGGGATGCGCATGGAGAGGTGCCTTTCACGTCGGTTGCCATGCGCAACCCCGCCGGCGCGCGGAGGCTTCCCGCCGCCTCAGCGGCTCTGCAGCGCGTCCAGTGCCACCGCCATCGAGGCAGCCACGCGGAAGTCCAGCCGCGGGTCGGGCACGGTGACGTCGTACCGGTCGCGGACGGCCTTCTGGCGCTCGCTCACCAGGACCGGCGCGCCGGTGGCGGAGTCGGTGAAGTCGAAGTGGAAGACGAAGGGCACCCACACCTCGCCGATGTAGGGGATGGCTCCCCAGATGCGCCGGACGACGGCGAGGACGGGGCGGCGCTCCCGCCCGACGGCCTCGAGCCCCGGGGCCGACAGCTCCCAGGTCGACCGGAGCAGGCTCGCACCGAACCTCTTGCTGAAGCTGCCGATCACCCGGCCGTACTCGTCGAGCACGTCGTGCCGGGCGTGCACGTCGAGCCGCTGCCGCGCCTTGAACGAGAAGACGGCCTGGCTCCTGGACTCGTCGGAGAAGAAGACCACCTCCTCCTTGAGCGTCATCCGCCGCTGCTGGGCCAGCGCCAGCAGCGCGCCCGGGGTCCCGTCGGGGTTGGCGGCGAGGATCTCGTACCGGTTCACCATCGGCGTGATCCGCTGGTTGACGAAGAACCTCGGCACCACCATCGGCGCCGGCGACGACGAGGCCGGGGGCATGCTCACGCGGATCTCCTTGCGGTTGCGGGGAACGGATGGTCCGGGCGGTCAGCATGGCAGTGGGAGGCAACGGATCCATCTCCACCGGATGTTCGGTGCACCGTCATCCGACCGTCATCTCGGGTCGCCACTCTTCTGGCATGACAGCGAGCCTCTTCGTGACCGGTACGCCCGTGGTGTGGAGCGGTCGCGACCCGTGGGATGCCGAGGCGCCGGGTCCCGACCTGGTGCACGCCGTGGCCAAGCCCGCGGTCGACGGCCTGGAGTCCTCGGTCTGCGGCCTGCTGGTCACCGCCACCGCGGACCGGGACTGGTCCGCCGATCAAGTTCCGGCCCGCTGCGCGGAGTGCGCCCGCATCGCCGATCACACGGGCGGCGGCGTCGCCCGGTAGCCGTTGACGGCGGCGTGCAGCCGCCGGGCCAGCCGCTCGAACGGGCTGAGCGCCTCGTCGGGGCCGCCTGCGGGCGGGGGCAGCAGCACCCAGAGCAGCAGGTAGAGCAGGACGCCGCTGCCCCCCACGAGCGTCAGCGCCACGAAGCCCACGCGCCAGAGGACGGCGTCGACGCCGATGTGCTGCGCGAGCCCACCGCAGACCCCACCCGCCATCCGGTCGGTGCCGCTGCGCCGGGCCTCCGGACGCGGGCCGGGCGGCGGGGCAGGGCGGTCGGCGGGCGAGGTGGTCGGCGCGGCATCGGTCATGGGCACAGCCTGCCGACGGCGGGGCCGGCGAACCATCCGGTGACGCCCCGATCCGTCCCTGATCCCGCGGTCAGGGTGGAACCCCGGCGCCCGGGTGGTCGCCGAGCCGACACGCCGCCGCGCGCGGACGTACCGTCGAGGCGTGAGCGACCTTGCGGCACCGACAGTCGACCTCGACGACCGCTTCGCCCGTGCGCTGCCGGAGATGGCCCTGCCGTGGCAGGCCGAGGAGGCGCCCGAGCCGCGGCTGCTCGCGCTCAACGAGCCGCTGGCCGCCGAGCTCGGCCTCGACCCCGCCGCGCTGCGCGCGCCCGAGGGCCTGCGCCTGCTGGTCGGCACGGCGGTCCCCGACGGCGCACGGCCGGTCGCCCAGGCCTACTCCGGCCACCAGTTCGGCGGCTTCACCCCGCGGCTCGGCGACGGCCGGGCGCTGCTGCTCGGCGAGCTGGTCGACCCGGCCGGCCGGGTGCGGGACCTGCACCTGAAGGGCTCCGGGCGCACGCCGTTCGCCCGCGGCGGCGACGGGCTCGCCGCGGTGGGCCCGATGCTGCGCGAGTACGTCATCAGCGAGGCGATGCACGCCCTGGGCATCCCCACCGCCCGCGCCCTCGCCGTGGTGGCGACCGGCCGCCGGGTCCGCCGCGAGACCCTGCTGCCCGGCGCCGTCCTGGCCCGGGTGGCGAGCAGCCACCTGCGGGTCGGCAGCTTCCAGTACGCCCGGGCCACCGACGACGCCGACCTGCTGCGCCGCCTGGCCGAGGTCGCCATCGAGCGGCACCACGGGTCGGCCGCCGAGGCGGAGAACCGCTACCTCGCGCTGTTCGAGGCGGTGCTCGCCGTCCAGGCGACCCTGGTGGCGCAGTGGATGCTGGTGGGCTTCATCCACGGCGTCATGAACACCGACAACATGACGATCTCCGGCGAGACCATCGACTACGGCCCGTGCGCGTTCATGGAGGCCTACGACCCGGACACCGTCTACAGCTCCATCGACGAGGGCGGCCGGTACCGCTACGGCAACCAGCCGCTGGCGGCGGAGTGGAACCTGGCCCGGCTGGCCGAGGCGCTGCTCCCCCTGTTGTCCGACGATCCCGAGCAGGCGATCGCGATGGCGGTCGAGTCGCTGAAGACCTTCCGCCCGCGGTACGACGCCGCCTTCGCCGACGGGATGCGGGCCAAGCTGGGGCTGCCCGCCGACGCCGACGAGGGCCTCGTGTCGAGCCTGGTCGAGGACCTGCTCCCCCTGCTGCAGGCGGACCACGTCGACTGGACGTCGTTCTTCCGCCGGCTCGCCGACGCCGCCCGCGGCGACGCCGAGCCCGTGCGGCTGCTGTTCCTTGACCTCGCCGGGATCGACGGCTGGCTGGCGCGCTGGCGGGCCGTGGGGCCCGACGGGGAGGCGATGGACCGGGTGAACCCGGTGTACATCCCGCGCAACCACCTCGTGGAGGAGGCGCTCGATGCCGCGACCGCCGGGGACCTGACCCTGGTCGAGGAGCTGCTGGAGGTCCTCGCCGCGCCGTTCCACGAGCGTCCGGACCACGAGCGGTACGCCGATCCGGCACCCCGCGACTTCGGCGCCACCTTCCGGACCTTCTGCGGAACCTGACCGCCCACCCACGCCGGGCGGCTGGTGCTGGCGTGACCACCGGAGCGGTCGGGGCCTCAGGGGAACGACGGAGGACCCGGAACCGTCCGGCGGGACCCGTGGAGCGCCCCTGGCGCCGATGACAGGGGATATTGGTGGCCGGGCAGCGCATCCGCCGCCGGGAGGGCCGAGAGCGACAGGGGTACGTGATGGCGAGCGCCACCGCTCCGGTCGACCCCCGTCGTCTCGGTCCCGGCACCGCAGGCAGCGACGAGGCACCCGCCGGGAAGCAGCACTTCCGGCCGGACATCCAGGGCCTGCGTGCCGTGGCCGTCGGCCTGGTCGTCGCCGACCACGTGTTCGGGTGGCCCGCGGGCGGCTTCATCGGCGTGGACGTCTTCTTCGTCATCTCCGGCTTCCTGATCACCGGGCTGCTCGTGCGCGAGCGCTCGCGGACGGGCCGCATCTCCTTCCGCGGCTTCTACGCGCGGCGCGCACGGCGGTTGCTCCCCGCCGCCCTCGTGACCTTGGCGGCGACGACGGCTGCCACGTGGTTCGTCTTCCTTGGAGGCCGCTTCCAGGAGGCCGTCCACGACATCCTCTGGGCGGCGTTCTTCGGCGCCAACATCAACTTCGCGCGTCAAGGGACCGACTACTTCGAGGCGACCGCCGCGCCGTCCCCGGTGCAGCACTTCTGGTCCCTGGCCGTCGAGGAGCAGTTCTACCTCGTCTGGCCGGCCCTGATCCTGCTCGCCTTCGCCGTCCCCCTTGCGGGCGGCCGCCACCGCGCGGACCCGCTGGCCGGCGGTCGCCGGCGCGCACTGATCCTGGTGCTCCTTCTCGGCGCCGTCACCGCGGCCTCCTTCGCCTGGTCGCTGCATGCGACCAGCACCTCCCCGGCGACCGCCTACTTCTCCACCTTCACCCGGGCGTGGGAACTCGGGGTGGGCGCGCTCGTCGCGGTGTCGGTGTCGGAGCTCCAGCGGCTCCCGGTGCTGCTGCGCGCGGCGTCGGCGTGGGCCGGTCTGGCCGTCGTGCTCGCCTCCGCCTTCCTCATCGACGAGGGCACGCCGTTCCCGGGCAGCGCCGCGGCCCTGCCCGTCCTGGGGGCGGCGCTGCTGCTCGCCTGGGGCGGCGCACCGGCCGGCCCGGGCACGCGCTGGGGGCTGGGGAGTGCCCCCGCGGGATTCCTCGGCGCCATCTCCTACTCGCTGTACCTCTGGCACTGGCCGGTCCTGATCATCGCCGGAGCCTTCCTCGCACCCGGCTCCGCAGTCCTCCAGGTCGCCGTGGTCGGCCTCGCGCTCGTCCTGGCAACGGTCTCCTACTACTGCATCGAGCAGCCGGTCCTGCACTCCACCTGGCTGCTGCCGCACCGGCCCGTCGACTCCGCCCGAGCCCGCCTCGTCTTCGTCCGCGCCCGCACCGTCGGCCTGGCCGCCGGGGCGGCCGTGCTCCTCGCGGCGGGTGCGGTGGTCCTCCCCTCGCTGGGCGACCGCGGGGGCCGGGCCGCCGCCGAGACGAACCGGATCGCCGCCGTCCGGGACGTGCCGTCGCTCCCGCCGCTGCAGCAGGACATCTACGCCGCGACGCTGGCCACGGAGTGGCCGGCCGACCTCGAGCCGAGCCTGGACGAGCTGCCCGACTACCTGCCGAAGCAGTGGGCGCAGGGGTGCCTGCACGTCACCGCGGCCAACGCCGACGACTGCCGGTACGGCGATCCGGACGCCGAGCGGTCCGCCGTCGTGCTCGGCGACTCGTTCGCCGCCGCGTGGCTGCCCGGACTGCGCCGGGAGCTGGTCGGGGACGGGTGGTCGGTGCAGAGCATGACTTTCGGCCTGTGCCCAAACGTCACCGCGACGACCCTCTACGGCGCCCGCTCCCACACCGCCTGCGCGGAGCACCGGGAATGGGCCATCGAGCACATCCTGGAGAACCCGCCGACCCTGGTGGTGCTGGCCCACTCCTGGCGGGCGGAGCTGAAGCGGGGCTCGGACACGGCGGCGATCCACCGCGAGGGGCTCGAGGCGGTGGTGCGCCGGGTCCAGGCCTCCGGCGCGGAGGTCGTCATCCTGGGCGCCCCTCCGGGTGCCGACAGCCTGCTGACGTGCCCGACGGGCCTCAACGGGCCCGACGACTGCCTCCGCGGGCCGGCGGACATCTTCGAGGCGCAGATCGCGAGCGAGCGGGAGGTCGCCGCCGCGACCGACGTGCGGGCCATCGACCCGGAGCAGTGGTTCTGCGTCGAGGACCGCTGCCCGACGTTCGTGGGTCGGACGCCGGTGTACGCCGATGGCCAGCACCTCACGGCCGAGTACTCGGAGCTCATCGGCCCCCACGTCGTGGCGGCGATCCTCGCGCCGTGAGCAGCCGCGGACGGGATACGTTGCGGGTCGGATCCACGAGTACAGGGATGGTCATGCGCCGCTCGGTTCTACCCGCCCTCGCACTGGCGCTCACGCTGACCGCCTGCGGCTTCAGCGACGCCGCGGACGGGGACGACGCCGGTCCGGAGCCCACGGGGTCGTCGGCGCGCAGCACCGCGGCCGGGTCCGGCACCGAGGAGACCGAGCCGGAGCTCAACGAACGGGGCAACGTCCCGTTGCGGTTCGACGAGGAGGCCGCCGTCCGCCCGTCGTCCGACCCGGACGAGCCGCCGATGCTGACGCTGGGCATGGTCCGGCTGGTCGTCGACCCGGTCTGCGACGACGACTCGGAGGTGCCGCCCGCGAACGGTCACTACGTGGCGTTCCGCATGCGCGCGGAGGCGTCGGAGGAGTTCGACCCGCGGGTGGTCACGACCATCGCCGACTACGACTTCAGCGTCGTCGGGCCCGACGGCACCACCTACGACCCGGTCAGCTCGGAGGCACGCGCCTGCTTCGGCGCCCCACGGCAGATCCAGAACATGCGGATCGGGCCGGACCAGGCGTACGAGGGGTGGATGGTGTTCGACGTGCCGGTCACCAGCGGCTCCCTGGTCTACGCGCCCCGTGACGGGCCGCACGGGTGGGAATGGCCGTTCTGACCCCGGCCTGACACCCGGTCCCAGCGAGCACGATCCGCTCCGGGTGGGCAGGCTCGTCGGGTGGAGAGTCGCGAAGTACTGATCGTCGGAGCCGGCAACGCCGGCATCTCGCTGGCTGCGCGGCTCCTCCGCGACGGCGTCCGGGGGGTGGCGGTCGTCGCCGCCCAGCCCGTGCACCGCTACAAGCCGCTGCTCAACTACGTGGCCGCGGGCGAGGCGACCATGGCCGACCTCGAACGGCCGATGGCGGACGTCGTCCCCGAAGGCTGCGAGTGGATCCGCGACAGCGTGGCGGCGGTCGACCCGGCGGCGATGACCGTCCGGACCCGCTCGGGACGCACGCTGCACGCCGCGACGCTCGTCCTCTGCCCCGGCCTGGAGGAGGACTGGGACGCCACGCCGGGGCTGCAGGCGGCCTACGCCGACGGGTGGGCGGCGTCGTCCTACGTGCCGGGCAGCACGCCCACGGTCTGGCCGCGACTGACCTCGCTGCGCGGCGGCTCGGTCGTCTTCACCGTGCCGCCGGAGCCCGCGTCGTGCGGGCCCACCGCGCTCAAGCCGCTGCTCATGGCCTGCGACCACTGGCGGCGGGCCGGCACGCTGGGCGATCTCCGGGTCCGGCTCGTCCTGCCGGCCGCGACGGCGACGGGGCTGCCGAGGGCCGACGAGGTGCTGGAGCACGCCTTCGCCGACTACGGGATCGAGGTGCTGCGCGAGGCCCACGTGGAGCGGGTCGACGCCGACGCCCACGCCGTCACGGTCGTCTCGTCCACCGGTCGGCAGGTGGTCGAGGACGTCGCCTTCGCCCATGCGGTGCCCCACTACCGCGCGCCGCGCTGGATCGCCGATGCCGGTCTCGCCACCGACCCGGCACCGGGGCTGGTCGACATCGATCCGCACACGCTGCGCTCCCGTCGTGCCGAGTCGATCTGGGCCATCGGTGACGCCGCGGATGCGGACACCCGTCCTTCAGGGGGCGCGCTGCGCAAGCAGGTCGACGTCCTGGCGCAGAACCTGGCGGCGGCCCGCGACGGCAAGCCGCTGCAGCGGTACGACGGCTACACGGTCATGCCCATCACGGTGGACCGGCGGAAGCTGGCGCTCAACGAGGTCGACCGCGACGGCGGGGCGAGCCCGTCGGTGCCGTTCATCGACCCGTTCGTCCCCCGCCGCGCGGCCTGGCTGTTCGACCGGTACGTCCTGCCGCGGATCTACTTCCGGCGCATCCTCCGCGGCCGGGTCTGAGCGACCCACAGCTCGTCGGCTGCCCCGAAGCGGGCGCCGACGGCATACTGCCCGGTCAGAGCGCCCTGCGGTGCTCGTCCGGCGCTGACACGGGGCGTTCCGCCGGACCATCGGTCCTCGGAGCGCGTGCTCCACCGCGTCACGCCCCGGAGACGAGCGCGATCGTGGAGCAGCCGCAGAACCGGACCGGGACCCCGCCCACCCGTGCCACCAGCCGCCGGGCATTCCTGGGGCTGACGACGGCGGGCGTGCTGAGCGCGTGCGCGCCGTCGCCGGCTGAGCGGCACGGGCGGACGCGGGCTCCTGCGGCACCCACGGGCAGCGCACCCGCCACGTCACCCCCGGGCCCCCCGCCGGCCCAGGCCGCCGCGATGACGCGGGACGACGTCGTGGCGCGGTATTCGGGGGTGGCGCCAACCGCCTTCGGTCTGGACGTGCCCGGCGTCGTGAACCGGCTGCTGACGCGGGAGCGCGTCATCGCGCTGACGTTCGACGCGTGCGGCGGCCCCCATGGCAGCGGCTACGACGGCGCACTGATCGAGACCCTGCGGTCGACCGGGACGCCGGCCACGCTGTTCCTGAACCAGCGGTGGCTCCTCGCCCACCCCGACCTCGCCGCGGCACTGGCTGCCGATCCGCTGTTCGAGCTGGCCAACCACGGCACGGCCCACCTGCCGCTGTCGGTACGGGGCACGGCGGCGTACGGGATCCCCGGCACCGCCGGCCCCGGCGAGGTGTTCGACGAGGTCTCCGGGAACCGGCTGACCCTGACCGAGCTGACCGGCGCACCCCCACGCTTCTTCCGGTCCGGGACGGCGCACTACGACGACGTCGCGGTCCGGATCGCCGGCGACATCGGCGAGACGGTGGTGAACTTCGACGTCAACGGCGACGCTGGCGCGACGTTCGGGGCGGGGCAGGTGACCGCCGCGCTGCAGTCGGCCTCGGCAGGGTCGATCGTGATCGGGCACATGAACCAGCCCACCGGCGGCACGGCGGCCGGGGTGGCCGCCGCGCTCCCTCGGCTCACCGCGGACGGCTTCCGGTTCGTGCGGCTGTCGGACCACCTGTAGTCCCCGACTGTTGGCGGCGCCCTCTCCTCCTGTGCGCGCGGCGCTCGCCCCCGGGTCATGTCGCGGCCGGAGCCTCGTGGTGCCCGAACGCCGACCGTCCCAGGAGGAAGCCATGACCACGCCCTCGGCCAAGAACCGGAACGCGACCGACACTGCTGCAGGCGACGCGGAGCGCCCCGCGGACGCCGCCGCGCAGTCCACGACCGGACCCGCCACCGGCGGCCCCACCGAGATGGAGGAGCTCGCGCGCACCCGCGACGAGGCGGAGGACCGGGCCCGGGAGCTGCTGGCCGCGCAGGTGCTGCAGGAGTCCCGGAACGGGTCCCACGACGAGCGGGCCCGCCAGCTCGTGCTCGCCGTCCGCCGCGACCTGCTCGTGGAACTGCGCGAGCAGGAGCAGGAGCAGGCCCGGCGTCAGCTCGCCTCGGCGGCGGACAGCAGCGAGGACGCCGTCGCGGGTCTCGTGCAGGGCGTGACCACCATCGTGCGCAGCCTCGTGCCGGCCGTGCTCGTCCGCCCGGAGGAGGTCATCGAGACCACGTACGCGCTGGCCGACCAGAGCCTGCGCGTGACCCGCCGTCTCGCCCTGGCGCTCACCCAGAGCATGCGCAGCCTCGTCACGGCCTGACCGGGGCTCGAGAGGGGCCCGGGTGGTCGCCGAGGGAACTCCGGCACCGCCCGGGCCCGGCCGGTTCAGACGTTGAAGCGGAACTCCACGACGTCGCCGTCGGCCATGACGTACTCCTTGCCCTCCATGCGGACCCAGCCCTTGGACTTGGCCTCGGCCATGGATCCCGCCTCGACCAGCTGGTCGAAGGAGACGATCTCGGCCTTGATGAAGCCGCGCTGGAAGTCGGTGTGGATGACGCCCGCCGCCTGCGGGGCGGTGGCGCCGACCGGGATGGTCCAGGCGCGCGCCTCCTTCGGGCCGGCGGTCAGGTAGGTCTGCAGGCCGAGCGTGCGGAAGCCGACCTTCGCCAGCTGGTCCAGGCCCGGCTCGTCCTGACCGATCGACTCGAGCAGCTCGGCGGCCTCTTCCGCCGGCAGCTCGATCAGCTCCGACTCGGTCTGCGCGTCGAGGAAGATCGCCTCGGCCGGCGCCACCAGCGCCCGCAGCTCGTCGAGCATCTCGGCGTTCGCCAGCTCGTCGGAGTCCACGTTGAAGACGTAGAGGAACGGCTTGGTGGTCATCAGGCCCAGCTCGCGCAGCGGCGCGGGGTCCACTCCGGCGGCGAAGAGCGTCTTGCCACCGTCGAGCACCTGCTGCGCCTCGACGGCGGCCTTGTGCAGCTCGGCGCGCTCCTTGTCCTTGCGCATCTCCTTCTCCAGCCGCGGGATCGCCTTCTCCAGCGTCTGCAGGTCGGCCAGGAGCAGCTCGGTGTTGATCGTCTCGATGTCGTCGGCCGGGCTCACCTTGCCGTCGACGTGCACCACGTCGGGGTCGGTGAACACCCGGATGACCTGGCAGATCGCGTCGCTCTCGCGGATGTTGGCCAGGAACTTGTTGCCCAGCCCCGCGCCCTCGCTGGCGCCTCGCACGATGCCGGCGATGTCCACGAACGACACCGTCGCGGGAATGATCTTCTGCGAGCCGAAGATCTCGGCCAGCGTCGCCAGCCGGGGGTCGGGCACGCCCACGACGCCGACGTTCGGCTCGATGGTGGCGAACGGGTAGTTCGCCGCGAGGACGTCGTTCTTGGTCAGGGCGTTGAAGAGGGTCGACTTGCCGACGTTGGGCAGGCCGACGATCCCGATGGTGAGGCTCACGCGTTCTCCTCGCTGGCGCTCGTCGTCCGCGATCGCCTCGGCTGCTGTGTCTCTGGGCGAGCTCGCGAGCTCGCTCTCCTGCGTCGAGGTTACGTGCCGTGGCCGCGCCGTCCGGACGTCGTCGGCCCCCACCCATGCCCCTTCGGGAGGAGCGGGGCTCCAGTTCCGTGCCCGGAGGGCCGAGGACCGACGTGGACCGGTCGAAGGGAACACGTCATGGGGAAGACCCGCACCGATGCCGAGCAGCAGATCGCCGAGCTGCTGCGGACGGCGAAGAAGTCGCTGCACCTCTCCGTGGCGTTCCTGTCCCGGCTCGACGGCACCACCCAGCACCTCGAGGTGGTCGAGTCCTCGGTGCCGTTCCTGTTCCAGGAGGGCGTCACGCAGGTCCGGGAGACGACGCTGTGCCAGGCGATCCTGGACAGGAAGCTGCCGGCGGTGATCCCGGACCTCAAGCAGTTCCCCCGGGCGATGGAGCTGCCGGCCGCGCGGATGCCGCGGATCCGCAGCTACGTGTCGGTGCCGGTCACGCTGTCCGACGGCTCGCTGTACGGGACGTTCTGCGCCGCCGGGCTCACCTCGGACAAGGACCTCACGAAGCGGGACAAGGCGCTGATGGACGTCCTCGCCTCGGCCGCGTCGGTCATCATCGAACCCCAGGTGAAGGAGGAGGAGCGGCGCACCGCGATCGAGCACCGGCTCGGCCCGGTCGTCGCCGACGGCGGCCCGGTGGTGGCGCTGCAGCCGATCGTCGACCTGGCCACCGGACTCCGCGTGGGCTCCGAGGCGCTCAGCCGTTTCCCCGCCGCGTGGGAGACGACCCCGGACGTGGTGTTCGCCGAGGCACACAGCGTGGGCCGCGGTGACGAGCTCGAACTCCTGGCCCTGCGCCGCGCCGCCGACCACCTGGACGACGTGGACGGCTACGTCGCCATGAACGTCTCTCCCGGCACCCTGATGACGCCGGAGTGCGCCCAGCTGCTCTCCGAGCTCCCGCCGGACCGGATCCTGCTCGAGCTCTCCGAGCACGACCAGGTCGACGACTACGACGCCCTCGCCGCGGCGCTCGCCCCGTTCCGGGCAGCGGGTATGGAGCTGGCCATCGACGACGTCGGCGCGGGCTTCTCCTCCCTCCGGCACATCGTGATCACCTCGCCCGACGTCCTCAAGATCGATCGCAGTCTGGTCACGGGGCTGGACACCGACCCCGTCCGGACGACCCTGATCCGCTCCCTGGTGGACTTCGCCACGGGGCTGCAGGCCCGGGTCGTGGCCGAGGGCATCGAGACCGCCGAGGAGGCGGCCGCGCTCCGCACGCTCGGCGTGCACTACGGGCAGGGCTGGTACTTCGGACGGCCGGCCGTCCCCGGACCGCGCCCCGCGCACGACGCCGAGCCCGCGAGCGGCATCCCGCTGCCCCGGCATGGTCCCGAGCACACCGGGCCGGTCGACCGGGCGGTGTCGGCCTGAGCCCTCAGTCGCCCGGCGGAGGAATGATGGGCGGCGCGGTCGGCGGCGGTGCGGTCGGCAGCGGTGGGGTCGTCGGCGCCGGGCCGCTGCCCGGCTCCTCGTCGACCTCGGTGATCTCCGCGGCGACGTTGCACTCCGCCAGGTTGACCTCCAGCCGATCCTGCAGCGGCTGCAGCTGACGCACGATCTGGTCGAGCCGGCCGGCGTTGAGCTCGCTGAGCGCCTCCCCCAGGTCGTCCACCACGTCGAACACGTCCTGGGCGGCGTTGACGGTGCGCAGGCACGCGGCGTTCACCACGACCTCACCGGCGGTGTCGACCGGTTCGTCACCCGGTGACGCGTCCGCGTCGCCAGGCGCCGTGGTCCCCGTTGCGTCGCCCGTCGCGGCGGGTGGAACCGTCCCGCCGCCGCTGAGCAGGCCCACGAGCAGTGCCCCGGCCAGCAGCCCGACGACGAAGGCGAGACCGGCCGCCCACCAGCGCGCCGCTCTGGAGAGCCACTGCGGTCCGCCCGGTGACCTGGTCGCGGAGTCGGCCATGCTCGTCCCTTCGTCGCCAAGCACGTCCTGAGCCTCGCCGCTACCCTCCGATCACGGGAACCAACCCGTGAGGCCGCCAGGCTGGAGGCCACGTGAACGCGCCGGCAACGCCCCCCTGGCGGATGCCGTGAGCGCGCCCGCCGCCGGCCGGCCGCGTTCCTGGAAGCCGCTCCGTGCGCTGGCCCGTGGCTACCGCACCGCTGTCGTCTCCGGCCGCTGGTTCGTCGTGCTCGGCTGGATCATCGGCACGGTGCTGGTCTCGACGAATCTGCCGGCGCAGAGCAGCGGGCCCGGTGGTGGAGGCATCGGGTCCCTCGTCCCCGAGGACAGCGAGGCGTTCGCCGTCCAGGAGCGCAGCCTGGACATGTTCCGGATCCCGGTGCTGTCCCAGACGGCGGTCGTGGTGACCGACCCCGGAGGGCTCAGTGCCCTGACCCAGGCCGATGCCGCTCTCTGGGCGCTCTCCTACAGCCAGCGGTTCCTGGACGGCACCGGACCGACCGGCCGCGGCAACATCGCCGCGGCAGTGCCCATCCCGACGTCGACGCCCGACACCCTGGTGACCTACCTGTACGTCACGGGCGGCACGTCGCTGGCGCAGGCCGCCGCCCTGGCCGATGAGTACGCGGCCCACTTCAACAACCAGGACTCGGTGCGCACCTACGTGACGGGGGTGACCCCCGCCCAGGTCCGCCAGGCCCACTACCTCGAGACCCGGCTGCACGTGTTCGAGATCGCCACCCTCGTGCTGATCTCGCTCGTCGTGGGAGTGGTCTTCCGCTCGTTCGTCGCGCCACTGGTGGTGCTGTTCACCGCCGGGCTGGGCTACCTGGTCGCGATCCGCCTCCTCGGCCTGATCGCCGCACAGCTGGGCTTCTCGCTGCCCGACCAGCTGCAGCCGCTGATCGCCGCACTGCTCATCGGCGTGATCACCGACTACTGCGTGCTGTTCTTCTCCGGCCTGCGGCGCGAACTGGACGCGGGCGCATCCCGGCTGGACGCCGCGCGACGAGCGGTCGCCGTCGAGGGGCCCATCATCGCCGTCGCCGGCATCACGGTCGCCGCCGGGACGGCGGCGCTGCTGGCGGCGGACTACAACCTCTTCCGCGCCTTCGGGCCGGCGCTGTCCCTCGCCGTCATCGTCGGCGTGCTCGTCTCGCTGACCCTCGTCCCCGCGCTGCTGGCCATCCTGGGCAGATGGCTGTTCGTGCCCAACCAGGGGCGGGTGGTGTCGCAGGGGGCCGGGCGAGGCGCGGGCCCGCTCGTCCGCATCGTCATCAGCCGTCGGGGCGCGGCCGCGGCAGCGGCGATCAGCCTGGCGATCCTGACCCTGGCAGCCCTGCCGCTGACCCACATGCGGCTGGACCTGTCCTTCACCGGCGGACTGCCGGACGACGACCGGGTCACCCGCGGTGCCATGGCCCTCGAGGACGCGGGCATCCGGGGTGTCGAGGCGCCCACCGAGATCATCATCGAGCAGCCGGGTATCGCCGGCCGGCGGGACCGGCTCGAGCGCCTGCAGGAACTCATCGAGTCCCAGCCGGGCGTGGCCGAGGTGCTGGGCCCGGCGCAGAATCCGCTGCCCGACAGCTACGGCGTGGTGTTCACGCCCGACGGCGGCGCGGCCCGCTTCGTCGTCATCTTCGACAGCGACCCGCTGGCCGCCCCGGCCATCGCCGACCTGGACCGCCTCGAGTCGCGGCTCGCCGGCCTCGCCGCGGAGGCAGGGCTGGGCGACGTCGACCTGGCGGTGACCGGCCAGACTGCGATCGCGGGCGAGCTCGCCGACCTCACCTGGGACAACCTCCGCGTCACGCTGCTGGCCGTGGTGATCGTCGAGCTGGTCATCCTGATGGTCTTCCTCAGGGCGATACCGGCGCCGGTCGTGCTGATGTTCTGCAGCGCGCTGAGCGTCGGGTCCGCGCTCGGGCTCACCGTCCTGGTCTTCCAGGACTGGCAGGGCGACCCGGGGCTGACCTTCTACGCCCCGTTCGCCACGGCCGTCCTGCTGCTCGCGCTCGGCTCGGACTACAACGTCTTCGCCGTGGGCTCCATCTGGGAGGCGGCCTCCCGGATGCCCCTGAGCAAGGCCATCGCCGTGGCCATGCCCAGCACCTCGCGGGCGATCAGCGCAGCCGGCGTCATCCTGGCCGCCACCTTCGCGATGGTGGCGATCATCCCGCTCGACACGTTCCGGCAGGTGGCTTTCACGATGGCCGTGGGGCTGCTCATCGACACCTTCCTCGTCCGGCCGGTGCTGACTCCCGCCGTCCTCACCCTGCTGGGTTCGGCCTCGAGCTGGCCCAGCCGCCGGATCCGCACCGAGGCGGTGTCGGCGGAGGAGCTGCACCGCACCGCCGTGGCCGCCGCCCGCGAGCCGCACCAGTCCCGGACCGGGCACGCGGCCGAGACCGAGATGGCCGGCCGGTGAGCACCGCTGCGCCGCAGACCGGCGACGCGAGGGCACCGAGCCGCCGGCTGCCACGCAGGTCCACGCTGCTCCTCGCCGCCAGCGTGCTCGCCGGGATGCTCCTGCTGCTGTGGGGCGTCGACCGGCTGGCCCGCTGGGGTGCCGAGGCGGTGCTGACCGACCGGATCGCGGCGGAGACCGGGGTGCGGACTCCGCCGGAGGTCGAGATCGACGGCCGCTTCGTCCTGCTGCAGATGCTGCGCGGGCGGTACGAGGACGTGCACGTCGGGCTCGAAGGGATCGCCTCCGGCCCGCTGCGCATCGAGCGGCTGGACGCCGACCTCACCGGCGTCCGGCTGTCCTTCCACGACCTGCTGTACCGCAACCCCGTCCCCATCTACGTCGACAGCACCGAGGAGCGGGCCACCTTGCGGTACGACGACCTCAACACCTACCTGGAGCTCACCGGCCGGCCGGTGCGCATCGAGAACGCCTCCGACGGCGAGGTGCGGCTGACCGGGTCGGTCCAGATCTTCGGGCAGGACGTCTCCGCCTCGGCCCAGGCCGGGCTGACGGCCGACGACGGCCGGATCCTGGTGCAGCCCACGGAACTGCGGACCGGGACGGCGCTGGACGGGGCCAGCCGGCTGCTCCTGCAACAGCGGTTCGGATTCGCGGTGCCGGTGGACTCGCTGCCTTTCGGCCAGCGCCTCACCGCGATCGAACCGCAGGAATCGACGCTGGAGATCGAGGCACGGGGCGACGGGGTGCTCATCAACTCGTGACGCCGTGCCGCCCCACCACTGCGCACAGCGACGCAATGTTGCACCCCGGTGGAGAATCCGCATCCGTCCAGCGGCGTGGGAGCCGTCGCCCTAGCCTCGATCCATGTCCACAACACGCAGTTCGAGGCTCGCGGGCGGTGCCCTCGCGGCCGGACTTCTCCTGCTTCCCCTGACCGGCTGTTCGGAGGACGCACAGGACACCACCGCCGCCGGGGTGACCAGCGCGGCGGAGTCGGCAGCCGCTGCGGCCACGTCCGCGGCGGAGTCGGCGAGCGAGGCCGCGGAGTCGGCGAGCGCGGCCGCGTCGTCGGCGGCCAGCGCGGTCAACGAGCGGGTCGACTGCTCCGGCGATTCGTGCTCGGTGACCGTGAGCACCGGTTCGGACGTGGAGGTCCTCGGGCTGCAGCTCTCCCTGCAGAGCGTCGAGGGAGACCAGGCGACCGTGACCGCCGGAGACAGCACGGTGACCTGCGGCGACGGAGAGACCGTGAGCGTCGGGCCACTCAGCCTCCAGTGCTCCGACATCACCGACGACAGCGTCACGCTGAGCGCGTCGCTGGGCTGATGTGAGCAGCGGTCCCGGCGCTCACGCGCCGGGACCGGGCAGCAGCCCGCGCTCGACCGCGACCATGACCGCCCGGGTCCGGTCGTCGACGCCGAGCTTCGCGAACACCCGCAGCAGATGCGTCTTGACCGTCGCCTCCCCGATGAACAGCTGCCGCCCGATCTCCGCGTTGGTCAGCCCACGGGCCACGCCGGCGAGCACCTCCACCTCCCGCGCGGTGGGGGCGTCGACGGCGGGCGCGCGCATCCGCGACACCAGCCGGGCCGCGACCGGTGGCGCGAGCACCGTCTCGCCCCGCGCGGCCGCGCGCACGGCGTCGGCCAGCTGCGGCAGCGGGGTGTCCTTGAGCAGGTAGCCGGTCGCGCCCGCCTCGACCGCCCGCACGATGTCCGCGTCGGTGTCGTACGTCGTCAGCACCAGCACCCGCACCGCCGGGTGGTCGGCCGCGAGCCGGCCGGTCGCGGTGGCGCCGTCCATCCGCGGCATCCGCAGGTCCATCAGGACGACGTCCGGAGCCAGCGACGCCACCATCGCGAGCGCCTCCTGGCCGTCGCCGGCCTCGCCGACCACGTCGATGTCCGGCTGCGCCGCCAGCCACCCGACCACGCCACCCCGGACGACGGGGTGGTCGTCCACGACGAGCACGCGGATCACGGCTCGACCCCGGTCATCGGACCGGTACCCGCACCGTCACCCGGGTCCCCTCCCCCGGGGCCGAGCGGACGTCGACCGCCCCGCCGACCTCCTCCGCCCGGTCGCGCAGCCCGGCGAGCCCCACGCCCGCGGACACCGCAGGGTCGAAGCCCACGCCGTCGTCCTCGACGTGCACCGACACCTGCGCGCCGTCCCCCGAGCCGACCCGGCTCATGCGGAGCACCACGGCCGAGGCCGCGGCGTGCCGGCGGACGTTGGCCAGCGCCTCCTGCGCGCCGCGCAGCAGCACGATCTCCTCGGCCCGGCTCAGCGCGGGGCCCGTGCTCCCGAGGGCCGCGGTGTCCACCCGCGTCACGATGCCGGTCTCGCGGCCGAACCGCTCCGCCAGCCGCTGCAGCGCCTCGACCAGCGTCGCGGAGTCCAGGGCGACCGGGGCGAAGGCCGCGACCATGGCGCGGGCCTCGGCGAGGTTCTCCCGCGCGACCTCCTCGATGACGGCCAGGCGCTCGGCCGCGGCACCCGAATCGCCCGGCAGCACGGCGGCCGCCGTCTGCGCCAGGACGACGATGCTGGTGTACCCCTGCGCCAGGGTGTCGTGCACCTCGCGGGCCAGCCGCTCGCGCTCGGCGACCATGCCCTGCTGGTGGTGCAGCACCGCGAGCTCGGCGCGGGTGGACTCGAGCTCCCGGATCAGCGCCGCCCGCTGATCGCTGTGCTCCAGCACGCTGAACACCCACGCCCCCATCGCGAGGCTGAACGCCACCCCGACCAGCGTCTGCAGGTCGAAGGGCTCGGTGCCCTGCGCCCAGTGCACCGTGGGGCCGAGGGCTGCGGCGGCACCCAGCGCCAGCGTCCACAGCACCCCGCTGCGCAGGTCCTCCACCATGAACCAGACCTGCGGGAAGGCCAGGAAGAGCAGGAAGAGCAGTTCCGGGAGGATCCAGGCCAGCACGCCGATCACGAGCACCAGGACCAGCAGGTATCGGGCCGCCCGCCGGTGGTCGCGCCGGACCAGCGCCGGGCCGCCGAGGGTCGCGTACGCCAGCACGAGGACGGCGAGCGCCGCGAGCAGGACCGCCTCGCGGGCACCGGACTCCTCGAGCACGGCGTCCACCATCGCGATCGCGACGAGGACCACGACGACGACGTGGTGGACCACCAGCGTCACCTGCCAGCCGCGCTCGGACAGCGGGCGGCCGCCGCCCCCCTCGGTCGGGGAGACGACGGCAGCCCGCCCCAACCAGAGCGTCATCCCTCGCCCCGACGCCAGCGGAACGTGCGCACGCACACCATGACGCCGATGATCACCCATGCGACCAGCACCAGGGCAGTCCTGCCGTGCTCCCAGCCCCCGGCGATCTCGAACGCAGCCGCCTCCTCGGGCAGGAACGCCGACCGCATGCCCTGGGTCAGCCACTTCAGCGGGAACAGCGCCGCGGTCTGCTGCATCCAGCCCGGCAGCTCCAGGAAGCCGAAGAAGACGCCCGAGAAGAACTGCAGCACCAGCGCCAGCGCGGCGATGCCGGTGGACACCGACGAGGCACTCCCCCGCAGCGCCGACACCGCGATGCCCAGCACCGTGCCGGCCAGCGAGCCGAGCGCTCCCACCCACAGGAACGTCGCCCAGTGCGCGGCGTCCACCGGCATCGGCACGTCGTAGGCGTAGCGGGCCACCGGCAGCAGCAGCGCCAGCTGCGCGGCCGTGGTCACCAGCACCTGCCCCGCCTTTCCGGCGAAGTAGGCCGCCGGCGGCGTGCCCAGGAGCTGCAGCCGCTCCAGCTGGCCGGTCTCCCGCTCGTCGGCGATCGCCGTCCCGACGGCCTGGAAGCTGACCAGCATGATCCCGGTCGCGGCGATCCCCGCCAGGAAGTACTGGGTGAAGGGGACGCCGCCGGGCCGTTCGTCGGCGCCGAGGATCGCCGCGAAGATCACCAGCATCACGAGGGGATAGGCGAAGGAGAACGCCACCTTCTGGCGGTCGCGGAAGAACAGCCGCAGCTCCAGACCCACCCGGGACGCCGCGATGCGCGTCGTCGACGGCGGCGCCGGGCGGGTGGGGGTCAGGACGGCGGTCATCGGAGGTCTCCTTCGGGGGTGGCAGTGCCGGCGGGGGTCGCCGTGCTGACCGCGGTGGCCGTGCTGGCGGCGGCGGCCCCGACGAGGCGCAGGTAGACGTCCTCGAGGCCGGGGCGGGTGACCGTGAGGTCCGGGACCTCGGCATGCGTGGCGAGCAGGTCGCGCAGCACCGCGGCGGGCGCCTCGGTGGACACCCGGCGGCGGACGCCCGCCTCCAGCCAGCTGACCGTCGACTCGCGGCGCAGCTCGGCGCCGAGCTCGTCCGGGGGTGCGACGTCGACCAGGCGGCCCCCCGAGACCACCCCGACCCGGTCGGCGAGCTCGGCGGCCTCGTCCAGGTAGTGGGTGGTGAGCAGGATCGTCGTCCCGTCGGCGCGCAGGCCCCGGATCAGCTCCCAGAACTGCCGCCGGGCGACCGGGTCCATGCCGGTGGTCGGCTCGTCGAGGAACAGCAGCTCCGGCCGGCCCTGCACGCCCAGCGCGACGGCGAGCCGCCGGCGCTGACCCCCGGAGAGCCGCTCCACCCGGACGGCCGCCGACTCCGTCAGCCCGACCGCGGCCAGCAGCTCGTCGGTCGGCCGGACCGACCCGTGGTAGCCGGCGAAGTGGTCGAGGGTCTCGCGCACCGACAGTGCGGGGCCGGCCCCCTCACCCTGGCTGACCACCCCGATCCGGTCCCGCCAGCGGCGGCCCGCGACGGCGGGGTCCTCCCCCAGCACGTCGACGTCCCCGCCGTCGCGGGGCCGGACCCCTTCGAGGATCTCGATCGTGGTGGTCTTGCCCGCACCGTTGGGCCCGAGCAGCGCGAAGCACTCGCCCCGCCGGACCTCGAGGTCCAGCCCGTCGAGGACCGGGCGTCCGCCGTACCGCTTGCTCAGGCCGCGCACCGTCACCGCGGCCGGGTCCGGACCGTTGCTCGCGGGCAGCGGTGCCAGCTGTGTCGTCGTCATGCACCGAGCCTGTCGACGCACGAGCCGGAGCGGGACCGCCGGAACGCTGGTCCGCCGTCCACCGACCGGTGGACCCGCCGGCTCCGGCGATCAGGCCGGTCCGGGCGGGAGGAGTGCCGACTCGTCGACCTCCGGGCGCGGCACCGACGCCGCCAGCCGCTGCGGCGCCAGCAGGCAGTAGCTGTCGGTCAGCAGCTCCCCGACCTCGCCCCAGTCGACGCCGTCGTCGAGCCGCAGCCCGACCTCGTCCCCGCGCCAGGGGGCGGCGAAGAACGGCGGGCCGGTCCGGCGCAGTGTCTCCAGCTCCAGCCCCGACGACCGGAAGGTGAGGATCCGGCACGGCCCCGCCGTCCCCGCCGCGCGCGCATGGGACTGCGGGCGCCCGCGCTCGATGGTCAGCAGATGGGCGAACGTCCGCGACCGGACGCGCCAGCGGGTGCCGACCCAGGCCGGCTCCTCGTACGCCTCCGGGAGGGCCAGCGCGATCGCCCGCACCCTCGCGCGCAGCTCGGTCTCCACGTCGCCTCCTTCCGCCGGCCGCACCCGCCGTCATGGTGGACGACCGGTCCGACACCGGGAACTCAGCGGCCCGGCGCCTGGAACCTCCGGGCACCCGGCGCGGCGAGCACCACGGTGCTCCCCATCGGCCAGGCGACGGCGGGCAGCGTCGCGTCCGGCTTCGTGGAGCGGCCGAGCGGCTGCTCGACGGGGTCGCGGCGACCATCGACCGCTGAGCCACGGCGATGTCCGAAACTCGCCGGTCCCCGGCGCTCGCGGCTGCCATGCTCGTGCCCATGACGACGGCGGTGGACCACGAGAGCCGCTACCGGGCCGTGGCCGGACGCGACGCGCGGTTCGACGGCTGGTTCTTCACCGCGGTGCGCACCACCGGCATCTACTGCCGCCCGTCGTGCCCGGCCCGCACGCCGAAGCCGTCCAACGTCTCCTTCTTCAGCACCGCGGCCGGGGCGCAGGCCGCCGGCTACCGCGCCTGCCGCCGCTGCCGACCGGATGCCGCGCCCGGTTCGCCCGAGTGGGACGTGCGCGCCGACGTCGTCGCGCGTGCCATGCGGCTGGTCGCCGACGGCGAGGTGGAGCGCTCGGGCGTCCCCGGTCTGGCGCGCCGGCTGGGCTACTCCGAGCGCCAGCTGCACCGGCTCGTGGTCGGCGAGCTCGGCGTCGGCCCCCTCGCGCTGGCGCGGGCGCAACGCGCGCAGACCGCCCGGCTGCTGATCGAGACCACCGACCTGCCCATGGCCGACGTCGCCTTCGCCGCGGGGTTCGCCAGCATCCGGCAGTTCAACGACACCGTCCGCGAGGTCTTCGCGGCCACCCCGACCGAGCTCCGGCGCCGCCCGGCCCCGGCCGAGGGCGGCACGCCGGGCTCGCTCAGCCTCCGGCTCGCCGCCCGCGCGCCGTACGACGCGGCGGAGGTCCTGCTCTTCCTGGGTGCGCACGCCGTGCCCGGACTCGAGGAGTGGGACGGCACCACCTTCTCCCGCGTGCTCGACCTGCCGCACGGCCCGGGCACCGTCGCCCTCTCCCCCGCCCCCGGCGGCGGCGCCGTCACTGCGCGCCTGCACCTCGCGCAACTGCGCGACCTCGGGGTGGCGGTGAGCCGCTGCCGGCGGATGCTCGACCTGGACGCCGACCCCGTGGCCGTCGACGCCGTGCTCGGCGCCGACCCTGCGCTGGCGGAGCTCGTGGCCGCCGCGCCCGGGCGCCGGGTGCCGGGCTCACCCGACGGTCCCGAGCTCGCCGTCCGCGCCGTCCTCGGCCAGCAGGTCTCCGTGGCCGGCGCCCGCACGCTGACGGCGCGGCTGCTGACCGCGGCCGGCGTTCCGCTGGCCACACCGGTCGGCAGCCTCACCCACGCCTTCCCTCGCCCGGAAGCGCTCGCCGGAGCCGACCTGGGCGCCGTCGGTCTCACCGGTGCCCGCCGGGCGACGGTGCGCGCGCTGGCCACCGCCCTGGCCGACGGCGACGTCGCGCTGGACCCCGGCGCCGACCGCGACGAGGCGGTCCGGGCGGTGCTCGCCGTCCGCGGCATCGGTCCCTGGACGGCGGCGCTCGTCGCGCTGCGCGGCCTGGCCGACCCCGACGTGTGGCTGCCCGGCGACCTCGCGTTGCGACGCTCCCTCACCGCCCTCGGCAGCACCGACGCCGAGGCCGCCGGCCGCTGGCGCCCGTGGCGCTCCTACGCGGTGATGCACCTGTGGGCGCTCGCCGCGCCCTCCTTCTTCACCCGCCCGTCCCAGCCCCTCCGTGGACCCGCCTCCTCCCTCCCCACCACAGCCCTGCCGGCCGCCGCGCCGGCTCCTCCGGAACGGAGCGCCTCATGACCCCTCCTCCCGCCCGCTACGCCACCGTCGACACCCCGCCCGGCCCGTTCACCGTCGTGGTGACCTCCGGACCCGACGGCCACGACGTGGTGCTGGCCAGCGGCTGGACCGACGACGTCGCCGAGCTGCTGTCCGTGGTGCACCGCTCGCTGCGCCCCACCTGGGTCGAGCACGTCGAGGACCTTCCCGTCCTGGACGCGGTGACGGCCTTCTTCGAGGGCGACGTGACCGCCATCGACGGCATCCCCGTCCAGCAGCGCTCGGGCCCCTTCCTCGAGGACGCCTGGGACGTGCTGCGCACCGTGCCGCCGGGCACGCCGGACACCTACGCCTCCTTCGCCGCCCGGTGCGGTCGCCCCACGGCGGTGCGGGCGGCCGCCAACGCCTGCGCCCGGAACGCGGCGGCACTGTTCGTGCCCTGCCACCGGGTGCTCGGCTCCAGCGGCGGGCTGGGCGGCTTCCGCTGGGGGACGCCGGTCAAGCGCCAGCTCCTCGACCACGAGGCGCGCCACGCGCCGGTCGCCGCCGCCTGACCGGTTCTGTCGGACCCCTCCGGCAGCCTCGCGGGCATGGACGCCGCTTCCCTGTTGCTCGGGCTCCTCCTCGGGGCGCTGCTCGCCACCGCCGCCACCCTCGGCGTGGTCGCGCTGCTCGCCCGCCGCCGCCCCACCGACACGGGCCTGGAGCCGGTGCACGAATCGCTCGACCACCTCCACCGCCTGCTGGCCGGCATCGAGCGTGCCCGCGCCACCGCACACGGGGAGCTCCGCGAGCAGATGGGGACCGTCGGCCAGACCTCGGCCCAGCTGCACCAGGAGACGGCCGCGCTCGTCACGGCGCTGCGCACGCCGCACGTCCGCGGCCGGTGGGGCGAGGTGCAGCTCCGCCGCGTGGTCGAGCTGGCCGGCCTGCTCGAGCACTGCGACTTCGTCGAGCAGCCGTCCGGCACCAACGACGAGGGCGCCGGCGTACGCCCCGACCTCGTCGTCACCCTCGCCGACGGTCGCCAGGTCGTGGTCGACGCCAAGGTGCCCTTCACCGGATACATCGAGGCCGTGCAGGCCACCGACCAGGCGGTCCGCGACCAGCGGGTGGCGATGCACGCCCGGCAGCTGCGCACCCACGTGGACGCGCTCGCCGCCCGGCGCTACCCCACCGCCTTCCGGCCGGCCGCACCCTTCACCGTGCTGTTCGTCCCCTCCGACGGCTTCCTGATCACCGCGCTCGAGGCCGAGCCCGGTCTGCTGGAGTACGGCTTCTCCCGGGACGTCGTCCTGGCCACGCCGAGCACCTTGCTGGCGCTGTTGCGCACCGTGGCCTACTCGTGGCGGCAGGAACGGCTGGCGCGTGACGCCGACCAGGTGCTCGAGGTGGGCCGCCGGCTGCACGCACGGCTGTCGACGCTGTCGGGGCACCTCACCCGGCTCGGTTCGGCGCTGGGCACCACGATGGCCCGGTTCAACGAGACGGTCGGCTCCTACGAGCGGTCCGTGCTCACCGCCGCCCGCCGCTTCGACGACCTCGGCATCGCCGAGCAGCCGGTGCCCACCCCCGCCCCGGTGGAGGCGACCGTGCGCACCCTGCGACCGCCGGAGCCGACGGGCGGCACGGACGGCGTCGTGCTCGACGGGGAGGACCGGTTCGACGCCGGACGCCGCTACGGCGACGAGGGACGGGACGACGAAGGGCGGGACGGAACGCACGGCTGACCCCCGTCGCCGCCCGCTCCCGGCGGCCTTCCCGGCGCCCGCGCCGTCCCGCTCGCCCCACCCATCACCCGTGTCGCCACGTCGACACCGCGGGACGGCGACTCGGGCCCGCTTCCGCCGCTGTTGCATTCTCACTCGCTACCGTGACCATCGAGGGACGGCCGTCCGGGCCCGACCGCGGTGGAACGGAGGTGCGCCATGGCCACGGCGAGTACGGCCGACGCATGGCGGCAGGGCGGGAGTGCTCCCGACCGGTCGTTCCCCGGGTCACGCATGCCCCGTGAGGAACGAGCCATGAACCCCGACCGCAGCGCCCGCCCCGGCCGTCCGCCGGTCCCGCCCCGCGTCCGCCCCGCCGACCGGCTGCGGTCCGACCTGGACAGCCGCCCGGTTCCCCCGCGCCGGGAGTCGCTCCGGCCGAACCGCCTCGCCGACCGCGGGGCCGCCGATTCCCGCCCGCCGGCCGGACGTCGGGCCGAGGTCCGGCCGGCGGCACGAGGCCGCGCCGAGGCCCGGCCCGTCACCGGAGGCGGCCGCTTCCGCGGCGCCGTCGCCGTGCTCGGCATCTTCCTGGTGACCCTCGCCGGCGCGTCCATCGACTCGTTCGTCGGCATGGGTCTGGGCGTCATCACGCTGACCGCCCTGCTCACCTCCACCGCCGTCGCCGTGCTCGCGGTCCGCCGGCGCGACCTGCTGTCCGTCGTCGTCGCGCCCCCGCTGGTCTTCGTCGCCGTCGCGGCGCTCAACATCGCCCTGGCGCCGTCGGCCAGCTTCAACCTCCCGACGGTCGCCACGCTGCTCATCCGCGGGTTCCCGACGATGGCCATGGCCACCGGCCTGGCCGTCGTGTTCGCGGCCGGCCGGCTGATCGCCCGCCGCTGACCGTCCCGCGGGTTCTCGCCCGCACGGACGACACGCGCCCCGCTCCGGTGCTGCCGGGACGGGGCGCGTTCTCGTCGCGCGTCGGCCCGCGCATGCGGGCCGGCGGTGTCAGTCGGTCGTGGCGGCGCGCCGCGGCCGCAGCTCGTGCGGCAACGCGAAGACCAGCCGCTCCTCGGCCGCCTTCACGGTCTCCACGTCGGCGAAGCCGCGGGCGGCCAGCCAGTCGAGCACCTCGCTCACGAGGATCTCCGGGACCGAGGCGCCGCTGGTCACACCCACGGTGCCCACGCCGTCGAGCCACGACTCGTCGATCTCGGAGGCGAAGTCGACCAGGTAGGACGCCCGGGAGCCGGCCTCCAGGGCCACCTCCACCAGCCGCACCGAGTTCGATGAGTTCGTCGAGCCGACGACGAGCACGAGATCGCACTCGGCGGCCATCTGCTTCACGGCCTGCTGGCGGTTCTGCGTCGCGTAGCAGATGTCGTCGCTGGGCGGGGACTGCAGACCGGGGAAGCGGTTCTTCAGCTGGTCGACCGTGTCCAGGGTCTCGTCCACCGACAGGGTGGTCTGGGACAGCCAGACGACCTTCTCCGGGTCGCGCACCTGCACGTTGGCGACGTCCTCGGCCCCGTCGACGAGCTGGATGTGGGCCGGCGCCTCACCGGCGGTGCCCTCGACCTCCTCGTGACCGCGGTGGCCGATCAGCAGGATGTCGTAGTCGTCCCGCGCGAAGCGCTTGGCCTCCTGGTGCACCTTGGTCACCAGGGGGCACGTCGCGTCGATCGTCCGCAGCTGCCGGTCGGCCGCCTCCTGGTGCACGGCCGGGGAGACGCCGTGGGCGCTGAAGACCACGACGGACCCCTCGGGCACCTCGGTCGTCTCGTCGACGAAGATCGCACCCCGCCGCTCGAGGGTGGCCACCACGTGCTTGTTGTGGACGATCTGCTTGCGCACGTAGACGGGGGCGCCGTGGATCTCCAGGGCGCGCTCGACCGCCACCACCGCCCGGTCCACGCCGGCGCAGTAGCCCCGGGGATCGGCCAGCAGGACACGTCCGCGCTGATCTGCCATGCACCCAGCGTACGTGGGCCAGGCCGCCTGCCGGGTGCGTCGAACGTGGTCAGGAACACCCTCTCGGCGTACAGCGGCGCCCGGGTGGGGGTGTCGGTGCGCGTTTCCTGGGGCAAGGTGTGCCCATGGCCCGTGAGATCCCTGAGGTTGTCCGCGCCGCTGCCGGCCTGGCTGCGACCGTCGTCGACGAAGCACGCAAGCTGCCCGAGACCCTCCCCGGGCTGCCCGTCCGTGTCATCGGCATGGCCATGCAGCACGCGATGAAGGTGCAGCAGCAGTACGCCGGGTTGGTCGCCCGCGGGGACGAGCTGTTCACCGGGATCCGCGGCGAGGCCGAGCCGGGCCTGGCCACCTTCGACGACGACGGCGACGCCGCGCCCGCCCAGGGCTTCCGCGGCTCGGCGTTCGACCGTGCCGACGTCGTCCCCGACGAGGTCCCCGACCGGGTGGGCGCACAGGCCTCCGTCGAGACCTTCGTGGAGGAGGCACCGGCCACCGAGGAGGTCCTCGACGAGCTGGCCATCGACGAGGCGATCGAGGCGGCCCCCACGCTGGAGGAGACCGCTCCGGTCACCGGCGACGCCGACGCACTGGAGACGGCGCTCGACGAGTCCGGCGACTCCTCCGCGGTCGAGCTGCCGGTCGCCGGTGCGGCGGACGCCGAGGCGATCCCCACCTCCGTGGACGTGCTCACCCCCGACGGCAGCGACGTCACCACCGTCGAGGCCACCGTCACCGACGAGGGCATCGCCACCCCCGTCACGGCCGACTACACCGACGCCGCGGACGACGGCACCGAGGTGGCGCGTGGTGACGGGCCCGTCGCCGCGAACGCCGGGCTGCTCTCCGACGCCGGTGAGGCCGGCACCGGGTCGGAGGACACCGCCATCGCCGCGGGCGCGGCCGTGGAGCCCGGTGCCGAGTCCGCCGGGACGGCGGCTGCCGGCCAGGACGCCGGCGAGCCGGCCGAGGCCCCGATCGACGGGTACGACAGCTTCTCGATCGCCCAGCTGCGCGGCCGGCTGCGCGGCTACACCCTCTCGACGGTGGCCGAGCTGGTCACCTACGAGGAGTCCACGCAGGCGCGGGAGCCCTACCTGCGGATGCTGCGCAACCGGCTGGAGAAGCTCGAGGAGCAGGCGGTCGAGTCCAGCCCCCTGGCTCCCCGCGGCGCCTGATCCACGGCCGGTCCGGGCTGTCGGCGCCGTCTGACACCCTCGGGGCGTGACCGCACCTTCCTCCCCCGAGGCGCCGTGGCCGGTACGGACGGTCGCGCGCAAGGTCGCCGACTGGATCGGCCGGCTCGGCGAGGTGTGGGTGGAGGGCCAGGTCGCGCAGCTGTCGCGGCGCGGCAACGCGGCCACGGTGTTCCTGACCCTGCGCGACCCGGTCGCCGACCTCTCCGTGCCGGTGACCTGCCACCGCGACATCGCCGACCGCCCCGGCCTCGAGCTCACCGAGGGCGCGCGGGTGATCGTCCGCGCCCGTCCCGACTACTACGTGGCCCGGGGGTCCTTCTCGCTGCGGGCCACCGAGATCCGCGCCGTCGGCCTCGGCGAGCTGCTCGCCCGGATCGAGCGCATCCGCCGGCTGCTGGCTGCCGAGGGGCTGTTCGACGCCGCCCGCAAGCGCCCGCTGCCGTTCGCACCCGCCGTCGTCGGGGTCATCACCGGGCGGGACAGCGCCGCGGAACGGGACGTCCTGGTCACCGCCCGCCGCCGCTGGCCGGCCGTCCGCTTCGCCATGCACAACTGCGCCGTGCAGGGGCCGCAGGCGGCGGCCAACGTCATCGACGGGCTGCGCCGGCTCGATGCCGACACCACCGTCGAGGTCATCGTCGTCGCCCGCGGCGGCGGCTCGGTCGAGGACCTGCTGCCCTTCTCCGACGAGGGGCTGGTACGGGCGATCGCCGCCTGCCGCACGCCGGTGGTGACCGCCGTCGGCCACGAGACCGACACCACGCTGGTCGACCACGTCGCCGACGTCCGCGCCGCGACCCCGACCGACGCCGCCCACCGGATCGTGCCGGAGATCGGGGAGCAGCGACGTCTGGTCGAGGGGCTCCGCAGCCGAGCGCGGCACCTGGTCACCGCCCGGCTCGAGCAGCAGGAGCGCTGGCTGGACTCGGTCCGCACCCGCCCGGTGCTCGCCAGCCCCGATCGGCTGCTGCACGGCCGGGCCGACGACGTCGCCCAGCTGCGCACCCGCGCCCGCCGCACGGTGCTGCACCGGGTCGAGAGCGCCGAACGCGACCTGGAGCACGCCCGCGCCCGGGTGACGGCGCTGTCCCCGGCGGCGACGCTGGAGCGTGGCTACGCGGTGGTGCAGCGGGCCGACGGCGCACTGGTCCGCGACCCCGCCGAGGTGGCCGACGGCGAGCGCCTGCAGGTGCGCGTGAGCGGGGGGCGTCTGCCGGTCCGCGTCGACCGGGAGGATGGGGAATCGTGAGCGGACAGGATCGTGAGCATCGCAGCGAGGCGGCCGGTGACAGGGAGGGAGCATCGCAGCGAGGAACGAGCGAGGAGCGGATCGACCGCGGAAGCGGCCTGAATCCTGGAGCGAGGAGCGGAGCGTTCCGCGGCAGCGAACCGAGGACATCGTGAGCAGCACCGAGCAGACGGCCGGGCAGATCGACGAGCCGACGACCACCTACGAGCAGGCACGCGAGGAGCTCGCCGACGTCGTCCGCCGGCTGGAGGCCGGTGGGCTGACGCTGGAGGAGTCCCTGGCCCTGTGGGAGCGCGGTGAGGAGCTGGCGAAGCTCTGCCAGCACTGGCTGGACCGCGCCCGGGAACGGCTGGCGGCCGCCGCTCCCGACGACGCGGACGGCTGAGCTCAGGCCGGGCGACGCCCGGCCGTCGGCCCTGCCGTCGCCACCGGAGCCGCGAGCAGGCCCGCCTCGGCCAGCGCGCCGAGGACCCGGTCGGCCCGCCGCCGGAGGTCCGGCAGGTCCGCCAGGCCGCCACGCTCGACCAGGCACCGGGCCACGAGGTCGCGCACCGTCGGGTTCTCCGCCGTCACCGGGCGGTTCGCCGGGACGCGGGTGACCAGCCCGCACGGGCACGCCCCTCCGGTCGCGGGCGCCACGTGGTTCGCGTTCGCGCAGACGTCGTCGAGCATGTCGGCTCCTCGTCCGGCCGGCTGCCGCGGTGGCGCCGGTGTGGAGGTGATCCTGCGGCGACCGGCACCCCGGCCGCCCGCCGACCAGCCGCCTGTCGATGAGTCGTCCGACACCCGACACGGGACCGCAACAACCGCGCCGTCAGCCCTCCGCCGGCGCCACCGCGGCGGCCACGGCGCGCAGCTCGTCCTCCGGCGCCGACCCGCTGACGACGAGGACGACGTCGCCGTCCCGCCGGGTCAGCGCCGTCTCGCCGCGCTCCGTGGTGAGCCGGGTCCACGGCTCCCCGTCCACGTCGACCGTCCCGTCGTCCGTCGCGCCACCGAGCACGGACTGCACCGGCTCGGCGCGGACGTCGTCGCTGACGGTGAACCCGGCGAACTCCTCCGACGGCGTCAGATAGCCGACCTCGAGGGTCACCGGGGCCCCCTCGTCCGCGAAGCCGGCGTCCGTGCGGGCACTGGTCGGCCGGTAGTCCTCCGGCAGCCCGGTCGGCGCCACCACCGCGTAGTCGGCCCGCTCGGCGGCCAGCCGCACGGTGCTCGTGGGGTCGACCGTGCGCACCGTCTCCTCGTTGCTGGCGCGGAACGCCTGCCACCCCACGAGCAGCAGGCAGATGACGACCAACGGGAGCAGCGAGCGGATCATGTTCGCCGCGCTCATCCGGTCGGCCCGCTCCACCGCCGACGACGGGGGCCCCGCCGGCGCCGGGGCCTCCGTGGGGTCGGCGGGTCGCGGGCTCGTCGGGCCGGCTTCGGTCATGCACATAGGATCGCAGGAGAGCTCCCCCGCCCTGCCGCCATGGCCCCGTCCCGGGTCCCGCCCTGCGTTTGCGAAGGGTGGACGGGACCGGGTCCCTCTCCAGGAGGTCCCGTGTCGCTGCCCGTTCCCGAAGGTCCCGTCTCCTCGAGCGGCCGCGGCTTCCTCGCCGACCGTCCCGCTCCCGACCGCAACCTCGCGCTGGAGCTGGTGCGGGTGACCGAGGCGGCGGCGATGGCCGCCGGCCGCTGGGTCGGACGCGGCGACAAGAACGGCGGTGACGGCGCCGCGGTCGACGCGATGCGGGCCCTCATCGGCACCGTGAGCATGCGGGGCGTCGTCGTGATCGGCGAGGGCGAGAAGGACGAGGCCCCGATGCTCTACAACGGCGAGCAGGTGGGTGACGGTCACGGGCCCGAGTGCGACGTCGCGGTCGACCCGATCGACGGCACCACGCTGATGGCCAAGGGGATGCCCAACGCGATCGCCGTCATGGCCGTCGCCGACCGCGGCGCCATGTACGACCCCTCGGCGGTCTTCTACATGGAGAAGCTGGCCACCGGGCCG
The DNA here is from genome assembly GCF_054051075.1 of Blastococcus sp. SYSU DS0617. Classification (NCBI taxonomy): domain Bacteria; kingdom Bacillati; phylum Actinomycetota; class Actinomycetes; order Geodermatophilales; family Geodermatophilaceae; genus Blastococcus; species Blastococcus sp. SYSU DS0617. The sequence goes on from NZ_JBJHAO010000002.1 coordinate 298,329, forward strand.
GCCGCGGCCGACGTCGTCGACATCACCGTGCCGGTCGCGGAGAACATCCGCCGTGTCGCGAAGGCGAAGAAGAGCTCGGTGGGTGACGTCACCGTCTGCATCCTCGACCGGCCCCGCCACGCGCAGCTGGTCCAGGAGGTCCGCGAGGCGGGCGCCCGGATCAAGTTCATCACCGACGGCGACGTGGCCAGCGCGATCGCCGCCGCCCGCGAGGGCACCGGCGTGGACCTGATCCTCGGCATCGGCGGCACGCCGGAGGGCATCATCGCGGCCTGCGCGCTCAAGTGCATGGGCGGCTCGTTCCAGGGCCGGCTCTGGCCCAAGGACGACGACGAGCGGCAGAAGGCGATCGACGCCGGCCACGACCTCGACCGCGTGCTGCACATCGACGACCTGGTGCGCGGCGACGTCTTCTTCGTCGCCACCGGCATCACCGACGGCGAGCTGCTCCGCGGCGTCCAGTACCGCTCCGGTGGCTGCACCACGCAGTCGCTGGTGATGCGCTCCAAGTCGGGCACGATCCGCTCGATCGAGAGCCTGCACTCGCTGGAGAAGCTGCGCGCCTACTCGGCCGTCCCCTTCGATTCCTGACGCGACCCTCCGGATCGCACCGCGGCCAGGAGCCGTCCCCGGGTGGGTGGAGCCGCTTCGTCCCGCCTGCCCGGGACCCTCCGGGCCCCACTCGGCGCGACAGGACCACCCCGCACGTCAGTTCGGTTCGCCCCGCCTCGCGAGCCGGTCCATGACCTGCCGCCAGCGGCTGGCCGACTCGCCCGGTGCGAGGCTGCGCAGCTTGAGGTCGCCGAACACGCTGCGGGCGTGGACGACGACGCGCGGGGTGCCGGCGACCCGCGGCACCGGCGCCAGGTCGACCTTGCGGTCGCCGAAGATCGTCCGTCCCCGGATCTGCGCGTCCACGCCCTCGGCGACGATCACGTCCACGTCGCCGAAGACCGTCGTCAGGTAGAGGTCGAACCGGTCCGCGTCCGTGCGCAGTCCGCGCAGGTCCATCCGCACGTCGCCGAAGACCGTGGAGGCGCGCCGCGGAACGGTGGGCCCGGCGAGCGTGATGTCGCCGAAGACGCTGGTCTGCTCCTCCGGTGCCCGGGTGCCGACGATCTCGACCGGCGCCTCCGCCGGCAGGTCGGCCACCAGCTCGGCGAGGTCGGCGGTGGTGACCGCGGCGTAGGCGGCACCGGCGCGCTGGCCGAACTCGTCGAGGTCCAGCCGCCCCTCGGCCAGCGCCTGCTGGAGTCTGGCGACCAGGGCCTCGCGGTCCTGGTCGGAGGCCCGCACGCCCGCCACCTCGGCGTCACCGGGACCTCGACCGGCAGGGAGCTCGTCGTCGGGCACGGCTGCGACGGTATCGGAGCCGGGCCGGAGCGGGGAGCCGGTCAGCTGGCCGGCGGGAAGGCCTCCACGCAGTAGACGTCCCGGGCGTCGGAGTTCGACTGCCGGCCGGCGCACGTGCCGCCGTAGAGCTCGTAGGCGGAGTACTCGGGGGACTTCCGGAAGAGCTCGTCGCAGGCCGCCATGTCGCCCCCGTGGCACTCCTCCGCGTAGTCGTCGAGCTCGGGGTCGTCCCCCAGCCCCTCGGGCTCGGAGGTCGCCGCGGGGATCGAGGAGTCACTCCCGCTCCCGGCCTCTCCGCCGTCGCCGGAACGCAGCCCGAGGAACAGTGCGACCGCCAGCCCGGCGATGGCGAGCGCTCCGACGACCGCGCCCACGACGGCCACCTTGCTGCTCTTCCCCGCCCCGGACGTCGAGCCCCGACCCCAGGGCGGCGCTGCCGGGACGCCGGGCTGGGCCTGCCCGTAGGGAGCCGCGCCGTAGGGGGGCCGTCCGTACGGCGCCTGCCCGTACGGAGCCTGCCCGTACGAAGGCTGACCGTAGGGCGATTCGCCGTACGGCGGCTGGCCGTAGGGCGTCTGGCCGTACCGGGGCGGCCCCTCGTAGCCGCCGTCCCCGCCCGGAGGCGGATCACCGGCGCCCGGATAGGTCTGCGCTCCCGGATACGGCTGCGCTCCCGGATTCGGCTGCCCGCCAGGGTCGTGCTGCGCAGCCGAGGAACCGTCCTCCCCCGCCTCGGAACCGCCCGGCGGCGGGTACGGCGGTTGCGACATCGGAACTCCTCGCTCGGGGCAGAGCCTGCCGTCGGCGATGCTAGGTCGTCCCCCTCCGGCAACCCGGCAGCCCGCCCGGGATCTAGGGTCGCTGCCGGAGCCCCTCACCATCCAGACATCTCAGGAGTTCAGCGTGGCCACCCAGCAGGACGGCACGGACTACCGCATCGAGCACGACTCCATGGGGGAGGTCCGCGTCCCCGCCTGGGCGAAGTGGCGGGCCCAGACCCAGCGGGCCGTCGAGAACTTCCCGATCTCCGGCACCCCGATCGAGCGCGAGCTCATCGGCGCCCTGGCCGCGATCAAGGGAGCGGCCGCGGCCGTCAACGCCGACCTCGGTGTCCTCGACGCGGCCGTCGCCGGCGCGATCGGCGAGGCCGCGACCGCCGTCGCCCGGGGTGACTGGGACGAGCACTTCCCCATCGACGTCTTCCAGACCGGTTCCGGGACGTCGAGCAACATGAACACCAACGAGGTCATCGCCAGCCTCGCCACCGAGTCGCTGGGCAGCCCGGTGCACCCGAACGACCACGTCAACGCCTCGCAGTCGTCCAACGACGTCTTCCCGTCGGCGATCCACATCGCCGCCACCCGCGCGATCGTGTCGACCCTGATCCCGGCGCTGCGGCACCTCGAGGCCTCGCTGACCCGCAAGGCCGAGGAGTTCGCCACGGTCGTCAAGAGCGGCCGCACGCACCTCATGGACGCCACGCCGGTCACCCTGGGCCAGGAGTTCGGCGGCTACGCGGCGGCGGTCCGCTACGGCGTCGAGCGGCTGCAGGCCTCCCTCCCCCGCATCGGCGAGCTGCCGCTGGGCGGCACCGCCGTCGGCACCGGCATCAACACCCCGCCCGGCTTCGCCGCCGCGATCATCGAGAAGCTGGCCGGCGAGCTGGACCTGCCGCTCACCGAGGCCCGCGACCACTTCGAGGCGCAGAGCTCGCGCGACTCCCTGGTGGAGGCCTCCGGTCAGCTCAAGACCATCGCCGTCGGCCTTATCAAGATCGTCAACGACCTGCGGTGGATGGGCTCGGGCCCGCGCACCGGCCTCGGCGAGATCCAGCTGCCCGACCTCCAGCCGGGCAGCTCGATCATGCCCGGCAAGGTGAACCCGGTGATCCCCGAGGCGGTCATCCAGGTGGGCGCCCAGGTCATCGGCAACGACGCCGCGGTCACCTACGCGGGCACCACCGGAGTCTTCGAGCTCAACGTGACGCTGCCGCTGATGGCCCGCAACGTGCTCGAGTCGATCCGCCTGCTGGCCAACGTCAGCCGGCTGCTGGCCGACCGCTGCGTCGACGGCATCGTGGCCAACGTCGAGCAGTGCCGGGAGTACGCGGAGTCCTCGCCGTCGATCGTCACGCCGCTGAACAAGTACATCGGGTACGAGGAGGCCGCGATCGTGGCCAAGCAGTCGCTCAAGGAGCAGAAGACCATCCGCCAGGTGGTGCTCGAGCGCGGCTACGTCGAGCAGGGCAAGCTCACCGAGCAGCAGCTCGACGAGGCCCTCGACGTCCTCTCCATGACCCACCCCTGACCGGGCGGAGCGTGCACCTAACCCTCCCGGGCCGGTGCACGCCCGCTCCGGTGGACTGCGGCGTCAGCTCACCGCCGCGGTGAAGACCTTGCGGGTGTCGGGCACGGCCCCCACCGCGCGCTTGAAGTCGGCGAGCCCGGGGTTCAGCCTGCCCTCGTCGTCGGAGGCGGGGCCCAGGTCGACGAGCCTCGCGCCGCGCCGGAGGCAGTCGGCATAGACCAGGTACGCCAGCAGGTCCATCGGCGAGCGCGCCGCACCGGGGTCGTCCGCCCAGTGGACGACCTGGTCGATCCCCTCCAGCACCCGGTAGACCACCGCGCCGGCCACTGCCCGCCCGTCGGTGCGCAGCAGCAGCATCCGGATGCGCTCGGGGAACGCGGCACGCGCCCGCTCGAGGTAGTCCCGTCCGAGCGGCTGCGGCCGGCCCTTCGCCAGCCGGTTCCCGGCGATGATCCCGTGGAGGATGGTCAGGTCGGCTCCGTCGACCACCTCGACCAGTTCGAACGGCTCCTGCAGCGCAGCGCGTACGTACCGTCGCTTGCGCGCCTTGAGCAGCTCCAGGGCGTCGCCGCCGGGGGCGAGGACGCCGAGGTCGACGTGCATGTTCAGGTCGCAGTGCGCGACGGCGAACCCCTGGTCGAGCAGCGCGTACTCCACCAGCGGCTCGGCCGCCGAGTAGGCGTGCGGACGGGCCTTCACCCGCACCTCCCGGAGCCCGTCCGAGCGCATCGCCGCCAGCGCCCCCGTCACCAGCCCGACGACGTCCTCGACCGGGGGGTCGACCCGCGCCAGGTCCGGCCCCCCGAAGGGCGCGCTGTGCCCGGAGACCAGCACACCATCGGTGACCACCCCCTCGAGCACGCCGACGAGCCGGTCGTCCCGGCGGTGCTCGTACCGCCACCGGCGGTCGGCCGGGACGCCGTTCAGGTCGTGGAAGCGGGGGTCGCAGAAGATGAGGCCGTTCACCGGCGCGTCCGGCTCAGGCCGCCCGCCGTGCACGCACGGCGATGTTGGCGCCCATGTCGGGGGGCAGCTCGTCCCCCAGGTCGTTGAGGGCCTGGATGAGCTCGGGCGAGTAGTCGAGCATCATCCCGTTCGGCAGCACCTTGAGGAAGAAGCCCTTGCGCTCGAACGGCTCGAAGCCGGCCGACCGCAGGTCCCGCTCCAGCTCCTCCAGGTCGTAGACCCGCTGGTGGCCGACGAGGTGGTCGCGGGCGCTGAGGGTGTCCAGCTCCGGCTGCAGGCCCATGCTGACGGCGAGCCGCCGGTGCAACGACCGCTTGTTCGGGACGACGACGACGATCTCCCCTCCCGGCGCCACCCAGTCACGGAGGTGTGCGGCCAGGGTGACCGGGTCGTCGACGTGCTCGAAGACGTGCAGCGCGAGGAGCTTGTCGCACGGGGTCTCCGGCCGGTACTCCTCGAAGAGCGCCTCGACCACCTCCACGCCCGGGAAGTCCGACCGCACCCGCGCGGCCAGGCTGGGCGCACCCTCGACCACGACGTAGTGACGCGGCAGCGGGGCGAGCCGGGCGAGGGTGACGCCCTCACCGGCGCCGAGCTCGATGACGGCGTCGCCGGGCGAGACGAGGGAGGCCAGCCAGTCGCAGCAGTACTCCTGGCACGCGTCCTCGATGAACTTGTCGGGCACCTCGTCGTTGAGGTGGTAGTTCTGGGCGATCCGCTCCAGTTCCTGCGTGCGGGCGGCGGTCATGGGTCCTCCGGGGTGGTTCGGGTGGCGGGCAGCGGTCACGAGAGGTCTGCGGCGATCGCCAGACCCTGGACCACCTGGTCGTTCATGGACGTCGCGCCGCCACCGAGCAGCACGCCCGTCAGCAGGGCGCCGGGGCAGGCCACGGCCAGGGCGTCGGACGCGGCGGTCTCGGTCGCCAGCGAGCCGCTCGTGGGCGCCGGCACCGCACCCGGGGCCGCGAGCGCCTTGAGCACGCGGACGTCCGCGGCGGGGTCGGCGATGCCGAGCAGTCGACCGAGCTCGGCGACGAGCTCGGCGGGGACGTCGACGCCTCCCTTGAGGCGGCCGGCCGTCGCCGGTCCTGCCTCGATCACCACGCGGTGCTCCTCGGGGTCCAGACCGGCGAGCGCGTCCTGGTCGGTGACCCGGTACGTGGCGAACTCCCGATCCACCACCGACAGGCAGCCGACCGGATCGGTGATCCCCGACCCACGGACGAGGCAGGCGACGAGGGCGACGGAGGCACCGGACGCCCGCTCGGACACGGGGAGCCCCAGCAGGGACTGCAGCCGGTCGACGCCGACGCCGAACACGGGCCGCTCGGCCGACCAGGCTCCCCCCTCCGTGCGCACCGTCCACCGGGTCCCCTCGCGGCTGATCGAGGTGACGGCGTCGTCGTGCACCTGCACGCGCGGCAGCGCGGCGATCCGCTGCTCGAGGGAGCGCACGACCTCCCCGACGAAGCCCGACGACGTCGTCCAGAACGGGTACTCGCGCAGCCCGGTGGGCCGCCCCGCACAGGCGGCGGCCAGCGTCTCGGGCCAGTAGAGCGGCAGCCAGCCGGCGCGGTGGTACCGCGCGAGCAGCCCCTCTCGGGCCGGCCCGAGCAACTTCTCCGCGAAGGGATCGATGAGCCGGGTCTGGATGTCCGCGCCGTGGTTGACCGACGCCGCCTCGGTGTACAGCAACTCGTCGTAGGCCGGCGAGGTGACCTTGCCCGCCGCGTGGCGGGGGTCGCCCCGATCCAACGGTGGAGGCGGGGTGAAGCCGCCGTCGGCCAGGATGTCGAGGCGGTCGGCGATCAGGTGGTCGGGACGTCGCCGGCCCTCGACGAGGGCCTCCGGCGTCGGGGTCCGCACCCGCTGGACGTGCTCGGCCTGCCAGCGGTCCACGCGCGCCCCGAAGCGCGTCCAGTCGTAACGCACGCGGGGGCGGTAGCTCGCCAGGTCGTCGTCGGCCGTGCTGCCTCCCGATTCGAGCAACACCATGCCCAGGTCGACGTCGACCTCCGGTGTCCGCAGCCCGCGGAAGTGGCCGCCCGGCCCACGACCGTCGGTGACGAGGACGACGTCCTGCCCCGCCGCGCCGAGTTCGGCCGCCGCGACCAGGACGGCGAGGTTGTTGCCGACCAGCAGCACCTCAGGCATCGACCGGCTCCGCATCCATCCACAGCTCCGAGCCCAGGTCGGGCAGCAGCCCGGCGAGCGCGTCGAGGCCGTCGAGCAGCTGCGGGGTGAGGAAGCCGTCGTCGACCAGGCGCTGCATCTGCCCGTGGGTGAACGGCTTGACGAAGAGGCTGCCACGCTCGCGGACGGCGAACCCCGCCGTGCGCAGTTCGGCCTCCAGCCCCTCGGCGTCGTAGATCCCCCGCTGCTGCATGCGGCGCTGGGTCCCCGACGTCGCCGCCGGGTCGGGGATCAGCCCCATGGCCACGGCCAGCAGCCGGTGCAGCGAGCGGGCGCTGGGGACGTTGACGTGCAGGACGCCGCCGGGTGCGCAGAAGCCGCGCGCGGCGCGGAGCAGCAGCTGCGGATCGGGCACCTCGTGCAGCAGGCAGCTCAGGACGACGAGATCGAAGCCGCCGCCCAGCGCCGCCGGGTCGACCCGCTCGGCGAGGTCCTCCACGACGATGACGTCCGGCCGGTCCCCGGCCAGATGACGGGCCCGGGCCGCGAACGCGGGAGTCGGCTCGACGACCACGGACACGACGCCGGGAAGATCGGTGAACAAGGGGGCCTCGCCGCACCCGATCTCGAGGAGGCGCCGGGGGGCGTGGGCGGCGACGCGCGCGAGCACGAGCCTCCGCCGGTAGGCGATCTGCACGGGCTCGAACGGCAGGGCGCGGTACTGCACCGCGTAGTCGACGAGGTCGCGCTGCACTGCGGACACGGATTCCTCTCCCCCGGGCCCGCGGCGGACCGGCCCGGGGTGCCGGTCCGCGACCGCCGCCCGGATGCGGCCAGGGTAGGAGCGGGCGGCACAGGATCGGTCGCACCCGAGGGGCGCCGGGGGCGACGCGGGCACGAGGAACGGATGTGACGGAAGAGCCGTCGGGGCCGGCTGGTCACCGCTCGTCCCGGCCGCCGGAGCTCCGGTCACGGCGGTGCGCACGCCTGCCGATGACCAGGGGCGTGACTGACGACCGACGCTCCCTCGGCCCTGGCAGGCGGGCGACGGACTGGAACCCGCGCCCTTCGGGCAACGCCGCCGGCTGCCGGATCGTCGACCTGCCCCGCATCACCGATCCGCGCGGCAACCTGACCGCGATCGAGGGCAACCAGCACGTGCCCTTCGACATCGCCCGCGTGTACTACCTGTACGACGTCCCGGGTGGTGAGTCGCGCGGCGGTCACGCGCACCGCAACCTCCAGCAGCTCATCGTCGCCGCCTCGGGGAGCTTCGACGTCATCGTCGACGACGGGACGGAGACGGCGCGCTTCCACCTGAACCGCTCCTACCACGGGCTGCTGCTCCCGCGGCTGACCTGGCGGGAGCTGGGCAACTTCTCCTCGGGGAGCGTCTGCTTGGTCCTGGCCTCCCAGGCCTACTCGGAGGACGACTACTACCGGGAGTACGACGACTTCACCGCCGCCCGCCGGGAGGCCGAGGCCACGGGCGAGCTTCGGCCCCACGGCGTCCCGGCGTGAGCACGCCGCCGGCCGCCCCTCGGATCCCCTTCCTCGACCTGGCCGCGGTCCACGCCGAGCTCCGCACGGAGCTGGACGAGGCTGCCCTCCGGGTGCTGCACAGCGACCGCGTGCTCCTCGGTCCCGAGCTGGCGGGCTTCGAGGAGTCGTGGGCGGCAGCGGTGGATGCGCGGTTCGCGGTCGGCGTGGGCAACGGGCTGGACGCCCTGTCGCTGGGGCTGCGCTCGCTCGGCATCGGTCCCGGCGACGAGGTCCTGGTGCCCTCGCACACCTTCATCGCCACCTGGCTCGCGGTCCTGCACGTCGGCGCGGTGCCCGTCCCGGTCGACGTCCGCTCGGCCGCCGGCGACTGGGACATCGACGCCTTGGAGGACGCGGTGACCCCCCGCACACGGGCCGTCGTCCCGGTGCACCTCTACGGGCATCCCCTGGACATCGACGCGGTGATGGCCGTGGCCGCCCGGCACGACCTCGCCGTCCTCGACGACGCCGCGCAGGCGCACGGCGCCCGGCTCGGCGCCCGGCCGATCGGTGGGCTGACCCACGCCACGGCGTGGAGCTTCTACCCCGGCAAGAACCTGGGGGCGCTCGGCGACGGCGGCGCGGTGACCACCTCGGACGAGGGGACCGCCCGCCGGCTGCGCTCGCTGCGCAACTACGGCTCGCTCGACAAGTACCGGCACGACGAGGTGGGCTGGAACAGCCGGCTCGACGAGGTGCAGGCGGCGCTGCTCCAGGTCAAGCTGGCCCGGCTGCAGGAACACAACGCCCGGCGCGACGCCGTGGCCCGCCGCTACCAGGCGGCACTGGGCGACCTGGACCTGGTCCTCCCTGAGCGGCGGCCGGGGACCACCTCTGTCTGGCACCTGTACGTCGTCCGCAGCCCCTCCCGCGACCGGTTGCGGGCACACCTCGCCGAACGGGGGGTCGAGACGCTCGTCCACTACCCCGTGCCGTGCCACCGGCAGCCGGCCTTCGCCGGCACGGAGCTCGCCGACCGGCACCTGCCGATGGCCGACCGGCTCGCCGCCGAGGTCCTCAGCCTGCCGATGGGCCCCATGCTCCGCCCGGAGCAGCAGGACGTGGTCATCGACGCCGTGCGGACCTTCCACCCCTGACCACCGAGCCGAACCCGAAACCCTCGGAGAGGACACCATGACCGATCCCCTGGTCAGCATCCTGATCCCCACCTACAACGGCGAAGCCCACCTGCGGGCCGCACTGCGTTCGGCGCGGGACCAGAGCTACCGCCACGTGGAGATCGTCATCGGCGACGACGCGTCGACCGATCGCACTCCGGAGATCATCGCCGCTGCTGCGGCCGAGGACGAGCGCATCCGGGTGATCCGGCACGAGACGAACGGCGGCGGCTACGACAACCTGCAGTCGATCCTGCGGGCGGCCCGCGGCGAGTACGTCAAGTACCTGCTGCACGACGACGTCCTGGCCACCGACTGCGTCCGCGAACTCGTGCGCGGCCTGCAGTCGACCCCCGGCGCAGCGCTCGCCTTCTCCCGCCGGTCGCTCATCGACGAGAACGGGAAGCCGGTCGCCGGGCACGAGTTCTCGACCCTGCGCGACCGGCCCGGCGCGATCGACGGCCTGGAACTGGGCACCAGCGTCCTCGAGACGTGCACGAACGTGATCGGCGAGTTGTCCACCGCCCTGTTCCGCCGCGACGCGCTCGGGGTCGAGACCCTCTGGGAGCCGGACGGACGGCGGATCGACTCCCTCACCGACGTGAAGGTGTGGTTGGAGCTGCTGGCCCAAGGGCCCGCCTTCTACACCCCGCGCGTCCTGAGCCGCTTCCGCATACACCCGGGTCAGAACAGCTGGCGGCCGTGGATCGGCGCGCGTGCCGAACGGGACTGGGTCCGGCTGATCGACTACGGGATCCGGCTCGGCTTCCTCCCCGAGCCGGCGCAGCGCCGGCGCGCGCACGCCCGCGTCCTGCAGCACGCCACCGCCCGGCTTGCCTCGATCGTCGACGGGCCGGACTACGGGCCGGTGCTGGAGTCCATCTTCCTCAGCACCGCTGCCCTGGTCGAACTGCGTCCCGGCGCCGTCGATGACGTCGTCGACTCCGCCGAACCGCTCTGGGAGCGGGCACACCGCCCGGACCAGCTCGCTCACCTGGCCCAGCAGCTGGAGGTGTGGTCGCGCCTCTTCCCGATCGCCCTGGCTGCGCCGGCGCTCGAGCGCAACGAGGTGAGCGCGACCGTCCAGGCGCTGCGCGACGTCCATGCGGCCGGCGTGGCGGAGAAGCTCGCTATCGCGGTGCCGTCCGCTGCCCTGGAGGCGGCCGTTCCACTGATCGAGCAGGCGCTGGCGGAGGGGGCCGACATCGACGTCGAGCTCGTTCCCTGCGACGACCCCGCCGGCCTCCTGGCGCACCCGTGGCTGGCCGTCGCTCCTCGTGGCAGCCGCTGGCACCTCGACCGGGGAGCGGGCGTGTGGACTTTCGACGTCGCCGCGGACGCGTCCTGAGCCGGGCAGCCGAAGGGATCGCCGGGCGACGACGCCAGGCCCCCCGGCGCGCATCGGAGTAGCGTCCGGATCGATGAGCGAGACAGATGTAGCCCTGCGCTACCCCGGTGGAGAACTGCCCCTTCCCGTCAAGCACGGGACGGAGGGCGCCGACGGCATCGACACGAGCAAGCTGCTGGCCACGACCGGCACGGTCGCCTTGGACATCGGCTTCGTGAACACCGCCGCGTGCACCTCGGCGATCACCTACATCGACGGTGACGCCGGGATCCTGCGCTACCGCGGCTACCCGATCGACCAGCTGGCGGGCAAGGCCAGCTTCCTCGAGGTCAGCTACCTGCTGATCTACGGGGAGCTGCCCACCGCCGACCAGCTGGGCGAGTTCGACCAGCGCATCCGGCGGCACACTCTGCTGCACGAGGACCTCAAGCAGTTCTTCAACGGCTTCCCCCGGGACGCCCACCCGATGCCGGTGCTGTCCTCGGCGGTCAGCGCGCTGTCGACCTTCTACCAGGACAGCCTGGACCCCTTCGACGAGGAGCAGGTGGAGATCTCCACGCTGCGCCTGCTGGCCAAGCTGCCCACCATCGCGGCCTACGCCTACAAGAAGTCGGTCGGCCAGCCGTTCCTCTACCCGGACAACTCGTGCGGCCTGGTCGAGAACTTCCTGCGCATGACCTTCGGTTTCCCGGCCGAGCCGTACGACATGGACCCCGACCTGGTCAACGCGCTCGACCAGCTCTTCGTCCTGCACGCCGACCACGAGCAGAACTGCTCGACGTCGACCGTCCGGCTGGTCGGCTCCTCGCACGCCAACCTGTTCGCCTCCGTCTCGGCCGGCATCAACGCGCTGTTCGGCCCGCTGCACGGCGGGGCCAACCAGTCGGTGCTGGAGATGCTCGAGGCGATCAAGGCCGACGGCGGCGACATCCCCCGCTTCGTCGAGCGGGTCAAGAACAAGGAGCCCGGCGTCAAGCTGATGGGCTTCGGGCACCGGGTCTACAAGAACTACGACCCGCGTGCGGCCATCGTGAAGTCCACTGCCGACACGGTCCTGGACAAGCTCGGCGGCAACAACGAGCTGCTGGACCTGGCCCGCCAGCTCGAGGACATCGCGCTCAAGGACGACTACTTCGTGGAGCGCAAGCTCTACCCGAACGTCGACTTCTACACCGGGCTGATCTACCAGGCCATGGGCTTCCCGACGCGCATGTTCACCGTGCTGTTCGCCCTCGGCCGGCTGCCGGGCTGGATCGCCCAGTGGCGCGAGATGATCGCCGACCCCAGCACCAAGATCGGCCGCCCCCGCCAGCTGTACATCGGCGAGACCGAGCGGAACTTCGTACCGCTCGACCAGCGCTGACCCTGCTCCACCGACCGACCGGGCCGGGCGTCCTCCCCCGCGGAGCGCGCCCGGCCCGATCCGTCTCCGGACCGCGCCCCCTACGGTGAGGGCGCTCCGCACCCGCGGAGGAGTCGCCCACCCCGGAGGTCCGCCCATGGCCGAGCAGCCCGGCGACGACGTCCTCGTCGTGCCGCCCATCCCCCTGGCCAGCGGCAGCATGCTCGAGCCGGAGGGCGACGGGCCGCCGGTCCGCATCACCACCGTCGAGGTGGTGGTCTCCACCGAGGACGGCGGCGAGCTGCGCATCCCCCTCGTGCACCGGCACGGTGCCTGGTGGGCGCCGTGACCGGCCTCGCCCGGTCCTCATCCTTCTGGGCGCCACCCGAGCTTCACCCTCACCCGGAGGGGTGAGAGAACCCCACTCCCCTCTCCGGCGCCCCTCCCGGCACGTCGATACGAGGTCAGAGCCCGGCTGCAGAACGCAGCGGGCCGGCCATCGAGACGACGAGACCGCCGGGAGACGCCGCAGTGCCCGCACCACGCACGCCCGTCCGCCCCGTGCTCAGCGCACGCGAGGCCCAGGCCCTGCGCGAGGCCATGGCCCTGCGGCAGCTGGCCGCGGCCCGGCCCGACCTCACGCCCGCGCAGCTCGCGGCCGCCCGGTCGACCCTGGCCGCGAAGAGTGCGCCGTCCACCCGCACGGCCGGCAACCGCCCCACCACCAAGCGCCCCACCACCGAGCGCTCCACCACCGAGCGCCCCACCACCAAGCGTTCCGCGGCGAAGCGCCCCACCGCCCAGCGACCTGCGGCCCGGCGCCGCACGACCACGGCCGCGAAGGAGCGCACCGGCGCGCGCTGGTCCTCCCGTCTCGGCGTCGTCGCGCTCGGCACCCTGCTCGTCCCCGCCCTGGTCACCGTCGTGCTGCCCGGGGCCACCACGCCCTCGGGCGGGCCGCTCGACGTCACGGCGCTGGCCATGACCGCCCGCAGCTCGCTGCTGGAGGCGGCCGACGGCTACCGCGCCCTGGAGCAGAACGCCGAGCACCGCCGCGACCAGCTGCAGCAGGCCCGCGCCGCCGAGCAGGCCGCCCGCGACCGGGTCGCGGCCGTGCAGCTGACCGTCGGTACCGGAGCCGCCGACCTCTACCGCGCCACACCCACCCTCCGGTACCCGGTGCCCACCCTCGGCGCCACCGGCGTCACCGACGCACTGCTCCGGCAGTCCGTCAGCGAGCGCGCCGACCGAGCACTCGAGGGAGCCGTGGTCCGCGCCGAGCGCACCGTGGCCGCCCTGGCGGACGCCTCCGCCCGGGTCGACCAGGCCGAGGCCGGCGCTGCGGCTGCAGAGGACGAGCTGGCCGGGGCCCTCAAGGCGATGCGCGCCCAGGTCGACGACCTCAGCACCGAGGTCACCGGCCGGCTGGCCTCCCTCGGCGCCATCCCGGCCGCCGGCCGACAGCAGGAGCGCAACCAGCAGGCAGTCGCCCGCTGGCAGGGCTACCTGGCCCAGCTGAGCGGAGCGGGCATCCAGCCGCCCCCCGCCGCGGCGCTCGCCGACCCCGCCGACCTCCCCGCCGGCTTCTCCCCCGCGCTGGACTCCTCCGGCCGGCCCGTTCCCGGCGTGGCCTGGGCGGTCCTGGGCAACAGCCCGGTCACCGTGCTGCCGTCCGAGACGGTCGCCGCGGTCAGCAACGCGCTGTCCCAGCTGGGCAAGCCGTTCGTCGCCGGCTCGACCGGCCCCGAGACCTACGACTGCGGCGGCTTCACCGCGGCGTCGTGGCTGCTCGGGGGCTACGCCCTGCCGGCCACCCCGCAGGAGCAGTGGGCCACCGGCACCGCCGTGCCGCTGGACGGCCTGCAGTTCGGGGACCTGGTCTTCTCACCGGGTGGGCAGGACGTCGGCCTCTACCTCGGTGACGGCGACGTCCTGGGCGCCTCGGCGGCCACGTACCAGGTGGGCGTCCGCTCGGTCGCCGCCGGCTCCACCGCCGTCCGCGTGCCCGTGCCGGGGACCGGGACGCCGAACGCGCCGCTGCCCGCCGGCGGTCCCACCGGACCGTGCGGTGCGCCGCTCCCGGCGCCCGGCATCACCAGCCCGCAGTGGGGCGGCTGGGACAACGGCGAGATCCCCACCGAGGCGCTGTGCCTGCTGGGGGTGTACCGCCACGCGCTCCGCTGCGATGCCGCGGCGGGCTACGCCGCCATGGACGAGGCCTACGAGGCCGAGTTCGGCACCGGCCTGTGCATCACCGACTCCTACCGGTCGCTCGCCAGCCAGGTGGACGCCTTCTCCCGCAAGCCCGCGCTGGCCGCGGTGCCCGGAACGTCCAACCACGGGTGGGCTCTCGCGGTCGACCTGTGCGGCGGGATCCACCGGGGCGGCTCCGAGCAGTGGCGGTGGATGACCGCCAACGCCGGCCGGTTCGGATTCGTCCAGCCGGACTGGGCCGGTCCCGGCGGCGAGAAACCGGAGCCCTGGCACTGGGAGTACGGCTACATCTCCTGAGCGGACCGCCGGTTCAGAGCCAGGGCAGGTCCGCCAGCCGCGCCCACGGGACGGTCACGCTGGCCTCCGAGGTCTCCCCCGCCAGCCGCGCCGCCACGCTCCCGCCGGCACAGGCGACCGGCCGGTGCGGGGTGACGACCACGTGCACGTCGTCGACCGGGAGTCCGGCGTCGGCAACCCGGCCGAGCATGCGCTCGGGTGCCACCAGCACGGTGGTCGCGAGCACCGGCATCGACGGGTGCGACCACAGCGCGACCGGCCCCTCGACCCGGAAGCTCAGCTCCACCTCCCCGGCCCGGCCGGTGGCCGCCGACCGGGTGGCAGCCAGCTGCCCGGGAGCGGTGCCCGGCACCGGGGCCCACGGCAGCGTCAGGTCGCCGCGCCGGACCACGACCCGCCACCCGACCGCGGACCGGGCCGCGTCGGCCCAGTCGAGCACGGCGATCCCGGCGGCGGCCGCGGACACGTCGGCCACCGGTCGGTGCGCGACCCAGGAGTGCAGGGCGGCGGTCATCCCGTCCGGGGTGGGCGCCACGCCGGCCCGGGTCATGTCGTCGGCGAGGTCGGCGAGGTCCACGCGCAGCGTGCGCTCGTCCTCCTCCACCAGGAGAGCCGATCCCGCGGACGCCCGGCGGACCAGCTCCACGCGCACCTGCGGGCCGGCCAGCCCGGGCAGCACCGCGGAGACCACCTCCAGCAGGTCGGCGAGATCGATGCGGGTCGGGCGCAGGCGCTGCAGCAGCCCGGCGGAGCTCCCGGGTCCGAAGGCGCTCACGCCCCGGCCACGCACAGACGGTCGCGCAGCCCCTCGGGCAGCGTGCACAGCGCCAGGACGGCGGTCAGCTCGGCGGCGCTGAGGCGCACGGGCAGCACGTCGGCATCCCAGCCCGTCGCCAGTCGCACCCGGGCAGCGGACGCGGGCCAGACGGCGTCGCGGGCAGCCGCGACGTGCAGCTCGGTGACCACGTCCTGCAGGTGGAGCGCGGCGACCGGGTGGACCGCCGGGTCACCCAGCGCGGCGCGCACGGCGGTGGCCAGCTGGAGACGCTCGGGGGAGGCGAGCCAGTGCGGCACCAGGACCTCGACCCCGGCCTCGCCGGTGGGCATGGCGCTCATCGGGCACCGCCCGGAACGGGTCGCCCGGCAGCCGTCCCCGAGCCGCCCCCGCCTGCGGTGCGGCGGGTCCCGGGGCGAAGCGTCACGAGGTGGATATCGGCAGCACAGAGGCCCGATCGACCCGTCCACGGCGACGAATTGGCCTCGGACCGCCCCGGCCGCCACGAACCGCTCGTCGGCAGGGCGTAACCGGGACGTCCGCGGGCCGTTTCCCTGGTGTCACCGACTGCCGAGGGGCCCCATGCGCCGTGCCACCGCTCCCGCTCTGACCGCCGCCACGCTCGCCGTCGTCCTGGCCGCGACGGGTTCGACGGTGCCCGCCGCCGCGACCGGCGCGCCGGCGGACGACCCACGACCGGTGATGTTCGTGGGCAACAACTGGGAGGGGACCGCGACCGTCGTCGACGCGGTCACCCACGAGCCGATCGCGACGGTCGACACCGTCCCCGACCGCCGGCAACGGTTGTTCGAGATCCTCACCCGGCCGGACGAGCTCGCGTTCTACCTGGCCATCACGGCGGCCATCGGCGAGGGCCACGCGCAGTACACCGACGACATGTACACGACTCACGACGGCCGGCTGCTGGCGGTGAGCCGTCCCAGCTTCGCCGACGTGGTGGGCATCGACCTCGCCAGCGGCGACATCGTGTGGCGCTTCCCGATGGAGGGCTACCGCTCCGACCACATGGGCATCTCGCCCGACGGCGAGCGTCTGCTGGTCAGCGACTCCACCGCGAACAAGGTGCACGAGCTGGACATCCGCACCGGCGCGAAGACCGGCGAGTTCCCCAGCGGGGACAGCCCGCACGAGAACAACTACACCGCCGACGGCTCGCGGGTGTTCCACGCCAGCATCGGCCGCGTCTACACCCCGGTCGACCGGCCGGTGCTGCGGCAGGCGTTCGACACCCTCAAGGGCGAGCAGTTCTTCCAGATCATCCGGACCGACGGGCTGACCGTGGAGCAGCGGTGGGACATGGGCCGCGAGCTCGAGGAGGCCGGCCACCCGGGCATGGCCTCGGCGGTCCGCCCCATGGCGGTGGCTCCCGACGAGCGGTACGTCTACCTGCAGGTGTCGTTCTTCCACGGCTGGATCGAGTTCGACACCCGGGCGCCCGACGCCGACACCGCCCGCACCTACGACGGCGAGCCGGCGGTCGGCGCCGTCACCCGGGTGGTCGACCTGCCGAAGCGGACCACCGAGCCCCGCGAGCGGTACGTGCTCGACTCCGCCCACCACGGCCTGGCCATCGACCCGGCGGGGACGACGCTGTGCGCCGCCGGGACCATGGACGGCTACGCGGCGATCATCGACCGCGAGACCGAGGAGCACCGCCTGGTCGAGGTGGGCGAGAAGCCCTACTGGTCCACCACGGGCGTGGACGACGACGAGTGCTGGGTCTCGGTCAGCGGCACCGACCAGGTCGTCGTCATCGACTACGACACCGCCGAGCGGATCGCCACGATCGACGTCGGCGACCATCCCCAGCGCGTCCGCGAGGGCGTCGTCGCGCACGACGTCCTCACCGCCTGGGAGTAGCGGTCGAGCGCGGGGAACCGCACCTCGCGGCGTCGTGCCGGAGGTGCGGTTCCCCGCGCTCGGTGGCCGTCAGTCGGCGAGCTCGGCCAGCCGGTCCTTGAGGGCCTTCTCCACGCGGTCGGCGTAGACGTTCATGTTGCGCACCGAGGTGTTGAGGTCCGACGACAGCTGCGTCTTGGTCTGCCCGCCCCAGGTGGTGAGGTACCAGGTGGCCCACCCCAGCACGTTGGGCTGGCCGGCGCGCTGGTCGCGACGCGCGTTCGGGTCCGGAGCGCAGGCCGCCGTGAGGGCGTGGGAGAGCAGCGTCTGCTCGGCCTCCCCCATGATCTCGTCGGGCGCCTCGCCGGAGTCGGGCAGCAGGATCTCGGTGCCGTCGGGGCCGCCGTCGAGGGACTGCAGGTTCCGCAGCCCGTTCAGCGTCGCCACGGTCTGCGAGTTGCGCCGCAGGGTGGCCACGCTCTGCCCCATGTAGGCGGCCAGCTCCTTCTCGCTGGGCCGGCGCTGGTGCTCGGCGATGAACGTGGCGATCGCCTTCTGCTGCTTGTGCTCGGTGTCGGCCGCGGTGCGCCCGTGGGCGTTGCGGCCCAGGTCGTGCACCCACTTGGACAGCTGCGTGGCCAGGAAGGCGCCGAAGGGGACGGACTTGGTCTCGTCGAACTGGCCGACGGCCTTGAGCACCCACTCGTACACCTGCTGGCCGAGGTCGTCGGGGTCGGGCAGGTGCAGCCGGATCGTGCTCATGTTGCGCTGCAGGCGCTTGAGGCTGACCGGGCCGTAGTGCCGGCACAGGTCGGCCAGGAACTCCGGGGGCAGGTCCTTGGGCGCGCGGCGCCGGACGTCGGTCTCGGCGCGGAGGCCGACGGTGGCGCAGCCGTGCCGGGCACACCAGGCGCGCACCCAGTCGGCCAGTACCGACGCCGAGCCGCGGGCGCCGTCGACGCGGTAGAGCCCGTCGCCCTGGTCGTAGCTGACCGTCACGCCGTCGGGCAGCTCGGCGCGGAACTCGTCGAGCGGCAGCTCGCGGTCGACGCGGAAGTGCACCCGGTCGCGCGGGGTGATGGGCGCGAGCGCCCAGCCGTCGGCTTCCGGGATGCCACCGAAGACGAGTGGCTGGCGGGCGCGGGCGCGGGGGTCGAGGGTGGACGTGGAGGACGCGAACGAGTCGGACACCGGAACTCCTGGCACTACGGGGAAGGACAGACCCTCGGGGAAGGAGGACTGCGAAGACGCCCGGAGGCGACGTCAGGCCGGGATGCGCTCCCCCGGGCCCGCGGTGCGCGGACTCGGGATCGGCGACCCGGCGGAGGACACGGGCAGGGCCTCGACCACGTCGGCGGCGGTGACGCCGCCGCCGGCCCGCTCGAGGAGCACGGCCGCGGCGGCGCGCTCGGCGCCGCTGGGCTCGGCGACGTACACCGGCATGTGGTCGTAGAGCGACGTGAAGACGGCGCTGACGAACGCGTAGGCGGCCTGCGCCTGCGGCGAGAACTTGGCGACGGCGGTCCGCGGACCGAGGTCCACGCCGACGGTCACCCGGACGACGCGGTCGTCCTTGCTCAGACCCGAGACGGCGAAGGCGACCTCGTCGTGCTCGGCGGCGAGCGACGCGAGTGCGGCCAGGCACTTGCGCGTGGCGCCCCGCCGCGGCCGCAGCTGCACGTGGACCACCACGGACTCCTGCTCACCGCCGTGGTCGCCGTCGGCCTGCGCGTTGGATGCAGTGTGTTGCATGTTGATCGCCCCCTGTCACTTGCTTGGGGAGAAATCTGCCGCATCACCTCGGCAACCGAGGGCACAACACTCGCCGTGTCATACGCACTTCTGCCCTGACTCTTCGGCAGATGTTGCCCGTGTCGCTGACGATGGCGACCACGCGCGCTCCGTCTTGTCAGCGTCTGCCGAAGACCACGGGCCGAGACCGGCGTCTCAGGCCTGCGCGTCCTCCGCCTGCTCGGCCACCGGCTCGGCGCCGACCGGCGCGAAGGCGGCCAGTGCGCCGAGGCTGTCGGCGGTCACCTGCGCGGCGAGCGCGTTGGCCTCCGCGATCTGCCGGTAGACCTCCTCGCGGTGGATGCTGACCTCGCGGGGCGCCTTGAAGCCCAGCCGGACCGTGCCGCCGCGCACCTCGACGACGTGGACCTCGATGTCGTCGCCGATGCGGATGGTCTCGCCGACGCTGCGGGTGAGTGTGAGCACGTGTACCCCTCCATGGGTTGTGTGATGCCGTCCGTGGCTGCCCGCGGAGCGGGCGGTGGGCGGAAGCCCGTCGAAGAGTGTTATCGGCGCACAGGGCACCGGACCGGATGGGTGGGATCGGACAGGACCACCTGCCGCGCCCGGCGGGTGACCGGGTTCACCACCAGCGGCGCCCGGAGGTTGGCCGTCGTCCCGGAGACGTCCCCGTCCGGGACGGTCAGCAGGGCGTAGACCCGCCCGGCCTGGATCGAGGCGAGCCCCAGCTCCGCCAGCGCCGCCCCGGGGAGCGCGGGGGCGTACTCCGGGAAGAAGGCGGCCGCCGGAGCGACGAGGAAGCGGGGCCCGTCGGGCGCCAGCGCCTGCAGCCAGGACAGCAGGCCCGAGGCGTCGGCCGGGACGAGCACGAACTCCCGGTGGTCCGGGAAGCCGGCCAGCGGTTCGGTGAGGTCGACGACCAGCACCGCGGGAACGGCGTCGACGACGCCCTGGGCCGGCACGCTCGCGGGGGCGTGCGGGCGCGCGGCCAGGGTTGCCGGGGACGGGGTCATGCGGAAAGCCTCCTCGGAGCGTCGGCCACGGGGGCGGGGTGGCCGGTCATCAGCGGAGGTAGTCCAGCAGCGTGGGCGAGATGGACTTGGCCGTCGCGGCGAGGGCGGCCTCGTAACCCATCTGCTTCATCTGCACGTCCATGATCGTCTTGGGCAGGTCGATGTCCTCGGCCGCGCCCAGCTGCTTCCGGAGGGTCAGCTGCCGGCTCATGTTGACCTGCTCCGCCTGCTCCAGACGCGCAGCACGGGCGCCGATGTCGGCGAGGGCACCCTTCATCTTCTCGAAGACCGCGTCGAGGGCCCCGAGGTCGCCGGCGAGCGCCGACGTGTCGGTGGTCAGATCGGTGGCGATGCGGCCGACGACGGCGAAGAGGTCGTCGGTGCCGGCGCCGAATGCCTCCGGCCCGGTGAGATCCACCCGCAGCAACTCGCTGTCGGAGACGCGGCGGGTCACCTCGGCCCGATCGTCACCGATGTAATTGCCCGCGGGCCCGTAGGCCGCCGATCCTGCCGTGACACCACCGAACAGGGGCCGGCCCATGACCTTGGTGTTGGCCATGTTGAGCAGGCCGTCGCGCAGCGAGGCGACCTCGATCGCGAGCGCCTCCTGGCTGGCGGGAGAGCTCGCTGCGTTGGACCCCTGGAGGGTGAGGTTCCGGACGCGCTTGACCACGTCCATCATCTCGATCATGGTGGAGCTGCCCTGCTCCAGCCACGCCTTCGCGTCGGTGACGTTGCGGGCCTGCTGTGCCACCGACGCCTGTTCCGCACGGGTCTGCATGGCCGTGTTGGTGCCGGTGGGCGAGTCCGACGGCCGGCTGATGGCCTTGCCCGAGGTGAGCTGCTGCTGCAGCCTGCCCAGGTCCTCGAGGTTGCGGTTGAGGCCCTGGAGGCTGGTGAGCGTGACCGCACGCTGGGTGATGCGCACTCAGATCACAGCCCCACGCGGCCGGTGCGGTTGATCAGCACGTCGAGCATCTCGTCGATCGTGCTGACGAGCCGGCCCGCCGCGGAGTACGCGTGCTGGTACGAGAGCATGTTCGTCATCTCCTCGTCGAGGTTGACGCCGGCGACCGACTCCCGGGAGGCGTCGATCTGGGTCGTGATGACCTGCTGGATCTGGACGCCACGATTGGCCACCGCGGCCTCGACACCGAGCTGGACGACCAGCTTGCGGTAGGTGGCGTCCGGCCCACCGGCCTTGTTGCGCAGCTGCGCGATCTCGTCGGCCTTGCTGCTGTCGGTGTTCGCGCCGCCGGCGAGGCCGGAGGCGGCGATCAGCGCCGGGTCGTCGAACGCCAGGCGGATGCTGGACGCGGTGATCGGACCGGCGTCGGCGGACTCGAAGACGTCGATCCCGGCGTTGCCCAGCTTGTCGTAGGCGTTGGTGGTGTGGACCCCGTTGACCGCGTCGGCGAAGCCCTTGGCCAGCGTGTCGAGGTCGGACTGGTAGGTCGGGAAGATGCCGTTCATCGCGGCGAGCTGCCCGGCCGCCGTGCCGTCTGGCCGCACGGTGTGCCCGCCGACGGCGGTCACGACGCGCACCGGGGAGGTACCGGTGCCCGTCATGTCCAAACTGCCGGCCACCGCCAGCTTCGTGGCGCTGGTCCCGCCGACCAGGGTCACGCCACCGACGATGACGTCGACCATGCCGTCCTTGCCCTGGCGGACGGTCCCGCCCGCCTGGTCGGCGAGCTTCATGACCAGCACGTCGCGCTGGTCGACCAGGGCGTTGACCGGCAGGCTGGTCTGGTTGCCGCGTTGGATGGCCTGGTTGAGGTCGGCGATCGACGCGGCGGCCGCGTTGACGTCGTCCACGAGGACGGTGAGGTTCTCCCGGGTCTGGTTCCACTGCGCGTTCAATGACGCGGAGGCGAAGTGCAGGCCGCCCACCAGCGCCTCCATCTGCTGCAGCACCTGCGCGCGGGTCGCGTCGGTATCCGGGCCGTTGGCCACGGCCTCCCACCCGTCCCACACATCGGCGAGCAGGCTCTGGATGCCGTGCTCGCCCGGCTCGCGGAACGCCGTCTCGACCTGCTCCAGGGCGCCGGCCTGGATGCTCAGGCGCGCGTAGTTCGCGTGCTCGGTGTGGCCGCGTCCCTCGAGGAAGACGTCGCGGATGCGGGTCACCTGCTCGACCGAGACTCCCCCGCCGATCCCGTCGCCGGTCGAGTAGAACGCAGGTACGGCGCTGCCGCCGATGGCCTGCATGTCGGCCCGCTGGCGCGAGTAGCCGTCGGTGTTGACGTTGGCGATGTTCTGGCCGGCGACGTCGAGCGCGCGCCGCTGCGCCCAGAGCGCCGTCGTGGCCGAGTTGAGCGCCGCGAACGTACCGCTCACAGTGCACCGTCCAAGGTGACCGCGCGGTGGTTGCCGTCGTCGTGCCGGCCACTCGCGCCGTAGGTGCCCGAGGCGGAGCGGGTCTGCATCAACGTGTCGCTGATCGCGGCCAGGCCGCCCTCGATCAGCTCCCGGTTCGCGTCCGACAGGCTGCGCAGGTCGGAGATGAGGACCAGCAGCGCCTCGTGGTGCTTGGCGAACAGGTCGTTCCACGGGGCCGGCGCGGCCTCCGCGACCTGTCGCAGCGAGGGGTTCGCGGCCAGACCGAGACCGGCGGCGATGGCCTCGGTGGCCGCCGAGCGCTCCACCTCCAGCGTGCGCAGCTGGTCCAGGACGACCTCGATCTCGTGCGCGATGCGCGCCAGCCAGCGGGTCTTCCCACTGACGATCAGGTACTGCTTCTCCTCCGCCTTGAACAGCAGGAGGTCCAGGAGTTCCTGTTCCCGCCACAGCAACGTCGACAGGTGCTGGTAGTCCACGCGTCCACCGCCTCTCCGTCTCGCGTGCCGGGAGCCGCCCCGGTCGACCCGGTCGGCGCTCCCTCGTCAGAGCTGGCTTCGGCATCCCGGGCCAGCCCCTCAAGCCGAAGCCGGCAAGTGCGTGCTCAAGTCGAGACCGAAAGTTGCCGATGAGCGGTGCCGACCGGCACCGGCTCAGCCGAGAAGAGAGGCGTGAGCCCAGCCCGTGCCCTTGCCGCAGAGCGCGTCCAGCGCGAGCGGGTGCCGCTCGACCGGCCCGCGTCCGGACGCACGCCCCACCCCTCCAGGGCCGCCGGCCAGGCGCGCACCCAGGCCGACGTGGACGCGCTGGTGACCGCGCACCTGCCGCTGGCCGCGTTCGCGGTGAACGCCGTCGCGGCCCGCATCTCGCTACCCGCGCACGTCAGCCGGGACGACCTGTTGTCCTGCGCGCACGTGGCACTGGTGGAGGTGGCCAGGCGGTTCGACCCCTCGGCCGGCGCCTCGTTCGCGACCTACGCGCTCGCGCGGCTGCAGGGCGCCGTCCTCGACGAGCTCCGCTCGGGCGACTGGGCGAGCCGCTCCGTGCGCGCGGCCGCCCGACGGAGCGACGCCGCCGCCGACGCACTCACCATCTCCCTGGGACGGCCGCCCACGCGGGAGGAGCTGGCCGTCGCGCTCGGCGTGCCCCGCAGCGAGCTGGACAGCCTCCAGGTGGACGTCCACCGGGCGGTGATGGTCAGCATCGACGCCGAGACCGGCACCGAGGGCGGGTCCCTGGACCTGCCGGACACCGGCGAATCCCCCGAGCGGGCCCTGCTGCGGGGTGAGCGCGCCCGCTACCTGCACGAGGCGATCCGCGCCCTCCCCGACCGGCTGGACGAGGTCGTCGAGCGCAACTTCTTCGGTGACGAATCCCTGACCGACATCGCGGAGGACCTCGGCGTCACCCTCTCCCGCGTCTCCCAGATGCGGGCCCGCGCACTGACGCTGCTGCACGCCGCGATGAGCGAGGTCTGGGACGGCAGGTCCGTCCCGGCCGACGGCGGCGTGCGCGCCCGCAACCAGCAGCGCAGCTACGTCGACCGGGTCGCCGGCCGGCAGGCGACGTCCGTGCCCGGCCCGCGTAACCCCTGGGCCGGTGTCGCCCGCCCGGCCTGAAGCCGCGCGGGTACCCCTGCATCTCCCCGGAGCCGTCGGCCACCATGGCCGGCGGCTCCGTCGCGTCCGCCGCGGCGTGTGACACCGTCCGTCGGACAGCACGGCGAACGGCCCGGCGACGCCCCCCTGGAGGGGACGTCGCCGGGCCGGTGCGGGCTGCGCGGATATCGCGCGGAGCGGTGCGGCCTCAGGCGCCGATCCGCTGGCTGCGGACCCGGTTGTCCAGGGCCCGGTGCCACGCATCCGCCCACAGCGGGGCGGTGTGCTCGTCCAGGTGGTTCGCGAGGACGACCTCGCGGTTGCGCGCCGCGATCTCGCGCCGGCGGTCGGGATCGTCGATCGCCTTGCAGATGTGGTCCGCCCAGTCACGCGGCCGCTTCGCGCGGAGCCCGAGACCGAGTCGTTCGTAGTCCGCCGTGCCGGCGCGGATCGCGAACACGCCTCTGGCCGAGTACTCGAGCGGCTTGAGCCAGCTCTTCGACTCGTTGAACCGGTCCAGCCGGAGCGGAGCGATGCCCACGTCGAAGAGCTCCCCCATCGCGGTGAGGTACTCGTCGACGGTCTGCTTCCAGGGCACCTCGAGCGGCGGCTCCGGCAGGTGCAGCCGCTGCTGGGCGTCCATCGCCTGCCCGAGGATCATGAACCGGCCCGCCCGGCGGGCACGGTCGAGCCCCTGCTGCAGCCCCGACTCCATGGTCTGGAGGTCGTAGGGGTGACCACCGACCGAGCCGGACCAGCCGACGGTGACCGTCTCGGGGTCCCGCTCGTAGGCCGGTGGCAGTTCCGCGATCCGCCGGGGGATGGCGTTGGGCACCACCACCCCCCGGCCGTGCTTGGCGTACTCGCCGAGCAGCGCCGGGGTGGTCACGGTGACCAGGTCCGCCTCGCGGGCGCAGGTCGCCGCCCAGGAGGCGACGTTGTAGCGCTGGATCGTCGCGTACGACGCGTGGCCGTACGCCAGGCCGCTCATCAGGTCGTCCAGCTCCACGACGACGGCAACCCCCTGCGCCTGGAGCAGCCGGAGCATCTCCAGCGCGGCTTTCGTCTTCGGCAGCTGGAGGACGACCACGTCCGCCCCCTGCGCGTCGACCGAGACGACCGAGGACGACTCGTCCTCGACAGGTCCGTCCATCGTCGTGGCCAGCCCGTAGGTCAGGGTGACCTCGACCCCGAAGCCCCCCTCGTTGACGGCTCGGGCAGGCTCGGCCGCCCGGTAGTACAGGGCGCCCGGGTAACGGGTCGATGAGTACAGGACCTTCATGGCCGTCGGGAGTCCTTCCGGGTCCGGGTGCTCGCTGCCCAGCGGCTCCGGCGCGGACCACGCCGACGGACTGGGGGCGGCCCCACCGGAGCCGCCTGATCTCCATCGGCAGTCGGCGCGCCGCACCGCACCGCACCGCACCGCGGACCGAACCGCCCCGGGTTCCTCGTCGGAGTGAACCCGGACGAAAAAGTTCCGGCGCTCGGGTCAAGGACCGCGCCACTCCGGCCGTAGTCAGTGGTGCGACACCCCGCCAGCACGGATGCCAGCGGAAACAAGTCAGACCCCAGTCCAAGGAGGAACACCATGGGTCTCAGCGTCAACACCAACATTGCGGCGATGAACGCGTACCGCAACCTGTCCAACACGGACAACTCGCTCAACAAGTCGCTGGAGAAGCTCTCCTCGGGCTACCGGATCAACCGCGCCGCCGACGACGCGGCCGGCCTGGCCATCTCCGAGGGCCTGCGCTCGCAGATCGGTGGCCTCAAGGTCGCCATCCGCAACACGCAGGACGGCGTCTCCGTCGTGCAGACCGCTGAAGGTGCGCTCACCGAGACGCACGCCATCCTGCAGCGCATGCGCGACCTGGCGGTGCAGTCGGCGAACGGCAGCAACGACACCGACTCGCGGTCGGCCCTCAACGCCGAGGCCACCGCGCTGAAGGACGAGCTGACCCGTATCGCCGACAAGACCACGTTCAACAACGTGAAGCTCCTCGACGGCAGCTTCTCGGGCAAGGACTTCCAGGTCGGCTACGCCTCCGGCGATGTCATCTCGGTGAACATCAAGGGCACGGCCGCCGGCTCGGGCTTCTCCTCGGCCCACCTGGGTGTCAGCGGCGTCAACCTCAGCACCTCGGGTGGCGCTTCGACGGCGATCGGCCTGCTCGACACCGCGATCAAGACGGTCTCCACCTCGCGTGCAGACCTCGGTGCCCTGCAGAACCGGTTCGAGCACACCATCAAGAACCTCAGCGTGACGCAGGAGAACCTGTCCGCGTCTGAGTCCCGCATCCGCGACACCGACATGGCCCAGGAGATGACCAACTTCTCCAGGAACCAGATCCTGAGCCAGGCCGGTACCTCGATGCTCGCGCAGGCCAACCAGGCCTCGCAGAACATCCTCAAGCTGCTGGGCTGATCCCCCGGGATCACCTGAGCAGCACCTCGCACCACCGGTGAGGGGGGAGGCCTGCGGCCTCCCCCCTCACCGCGCACGTGAGCACCCCGATCCGAGGAGGCGCCGTGGCAGGCATGAGCATTGGCGGACTGACGTCCGGACTCGACACCGCGAGCATCATCGACGCGCTGATCGCTGCTGACGGCAACCAGCAGGTCCTGCTCAAGCAGCGCCTGTCGGCCACCCAGTCGCAGGCCGGCGCCTACCGGGCGATCAACACCCGCTTCGACGGCCTCCGCGTGGCAGCCGAGGCACTCACCAAGGACGCGGCCTGGCAGCCCTCGAAGGCAGGCAGCTCGTCGTCCACGGTCACCGTCAGCTCCACCAGCGGCGCCAGTACCGGCTCGGCCACGTTCAACGTCGACCAGGTGGCCGCGGCGCACTCGCTCGTGAGCTCCACGACGTGGACGGCGGCCGCCGGCCAGACCGCCTTCGACCTCGACTACGGCGCCACCTCGCTCGACCTCGTCATCGGGGGCGCGACCACGTCCGTCAGCCTCGACCGCGACGGCGACGGGACGGCCACGCTGTCGGAGGCCGCCGCAGCCATCAACGCCGCCGGCCTGGGGGTGACCGCGACGGCGCTCAAGGTCTCCGACAACGGCTACCGGCTGTCGATCACCTCCACGAGCACCGGGGCCGCCTCGGCGTTCACCGGCACGGGCTTCACGACCGCCACGCAGGGTCGCAACGCCCAGATCACCGTCGGCGACGCCGCGACCGGCTACAGCATCAGCTCGCCGACCAACACGTTCTCCGGGGTGATGGCCGGCACCACCATCACGGTCTCCAAGCCCGAGACCGGCGTGACCGTCGACGTGACCTCCGATCCCGCCGCGATCACCGCGAAGGTCGAGTCGCTGGTCAACGCGGTCAACGGCCTCCTCGAGAGCATCAGCTCCTACACCGACACCACGAGCAAGTCCGCCGCGCTCAAGGGCGACAGCACGCTGCGCCAGCTGGCGACGAGGACGCTCGACGTCCTCGCCTACGCCATCGGCGGCGACGGGCCGGCCTCGGCGGTCGGCCTCCAGCTGACCAAGGACGGCCGCTACACGTTCGACAAGGCCAAGTTCACCGACAAGCTCGCCACCGATCCCGCCGTCGTCCGGCGCATGTTCGACGGGACCAGCACCACGGGCGGGTCCGACGGCGACCTGGCCACCACCGCGGACAACGTGACCACACCGGTCGGCATCGCGGCCCAGCTGATGGACCTCGCCAAGTCGGCGACCGACTCGACGATCGGTTCACTGACGGTGCTGGCCAAGGGCGCCGACGCCCGGGCCGACACCCTGCAGGACAGCATCGACGCCTGGGACCTCCGCCTGGACATGCGGCGCGCAACGCTGGAGCGGCAGTTCACCGCCATGGAGACCGCCCTGAGCACCCTGCGGAACCAGGGGAACTGGTTGTCCTCCGCGCTCAGCTCGCTCCCGTCGCCTTCCTCGAACAAGAACTAGAGCCCGGCACACCCGGCGCTCCCCGCTGCGGCTCTGACCCTGCGCCTCACCCCCAGCACCAGAAACCAGACACCAAGGAGTCGATCCAGATGAGCCAAGCGGCCCTGCGCGCCCGGTATCTCGGGGACTCGGTCACCACGGCCTCCCCGCAGCAGCTGCTGGTGATGCTGTACGACCGGCTGGCCCTCGACCTGGAGCGCGCCCAGATCGCCATCGCCGACGGCGACCGGACGGAGGCCGTCGAGCAGATCGAGCACGCGCAGGCCATCGTCTTCGAGCTGCTCGCCAGCCTGCGGATCGAGATCTGGGAGGGCGGGCCGCGGCTGGCCGCCCTCTACGACTGGCTGATCCGCGAGCTGAGCCAGTCGGCCATCAAGCTGGACACCAACCGGATCGGCTCCTGCCGTCAGATCGTGGAACCCCTGCGTGACGCGTGGCGGCAGGCTGCGGCGTCCCTGGCCGGCGCCCCGTCATGACCGGCGTGAGCGCGGTCGGCGGCTCGGCCACCGCGGGGTTCGGGTCCAGCCCCTACTCCGCGGCCGCCGAGGCGCGCGGCCTCGCCGCCGGTGGCCGGGAACGTCGCCGGGCACCCGAGGACTGGCGCCAGGCCCTCGACGAGCTCGAGGGTGACGTGCTGGACGCCCAGGATCTCCTCGCCCGAGGCCGCGCCGAGGAGATCGCCACCTGGGGCCGCCGCTCGGAGGACTGGGTCCAGCCCCACGACCTGGGTCCGCTCCCCGAGGACCTGCGCGAGCGGGCCGCCCGCCTGCTCCAGCACCAGCTCGCCGTCGCCGAGGAGCTGGCCGAGCGCATCACCCAGTCGCAGAAGCAGCGCGACGTCGCCGCCCGCATGTCCTACGCCCCCACCCGGCCCGTCGCCTCGTACATCGACCGCGGCCTCTAGCGAACTCCCCGGGCCCAGCACGCACCTCTCCCCCGCCCAGCCCGCCCCAGCTCAGCCCAGCCCCGCCACCGGTACCGCCGGCGGCGGGGCTTCGTTTTCTGCCGGATCTGCCCACCGGCGGCCGTGGAGGCGACGGAAGGTGCCAACTCCCCCGCCCCCGTCGGCGCAGGACACGGCGAGATCACCGCAGGTCACATCCGTCACCGCACCCACTCGCGCGCTCAGCCGTCGCTCGCGGACCACGTCGACGGTCAGCCGGTGCGCCGGCGCTGCCGATGAGGCAGTGGCACGGAGAGCAAGCCCTTTCGCCACGGATCGGCGGACCACGCACTCGTTCGCGAGTGCTCCTTCCGCCTACCCCGGAGGTCGATCGTGTCCCGCTCCCCCGCTCTCCCCGATCGATGATCGGCGAGATCACCCCCGCCGCGCTGCACGCCAGTCTGTCCGGGCTGGCCCAGCGGCAGCGGGTCACCGCCGACAACGTCGCCAACATCAACACCCCGGGCTTCCTCGCCGGCCGCGTCGACTTCGAGGGCTCGCTCCGTGGCGCCCTGCGCAACGGCGAGACCCCGCGGATCGACGGTGGCACCGTCTCGCGCTCGCTGGAGCCGACCAACACGAACGGCAACAACGTGAACCTCGATGCGGAGACCCTCATCGCCACCGAGACAGGCCTGCGGTACCAGCTGGCCCTCAACGCGCTGGACGGCAAGTACAACTCCATCCGCACGGCCCTCAGGACGTCCTGACATGAGCATCTTCGGCACCCTGGGCATCTCCGGCTCCGGCCTGATGACCCACCGCAAGTGGCTGGACGCCGTCTCGGACAACATCGCCAACGTCAACACCGTCCGGCGCACCGACGAGGACGCGTTCCAGCAGCGGATGGTCGTCGCCCAGGCGGTCGACTACGGCACGGGCGAGGGCGGCGTCCGCGTCGCCCGCGCGGAGTTCGGCGACCCCGAGGGCCGCCTGGTCTACGAGCCCACCCACCCGCTGGCCGACGACGAGGGCTACGTGAAGTACCCCGACATCGACCTCGGCGACCAGATGTCCCAGATGATCATGGCGCAGCGCGGCTACCAGGCGAACCTCGCCGTGGTGGAGCGGGCGACCGCGGCCTACCAGGCCGCCCTGCAGCTCGGGAAGGGCTGATCATGACGTTCCCCATCGGGGCCATCCCCGGCATCGGTGCCGCCCTCGGCGCCGGCGGTGTCGCCGGCATCGACCCCGCGGCCGCCGTGAACGCCCCCGGCGCCGCCGGCGGCGACGCGTTCTCCTCGATCCTCGCGTCGTCGTTCGACCAGCTGTCGGCCACCCAGGTGAAGGCGGACGGGCTGGCCGCCCAGGCCGCCACCGGCGAGCTGAAGGACGTGCACGACTACATGATTGCCAGGAACGAGGCGTCCCTGGCGACCGAGATGGTCGTGTCCGTGAAGAACGCAGCAGTTAGCGCCTTCAACGAGATCATGAGGATGCCCATCTGATGGACAAGGCACTCGCCGGGACGCTGGAGCGTGCCCGCTCCACGTTCGCCACGGTCAGCCTCGGGCAGAAGGTCGTCATCGGCCTGCTGCTCGCCGGGCTGCTCCTCGGCGGGTTCTTCTTCTTCAAGTGGATCACCGCGCCGACCCAGGCACCGCTGTTCTCGAACCTGGCCGCCAACGACGCCGCGGCGATCGTCGAGGAGCTCAACGCCGCGGGCGTCTCCTACCAGCTCGCGGACGGCGGCCAGACGATCATGGTGGCCAAGGACGCGGTCTACGACCTGCGCCTGCAGATGAGCGGCCAGGGCCTGCCCGCCGGCCAGGACACCGGCTACGCGCTGCTGGACGAGCAGGGCATCACCACCAGCGAGTTCCAGCAGCAGACGACCTACCGTCGCGCCCTGGAGGGTGAACTCTCCAAGACCCTCGAGGCACTGGACGGCGTCAATGACGCCATCGTCCACGTCGCGCTGCCGAAGGACGAGGTCTTCGTGACCGACCAGGCCGAGCCCACGGCGTCCGTGATGCTGGACCTGGCCGCCGGCACCCAGCTCTCGGGCGAGCAGATCTCGGCGGTGACGAACCTCGTCTCCTCCAGCGTCGAGAACATGTCGCCCGAGCAGGTGACCGTCACCGACACCGCGGGTCAGGTGCTCTCCTCCCCGGGAGCCGGCATCGCCGCAGGCGCCGGGGACGCCCGCTCGCAGGTGGAGATGGAGTACCAGAACCGGCTGGCGGCCAACGCCCAGCAGATCCTCGACCGGGTGCTCGGGCCCAACAAGGCGGTCGTCTCCGTCCGCGCCGACGTCGACCTCGACCAGCGGGCCACCACCTCGGAGACCTACGTCTACGACGAGGACACCCCGCCGCTGTCCGAGTCCAGGATCATCGAGGAGTACGAGGGCGGCGGCGGCGCGATCGTCGGCGGCGTCCTGGGCCCGGAGAACATGCCCGACGCGGGGGAGAACGCCGGGGACGGCGAGTCGACGTACGGCAAGGAGTCGACGACCACCAACAACTCGGTCGGCAAGGTCACCGAGACCGTGCAGGGCACGCCCGGTGTGCTGAACCGGCTGACCGTCTCCGTGGTCATGGACGCCGAGGTCGCCGGCAACCTCCCCCAGGCCCAGATCCAGGCGCTGGTCGGCAACGCCGTCGGGCTGGACCAGGCCCGCGGGGACGCGATCACCGTGGCCGCCATGCCGTTCGACAACGCGGCCGCGGACGCCGCCGCCGCCGAGATGGAGGCCGCCCGCGAGGCCGAGGCCAGCGCGGCGATGTGGTCGATGATCCGCACCGGCGGCATCGCGGCCGGCATCGCGCTGGTCGTGCTGATCGTCTGGCTGCGCTCCCGCAAGCGCGGCGACGTCGAGGAGGACTACGAGCCCCTCGAGCTCACCGACGACATGCTCGCCGAGCTCGACCGCATCCGGATCGCCAGCACGCGCGAGGAGCCGGCCGTCGACAACCGGGCGGCCGAGCTCGAGGCCGCCGAGCGGCAGAAGGTGCGGACCGAGATCTCCACCATGGTCAGTGAACGCCCCGACGAGGTCGCAGCCATGCTGCGCGGCTGGCTGACGGAGAACAAGTCATGACCCTCGCAGGGATGGACCAGCTGCTGGACGCGGGTGGGGCGAACCTGCCCGCCGTCCCGCCCGCTCCCCCGCGACCCGAGCTGCCCGGCCTGCGCAAGGCCGCGGTCTTCCTGGCCCAGATGAGCAAGGAGGAGGCCGGCGTCCTGCTCTCGAAGCTGCGTCCTCGCGAGGTGGAGTCGCTCACCCGGGAGCTGATGCGACTGGGGTCGGTCGAGGCCGAGGACGTCGACGACGTCCTGACCGAGTTCCACGGCCTGATGACCGCGCAGCACTTCATCGGCCGCGGCGGCGTCGACTTCGCCCGCGAGGTCCTCGCCGCGGGCCTCGGCGAGGACAAGGCCGAGGGCATCCTGTCCCGGCTCAACGTCGTCTACACCGAGGTGCCGTTCGCCTCCCTGCGGAACGCCGACGTGCGGCAGCTCGTGACCTTCCTCAAGGACGAGCACGCGCAGATCATCGCGCTCGTGCTGGCCCACCTGCCGGCGGGGCAGTCCGCCGAGGTGCTGTCCGGCTTCGCTCCCGAGCAGCAGGCCGAGGTCGCCCACCGCATCGCCACGATGGACCGCACCTCCCCGGAGATGGTGCGCCTGGTCGAGGAGGAGCTGGGCCGCCGGATGGGCTCGATCCTGGCCCACCAGGACATGTCCACCGCCGGCGGCGTCGAGGCCCTCGTCGAGATCATCAACCGCTCCCCGCGGCCCACCGAGCGCTCCATCCTCGAGTGGCTGGACAGCACCGACCCCGAACTGGCCGACCAGGTCCGCTCGCAGATGTTCGTCTTCGAGGACATCGTCACCATCGACGACCGGTCCCTGCAGCTGGTGCTGCGCGAGGTCGAGGCCAACGACCTGGCCACCGCGCTCAAGGGCGTGCGTCCCGACGTCCAGGACAAGATCAAGCGCAACCTCTCCGAGCGCGCGGCCGAGAACCTCACCGAGGAGATCGAGATGCTCGGCCCGGTGCGCACCCGCACCGTCGAGGAGGCCCAGGCCAAGGTCGTCGGCGTCATCCGCACGCTCGAGGAGCAGGGCGTGCTGACCATCTCGCGCGGCGGGGACGATGAGTTCGTTGCCTGACGTCCGCAGGAGCAACGCGACGCCGACGGCACCGCCGGACTCGATGGCCGTCGTGCTGCGCGGCGCGGATGCCGGTGCGCTGCCGGCCCCCCGGGCGCCGCGCGAGGGCGCCGTGCTGCGCGGTGGCGCGGCGAGCACCGCCCGCCCGTACCGGCAGCTCGGCGACACCCCGGCCCCGCCGGCCGTGCCGCCCCAGGCCTCCCCCGTCGAGCGGCGCACGACGGTCCGCCGTGCGGAGGACCAGCCCGTGGCCGGCGGGCGGCCGACGTTCCGGCTCGGCGAGGTCTACGCCGAGGAGCTCGACCGGCTGCGCCGCCAGGCGCACGCCGAGGGCTTCGCCGCCGGTCACGCCGAGGGCATGACCGCGGCCGCGGGAGTCGTGGCCGAGACCGAGCGCGCCGCGGCCGAGCGCCTGGCCGAGACGCAGCAGCGCTGGGAGCGCCGGATCGCCTCCGCCGCGGCCTCCCTCGGTGCCGCGGCCGCCCGCCTGGAGGAGGCCGCCCTGCCGACGGCCGACGAGATCCGGGAGACCGTGCTGGGTTCCGTGCTCACCCTGGTGGAGGACCTGCTGGGCCGGGAGCTGGCCCTCGCCGACTCCCCCGTCCTGGATGCGCTGCGCCGCGCGCTGACCCTGTGCCCGGCCGACGCGCCCGCGCTCGTCCGGGTGCACCCCGACGACCTGGCGGAGATCCCGGCCGACGCGCTCGCCGGGCTGCCCGACTCGGTGCGCGTGGTCGGCGACGCGACGGTCGAGCGAGCCGGTGCGATCGCCGAGACGGGCTCCCGGCGCATCGACGCCCAGCTCGTCACCGCGCTCGAGCGGGTGCAGGCGGTGTTGTCCTCGTGACCGCTCCCGCATCCGCCATCCCCGCCGCCCTCTTCACCCGCGCCCGCGCCGCCGCCGCCCCCCAGGTCACCGGCGTCGTCACCGGCGCGATGGGGCTGACGCTCACCGTCGAGGGCATCACCGCCGCGGTCGGCGACCTGATCGAGATCAACCCGGGCGACCGCCCGCTGCTGGCCGAGGTCGTGGCCGTGGGCCGCGACCGGCTCACCTGCATGCCCCTGGGCACGCTGTCCGGGGTGCACTCGGGCGCACCCGTGCGCGCCACCGGCAGGCCCCTCCAGGTGCCCGTCGGCGAGGCGCTGCTCGGCCGCGTCCTCGACGGCCTGGGCCGGCCCGTCGACGGGGGGCCGCCGCTGGCCTCGCACGTCTCCTGGGTGGACCTGGCCAGCGAGACGCCGCACGCGCTCGCCCGCACCCGGGTCGAGGAGCCGCTCGCCTTCGGGGTGCGGGCGCTCGACACGCTCGTCCCCTGCGGCAAGGGCCAGCGCCTGGGCATCTTCGCGGGCTCCGGGGTGGGCAAGTCCAGCCTGCTCGCCCAGATCACCCGCGGAACCGACGCCGACGTCCGCGTCATCGGCCTGATCGGCGAGCGCGGGCGCGAGGTCCGCGAGTTCCTCGAGGAGAACCTCGGCCCGGAGGGCATGGCGCGGACCGTCGTCGTCGTCGCCACCTCCGACGAGCCGCCACTGGTCCGGCTGAAGGCCGCCTTCGTGGCCACCCGGATCGCCGAGGCCTTCCGCGACCAGGGCCGCGACGTGCTCCTGCTCATGGACTCGATCACCCGCACCGCCATGGCCCAGCGCGAGGTGGGGCTGTCCGCCGGCGAGCCGCCCGCCACCCGCGGGTACCCGCCGAGCGTCTTCGCGATGTTGCCGCAGCTGCTGGAGAAGGCCGGTACCGGCGCGGTCGGCTCGATCACCGGCCTCTACACGGTCCTGGTCGAGGGCGACGACCACAACGAGCCGATCGCCGACACCGCACGCTCCATCCTGGACGGGCACGTCGTGCTCACCCGCGCGCTCGCCACCGTCGGGCACTTCCCGGCCATCGACGTGCTGGAGTCGATCTCCCGCGTCGCGACCGCCGTGGTGCCGCCGGCCCTGATGACCGACGCACGGGAGATCCGCCGGCTGATGGGCGCGCTGCGCGACGTCAAGGAGCTCGTCGAGATCGGCGCCTACCAGCCGGGCAGCGACCCGCTGGTCGACCGGGCCCGGAGCCTCGCTCCGCAGATCGAGGCGTTCCTGCAGCAGCCCATGGGCGAGTCCACGCCGACGGCGGAGGCCTGGGCCTGGCTGCAGCGGATCATCCGCTCGTGACCATCCATGCGCGGGGTCGCGAGTGGATCGGGACCAGGGCTGCCGAGTCGCGGAGGAGCAGCTCGTGAAGCGGGCCGGATTCCGGCTGCAGCCGGTCCTCGAGCTGCGCCGCACCCAGGAGCACGCCGCCGCCGCGGCCTCGGCCACCGCGGCCCGGGCCGCCGCCGACGCCGCACGGCGCGCCACCGAGTACGAGACGGCGCTCGCCACGGCAGAGCTGCCGCGCTCCCTCCCCTCGGGCGACTTCCTCGCCGCGATGACGCTGCTGCGCATCGCCGCGACCGACGCCTCCGACGCCCGGGCCGCCGCGACCGCCTCCGCCGAGCAGGCCGAGGCGGTGCGCGCGCAGTGGACCGCGGCAGCGCAGCGCACCAAGGCCATGGAGCGCCTCCGCGAGCGGCACCTCGAGGCCCAGCGCTCCGCCGAGGCGGCCGCCGAGGAGCGCGCCGTCGACGACCTGGTGACCGGCCGCGCCGGCCGGGGAACCGCCGAGGAGGAGGTCCCGTGGACGGCCTGACCGCGGTACAGACGAGGATC
Organism: Blastococcus sp. SYSU DS0617; assembly: GCF_054051075.1. Taxonomy (NCBI): domain Bacteria; kingdom Bacillati; phylum Actinomycetota; class Actinomycetes; order Geodermatophilales; family Geodermatophilaceae; genus Blastococcus; species Blastococcus sp. SYSU DS0617. Next base: position 333,979 of record NZ_JBJHAO010000002.1, read on the forward strand.
AGCGAGATCCAGACCCGGTTCACCCCGCAGATCCAGTCGACGTCGAGGGGCTGGGCGTCGGCCGCCGCGGCCGCCGGTCTCACCGGCACCGCGGCCACCGCCGGCTCCGCCCCGGCCGTGGCCGGCACCGCGTCGGAGACGGCGGTCGTCGCCGAGGCCACGAAGTACCTCGGGGTGCCCTACCTGTGGGGCGGCACCGACCCGGCGAAGGGGCTGGACTGCTCCGGCCTGGTCCAGGTCGTCTTCGGCAACCTCGGCATCGACCTGCCCCGCACCTCGTCGCAGCAGGCCACCAGCGGCACCGCGGTGGCCTCGCTCGCCGATGCCCGCCCCGGCGACCTCGTCTTCTTCGACAACTCGTCGTCGCGGGCCGGCATCGACCACGTCGGCATCTACGTCGGCGACGGCAAGATGATCGCCGCCCCGCAGGCCGGCGAGGTGGTGAAGGTGCAGGACGTCGGCTCACCGACCGCCATCCGCCGCGTCCTCCCGGCCGCCGCGCCGGTCGCCGCCTCGTCGTCGTCCGGCGCGGGCGGCATCGGCGGCGTGCCGTACGCCAACCTGTTCACCGCTGCGGCGGGCCGGCACGGCGTGGACGCCGCGCTGCTGGCGGCCGTCGCGTCGAAGGAGTCGAACTTCGACCCGAGTGCGGTCTCCCCTGCCGGCGCCCAGGGGCTCATGCAGTTCATGCCCGCGACCGCCGCCGGTCTCGGTGTGACGCCGCTCGACCCGGCCTCGGCCGTCGACGGCGCCGCCCGCTACCTGAAGGACCTCACCGCCCGGTTCGGCTCCACGGAGCTGGCCCTGGCCGCCTACAACGCCGGGCCGGGGACGGTGAGCCGTCACGGCGGCATCCCGCCCTACCCCGAGACCCAGAACTACGTCCGCGACGTCCTGAGCAAGGCGGAGAGCTACCGATGACCGCACCTGTGATGCCCTCGGCTCCCGCCGCGCGCCCGCCGTCGACCGGCGGCACGTCGGACGCCGGCGGCGCCGAGAGCGCCGCCCCGTTCGCCTCCGCCCTGGACGGCGCCCTGTCCGAGGGCCGCGGCCCCGTCGACGACGGGGCGACCGGCGACGGCGAGCCGCAGGACGCCGAGCACCCGGCCGGGGCCGTCGTCATCCCCGAGGGGACCGCAGTCACCGGGGCACCCGCCCTGGGCGTCGCCACGACGTTCTGGGCGCTCGCCCTCGGGGCACCGCAGGTCACCGCCGCGACGGCGCAGGCCGAGGCAGCGCTCACCGGCACCGCGGTGCCCGGCGTCCCCGGGACCGCGGGAGCCGGCACGGTCCCTGCGGCTCCCGCCGGGGCGACGTCCGCGGTGCCCGCTCCCGGCACGGTCGCGGCCGCGGCGACGGGCCCGGCCGTTTCCACGACCGTCCCCACCGGCGGCGTCCCACCCGTGCCCGGTGCCGCACCCGCTGCCGAGGTGACCGCCGAGCCCGGCCCGGTGACCGGCACAGCGGTCGCGGCCGGCCCGGCCCCGACCGGATCGGTGCCCGCGACGGCCGGCGCCGCGACCGCCGGTGCGCTCCCCCTCGTCGCCGAGGCGGCCGCCGCGGCTGCCGGTGTGGCCACGGCGACCGCTACCTCGGCTCCGGTTGGCGGCACGGCTCCCGGCGACTCCCCGGTCGCCACGGGGACCGCGCTGCCCGGCATCGGGAGCGCGTCGTCGGCCGGCGCCGGGGCCGCCGGGACCGGCCAGGATGCCGACGGCTCGGCGCCGGGCGACGGGTCGGCCGAGCCGACCGCCTTCAGCATCTCCGGCTCGGCGCCCTCGGCCGCGGCAGCGGCGACCGCGGACGCCGACGGCGCGACCGGCGCCGCGGCGAACCTGCCCGTGGCCGGGCAGGTCGCCCGCCAGGTCGCCGTCCTGCGCGGTGCCCCGGACGGCTCGCACACGATGACCCTGGTCCTCACCCCCGAGACGCTCGGACCGGTGGAGGTCTCCGTCACCGTCACCAAGGGCACGGTCGACCTGGTCCTGCGCGGGGCGCACGAGCACGGGCGCGCCGCGCTCCTCGACGCCCTGCCCGACCTGCGCCGCGACCTCGAGTCCGTGGGCCTGGTGACCGCCAAGCTCGAGGTGTCCAAGGACAGCGGCGGGTCCTGGCTCGACCGGCACACCGCCGGCCAGCAGGGCCACCAGGGCTCCGGTGAGCGGCCCGGACAGCAGGGCCCGTCCGACGGACGGTCACGACCATGGCTGCGCCCTGCCGATAGCGGAGAGACCAGGACCGTCCCGACCGCCGGAACCGCGTCGTCGGGCGTCGACGTCCGCGTCTGAACAGGAGACCCACCCATGACAGACCCGGTCAGCGGCGCCGCCGGCGCCACGTCCACCTACGCGACCCCGCAGGTCGACCGCCCCGACCAGATGGGCAAGGACACGTTCCTCAAGCTCCTGGTCGCGCAGATGCGCTACCAGGATCCGTCCAACCCCGTGGACAGCACCCAGATGATCGCGCAGACCGCGACCTTCACCCAGGTGGAGAAGCTCGAGCAGCTGGCCACGATGGGCGCCACCGCCCTGGTGCTCCAGGAGCACGCGGCCGCGGGCGCGATGGTCGGGCGCCGGGTCACCTACACCGACACCAACGGCGCCCCGGTCACCGGCCTGGTCTCCTCCGTCCGCCTCGCCTCCGGCAACTCCGAGGCCGTCGCCGTCGTCGACGGCAAGGACGTGCAGGTCGGCCGGATCACCGCCCTCTCCACCCCCACGCCGAGCTCAGGGACGAGCTCCTCCGCGGCGTCCTGATCCACGTCCCGTCCCGACACCCGAGGAGATCCTCCGCATGCTCCGCTCCATGTTCTCCGCCATCTCCGGCCTCAAGGCCCACCAGGCGAAGATGGACGTCACCGGTAACAACATCGCCAACGTCAACACCGTCGGCTTCAAGAGCAGCAGCACCGTCTTCCAGGACACGCTCTCGCAGGTCGTCCGGGCCGGTGGCGCTCCCGCCGCCGACCGCGGCGGCACGAACCCGGCCCAGATCGGCCTGGGCGTGAAGCTCGCGGCGATCACGACGAACTGGACCAACGGCGCCGCCCAGTCCACCGGCCGCTCGACCGACTTCATGATCGAGGGCGATGGCTTCTTCGTGACCCGGGGTCCCGGCGGCGAGCAGCTCTACACCCGGGCCGGCTCGTTCGACTTCGACGCCACCGGCCGGCTGGTGACCCCGGACGGCAGCATCCTGCAGGGCTGGGTCGCGAACGCCAACGGCGCCATCAACCCGAACGGGCCGATCGAGGACCTGACCGTGCCCTACGGCGCCACGGTGCCGCCGCGGCCCACCGGGGCGTCGGCCCTCGGCGGCAACCTGAACTCCGACGCCGCGGTCGGCGCGTTCGTGCAGACACCGGTCCGCATGTACGACCAGATGGGCGTGGCGCAGCAGGTCACGTACACGTTCACCAAGCTGGACGAGAACGAGTGGCAGCTGACGGTCAACAACGGTGACGACGACGGCGACCCGGCCACGCCGCCCCCGGCGCTCGCGCTCACCAACGCCGACGGCACCGCGTTCGACGGCGTCGTGCGGTTCAACCCCGTGAACGGGGCGATGACGGCTCCGGCCGGCCAGATCCGGTTCGCACCCGGCGCCGTGGCGTGGCCCGGCCCGGTGGGGATCGACCTGGCGGAGCTGACCCAGTTCGGTGGCAAGAGCGAGGTCGTGCCGACCGACGTCGACGGCTACGCCCAGGGCTCCCTGCAGGGCTTCGAGCTCTCGAACGACGGCACCATCACCGGCACCTACTCCAACGGGCTGCGGCAGAACCTGGGCCAGCTGTCCATGGCGTCGTTCAACAACCCGAGTGGCCTGGAGAAGGCGGGCAACTCCTCTTTCCGCGTGGCGCAGAACTCCGGCGAGGCGATGATCGGCGTCGCCGGCGCCGGCGGCCGCGGCATCCTCTCCTCGGGTGCGCTGGAGATGTCCAACGTCGACCTCTCCGAGGAGTTCACCAGCCTGATCGTCGCCCAGCGCGGCTTCCAGGCCAACAGCCGCGTGATCACCGCGTCCGACGAGCTCCTCCAGGACCTGGTCAACCTCAAGCGCTGATTCCGGACGCTCCTCCGGCGAGGTCGCCGGTCCCGCCCGCTCCCGATCGCTGGAGCGCGCGAGACCGGCGACCTCGCTCCTCCGGGTGAGCTGCCCACGGTCCGCTCGGCTCAAGAGCCGGCCGCGCGGAGCCGATGGGAACAGTGACGATTCCCGCCCCTCCCGACTTCACCCCCACCGAGCAAGAGGACCGTCCCGTGATCCGTGTGACCCGCCTGAACGGGGAGCAGTTCGCGCTCAACCCCGACCTCATCGAGCGGGTCGAGGCTCACCCCGACACCGTCGTGTTCCTGGTGGACGGCACCCGCTACGTGGTGAAGGAGACCGTCGACGACGTGCTCCGGGAGATCCTCGAGTACCGCGCCGGGATCCTCGCCACCTCCTACGAGATGGACCGGGGCGAGTACCGGCCCGACACCCCCGAACCCCTCGCCGGCGTCTCCTCCGTCGTCCCCTTCCCCGGACCCGAGGAGCGCTGACCCATGGATCCGGCCACCCTGATCGGCTTCGTCCTCTCCCTGGTCGCACTCCTGGTCTTCATGATCATGGAGGGCGCGGACCCGATGTCGCTGCTCTTCCTGCCGGCGATCATCCTCGTGATCGTGGCCACCTTCGGTGCGGCCATGTCCAGCCAGACGATGGACGACCTCAAGAAGATGCCCGGCTGGTTCAAGATGGCGGTGCTCCCCGCCAAGGTGCCGCCGCCGACCCAGCAGATCCAGACCCTGGTGAGCCTCGCGGAGAAGGCCCGCAAGGAGGGCCTGCTCGCGCTCGAGGCGCAGGTCAAGGCCATCGAGGACCCCTTCCTCAAGCGCGGCCTGCAGATGGGCATCGACGGCACCGACCCCGAAGAGCTGCGCACCGTCCTGGAGAGCGAGATCTCGGCCAAGAAGGCCGAGGACAAGGTCGCCGCGAAGTTCATGAACACGATGGGCGGCTACGCGCCCACCATCGGCATCGTCGGCTGCATCGTCGGCCTGATGAACGTCATGGGGAACCTCAGCGATCCCGAGGCGCTCGGCCCGATGATCGCCGCCGCCTTCGTCGCCACCCTCTGGGGCGTCATGGCCGCCAACTTCTGGTTCCTGCCGATGGGCGCCAAGATCATGCGCGTCAGCGAGCTGCAGGCCGCCCAGATGGAGCTGCTCGTCGAGGGGATCGCCGAGATCCAGGCCGGCACCAGCCCGCGCGCGGTCCGCCAGAAGCTCAACGCCCTGATCCCGCCGAGCGAGCTCGCCAAGGAAGCAGCGTGAGCGAGTTCGCGCGCTCCGCCAGCCGGGGAGCGCGTCCGCGAAGCGGACCGACGAGCGCCGGCGAGGAGGACCGGTGAGTGCCGGCCACGGCGGCAGCCGCAGGGCGAAGAAGCACGAGGAGGAGGAGCACGAGAACCACGAGCGGTGGATGGTGTCCTACGCGGACATGATGACGCTGCTGTTCGTGCTCTTCGTGGTGCTCTTCGCCATGAGCCAGGTGGACAAGGACAAGTTCGCCGCGCTGGCCAAGGGCCTCGCCGCGAGCTTCGGCGGCCCGATCACCGTCACGCCCGGCCCCACTCCGGAGGGGTCGGTCCTCGACGGGCTGTCCGGCGCCGTCGACATCGCCTCGGCCATCCCGCCGGATCCCACCGTCTCCGAGGCCGAGGTCGACGCCGCCGCGGCGGCCGCGGCCGCCGAGCGCGCCCAGCGGGTCGCGAACGAGGCCGAGAGCGCCTACGACGAGCTGGCCGCTGCCCGCGACCGGCTCGCGGCGGCGCTGGCGGAGGCCGGGTACCCCGACGCCGCGCGCTTCGAGATCGACGAGCGCGGCCTGGTGGTGCACATCGTCGCCGACGCGGTCCTCTTCGACGCCGAGGAGGCCGTCCTCCGGCCGGAGGGCACCGCGATCCTGACCGCCGTCGCGCCCACCCTCACCGAGCTGCCCAACGTGCTGCGGATCGAGGGGCACGCCAACCACCTGCCGGTCACCCGCGGCGGCCGGTGGCCCTCGAACTGGGAGCTGTCGGGCTGGCGGGCGAGCACCGTGCTCCGGTACCTGGTCGGTGACGGCGTCCCGGAGAACCGCCTGTCGGCGGCCGGCTACTCGTCCACCAAGCCGCTGGTGCCGATCTCCGACCCCAGCGCGCTCAGCGCCAACCGGCGCGTCGACGTCGTCGTCCTCTCCACCGCCTCGGCCGAGGCCAACGCACTGCTGCCCGGCATCGACGCCGGCCGGGCAGGGACCGCGCCGGCCGGCGCCGCCACCGGGGACACCGCACACGAGGAGGGCCACTCATGAGCAAGGACAAGCAGACCGAGACCGACGAGGAAGCCCCGAAGGGGAAGAAGAAGCTCTTCCTCATCCTGGGCGTGGCCGTGCTGGCCATCGCCGGCGCGGCGTACTTCTTCGTCTTCTCGGGCGGGAGCGCCGAGGCGGCAGCGCCGGAGCACGGCGGGTACACAGCGCTGGAGCCCATCGCGGTCAACCTGGCCGGCGGCGGCTACCTGAAGATCGGCATCACCCTCGACTACACCGCGGCTGCCGCGGGCGGGGGCCACGGCGGTGGCGGCGTCGACGGCGCCAAGGCCTACGACGCGATCATCTCGACGTTCTCGCAGGCCAATCCCGCCGACGTGACCGGCGCCCGGGACGCGCTGAAGGAAGCCCTGGAGCAGAAGATCATCGCGGCCTACACCGAGCACGACGTGCCGATGGTCATGGGCATCTACTACACCGAGTACGTCACGCAGTAACCCCGCGGAACCGCCAGGGCAGAAGTGGACATGCCCGCCCTGGCGGTTCCGGCTGGTCGACGCCCGGAGCGTCCGGGACGGCGACGGGCGCATCACGCCGGACACCTCCCGCACCACCGGTCACAGTTCTCCCGTCCCGCCGACGGCGGCCCCCGCCCCCGGTCAGGGTGACCCCACGCCCAGCCGATGAGTCAGTGCGTGACCACCCCCGAGACCGGCCCGGCCCCCCGCGGGGGCGGCTCCCAGGCCCCGGCGGCGGCACCGGCCGGCGGCTCCCGGAGCCGCCGCGGCGAGCCCCGCACCTACGACTTCCGCCGCCCCACGAAGCTCTCCCGCGAGCACGTCCGCGTCATGCAGATCGCGCAGGAGTCCTTCGCCCGCCAGGCGACGACGATCCTCACCACGTTCCTCCGGGCCGGTGCCCGCCTGGAACTGGTGAGCATCGAGCAGTTCTCCTACGACGACTACGTCCAGACGCTGCCCAACCCGGTGTTCATCACGACGTTCACGCTGGAGCCGCTGGCCGGCAAGGGCATGCTCGCCTACCCGCTGGACATCGCGATGGCGATCGTCGACCACCTGCTCGGCGGCTCCGGCGCGGCGGCCCAGCCCGCCCGGCCGATGACCGGCATGGAAACCACCATCACCACCCACCTGCTGGACCGGCTGCTCCGGGAGTTCGCGGCGTCGTTCGCGACGATCACCGAGCTCCAGCCGGCGATGACGGGATTCGAGTACAACCCCCAGCTGGCGCAGGCCGCCTCGGGCTCGGACACCGTCATGGTCGCCAGCTTCGCCATGGCCGTGGGCAGCCGCGAGGGCGAGGCGACGCTCGTCCTGCCGTTCTCCTCGTTCGCGCAGGCGCTGAACAACGCCGCCTCGCCGCAGCTGTCGGAGTCCGCGCTGCGCAAGCGCAAGAAGGCGGCCGAGGCACTGGCCGCCCGCCTCAACCTCGTCCCCGTGGACGTCAGCGTGCGGTTCGCGCCGCTCTCGGTGTCCTCGGCCGACCTGCTCTCCCTCGCCGTCGGAGACGTACTCCTGCTGCGCCATCCGCGTGACAGCCCGCTCGAGGTCACCACCAACGACGTGACGTTCGCCTACGCGATCGCCAGCAACCACCGCCGCCGTCTGGCCGCCTCGATCGTTCCCACCCCGCACGCCGCCGTGAAGGACACCGCATGAGCACCGACAGCTCCCAGGACTCCCAGACCGTCACCGCCGTGGTGGCGGCCGCGGCCCGCGCCGCGGCCGGCCTGGTGCCCGCGACGACGCAGCTCGTCGCCGGCGCACCGGTCAGCGACCCCGACACCGTCCCCCTGCCCCCCGGCGCCGCGTCGGCGGTCACCGCCGGCCTGTCGGGCGAGGTCAGCGGCGACGTCGTGCTGGTCGTCTCCGCCGACGTCGTCGAGGCGCTGAGCAACTCCCCCGTCGGGAAGATGGACGTCGCCGCCGCGCTGCGCCCCGCCCTGGAGGCCGCCGCGGCGACCCTCGGCCGGGTCCGGGTCGCCTCCGAGCGGGTCGAGGAGCCGGTCGCGGCCCTGGACGGGCTGCGCGACAAGGGCATGTTCGTGGCCGTGCCCCTCATGGCCGACGGGGAGCACCAGGCGACGTTCGCGCTCCAGGTGAACCTCCCCGCCGCCCGCGGTCAGGGCGGCAGCCTCGAGCTGCTCCGGCACGTGGCCATGGAGGTCACCGTCGAGATCGGCCGCACCCGCATGACCGTCCAGGAGCTGCTCTCGCTGCACCCCGGCGAGGTGGTCGAGCTCGACCGCGCCGCCAGCGCGCCGGCGGACCTGCTGGTCAACGGCACCCTCATCGCCCGTGGCGAGGTCGTCGTCGTCGACGAGGACTTCGGCCTGCGGATCAGCGAGATCGTCAGCGACGCCGCCGAGCTGGGTGCAACCGCATGACCTGGATGATCATCCGGCTGGTCCTGACCCTGGCGTTCGTCGGCGGGGTGCTGCTGTTCGCGGCGCGACTGGCCAAGAAGCGCGGCCTGGGCCAGAGCACCGGGCTGATCGAGGTCGTGGCCCGCCAGCGCATGGGCCGCACGAGCACGCTCAACGTCGTCCGCATCGCCGACGTCGTCCTGGTCGTCGGCGCGACCGAGGAGCACGTCACCCTCCTGGCCGAGGTGGACTCCGACAGCATCGACGCCGCGCTCCGCGAGCGGGCGCCGGTACGGCTGGCGACCGCTCCGGACTCCGCCGGCGACGACTCCCCCACCCTGGTCGCCCGGTCCCCCTCCACCGGTGTGCTGGCCGGCTCGGTCCTCGACCGCCAGGGCTGGGGCACCCTGGTCGACCAGATGCGCGAGCGGACGGTCCGCCGGTCATGACCGCCATGCTCCAGCGGCGGACGCCGGCGGCGGCGGCCCGGTGGCGCGCGTCGGCCGTCCTGCTGCTGATGCTGCTCTCCGGCGTGGCGGCGGTGCTGCTCGCCGGCCCGGCCGCCGCGGCGCCCACCAACCCGACGGCGCCCACGGCTCCCACCGAGCCGACCGTCCCGGGTGTGGGCGGGGCCGACGGCGGGGTCGACATCTCCATCGGCGGCGGCGACGCCAGCACCTCGATCACCCTGATCCTGGCGATCACCGTGCTCTCGGTGGCGCCCTCGGTGCTGCTCCTCGCGACCTCCTTCACCAAGATCATCGTCGTCCTGGGCATCACCCGGAACGCGCTGGGTCTGCCGACGTCGCCGCCGAACCAGGTGCTCACCGGACTGGCGCTGTTCCTCACGCTGTTCGTGATGGGTCCGGTCTTCGGCGACATCAACGAGATCGCGGTGCAGCCCTACATGGACGGCGCCCTCTCGGTGTCGCAGGCCTATGACGCCGGTGTCGTCCCGCTGCGCGACTTCCTGCTCGGCAACACCCGCGAGGACGAGCTCAAGCTGATGATCGGGCTGTCGGGCGAGGAGGCACCGGCCGACGCCGCCGCGGTCAGCATGACCACGCTGGTCCCGGCGTTCGTGCTCTCGGAGCTGAAGAGCGCCTTCATCATCGGGCTGGTCATCTTCATCCCGTTCCTGGTGCTCGACATGCTCGTCAGCGCCTCGCTCATGTCGATGGGCATGATGATGGTGCCCCCGACCATCGTGTCCCTGCCGTTCAAGCTGCTGCTGTTCGTCGTGGTCGACGGCTGGGCGCTGATCACCACCGCGCTCGTCGGCTCGTACGGGGGTGGCTAGGCATGAGTGACGCCGACGTCACCGAGATCGCCACCGCCACGATGATGGTCGCGGCCAAGGTCGCCGCCCCGATCCTGCTCACGGCACTGCTGGTGGGCTTCGCGATCTCGCTGTTCCAGGCTGCCACCCAGATCCAGGAGCCGACGCTGTCGTTCGTGCCCAAGATGATCGCGGTCGCCATCGCGCTGCTGGTCACCGGGAACTGGGTCCTCGCCTCGCTGGTGGACTTCACCGAGCACCTGTTCGCCCAGCTGCCGCGACTGCTCGACCGGACCTGACCCATGGACCTGTCGGTCCCCGCCGTCACCCTGGTCGCGCTGCTGCTCGGCACCGCCCGGGCCGCCGGGTTCGTGATGCTGGCCCCGCCGTTCAACTCGAAGACCATCCCCGGGCCGGTCAAGGGTGCCCTCGCGATGGCGCTGTCCCTGCTGCTGTCGACGCAGATCGCGCCCTCGCTGCCCGAGCCGACGGCCGGCTTCATCATCGTCGCGGCGGTCACCGAGGCGGTGATCGGGGCCGCGCTGGGCTTCGTCGTCCAGGTGCTGTTCACCGCCGTCCAGATGGCCGGTGACCTCATCGACGTGACCGGTGGTTTCTCGCTGCAGCCGGCCTACGACCCGCTGGCCATGACGCAGAACGCCTCGATCGGCCGGCTGCACTACCTGCTCGCCGTCACGCTGCTGTTCACCAGCGGTGGCCACCTGCTCATGGTCAAGGGCTTCGCGACCTCCTACCAGGGGCTGCCCGTCGGGGGCGAGGTCCCCGTGGACCAGCTCGGGGCGGTGCTGATCCAGGCGGTGTCGATGATGTTCCTGGCCGCCCTGCAGATCGCCGGGCCGATGGTCGCGGTGCTGCTGCTGGCCGACGTCGCCCTGGCGCTGCTCAGCCGAGCGGCGCCGGCGCTCAACATCTTCTCCTTCGGGTTCCCGGTGAAGATCATGCTGACGCTGTTCATGCTCGGCCTCACCTTCCCGCTGTTGCCGTCGGCCCTGGACTCCCTGCTCGAGCACGGGGTCCAGGCCATGGGCTCCCTCCGGAGCGGCTGACCGTGGCGGTGATCCGTGGCTAAGGACGGTCCCGGCGGTGAGAAGACCGAGAAGCCCACTGCCCAGCGCCTGAAGAAGGCGCGCAAGGAAGGGCAGATCCCCCGCACCCAGGAGCTGGGCACCTGGGCGGGGGTCGCAACGGCGAGCGTGCTGCTGCCGATGATCGCCGGCAAGGGCTTCGCCGAGGTGCAGAAGCTGTTCGTGCAGATCAAGGCCGTCGCCTCGCAGCCCGAGGACGCGGCGATCGCGGCGCTGCTCGGCCAGGCCCTGACCGCCTTCATGACCACGATCCTGCCGCTGGCCCTGGGCCTCATGGTGGTCGGCATCGTCGCGTCGGCGAGCCAGGGCGGCGTCACCTTCGCCACCAAGGGGATGAAGCCGACGCTGAAGAAGTTCAACCCCATGACCGGCCTGAAGCGCATGTTCGGCACCCAGGGCCTGTGGGAGGTGACCAAGGCACTGATCAAGACGGTCGCGCTCGTGGTGGTCGTCGTCATCACCAGCGACCGGGCGCAGACCCTGGTCTCCGCGGCCGGCGCGCTGCCGCTGTCAGCGGTGATCGACACCTTCGTCGACTCGGCGATCCTGATGTTCCGCGTGGTCGCCCTGACCGGTCTGGTCATCGCCATCGCCGACTACCTCGTGGTCCGCCAGAAGATGATGAAGCAGCTCAAGATGAGCAAGTACGAGATCACCCAGGAGCACAAGCAGGCCGAGGGCGACCCGTACATGAAGGCGCACCGGAAGGGGGTGCAGTTGTCCATGTCGCGCAACCGGATGATGGCCGAGGTCACCGAGGCCGACGTCCTGCTCGTCAACCCGACCCACGTGGCCGTGGCGCTGAAGTACGAGGCGGCCAAGGGCGCTCCGCGGGTCGTGGCCAAGGGCGCCGGCGAGGTCGCGGCCAAGCTCCGCGCGGTCGCCGCGGAGGCGCGGGTGCCGATGGTGCAGGACATCCCGCTGGCCCGCGCGCTGCACGCCTCCTGCGAGCTCGGGCAGGAGGTGCCGCCGCAGCTGTTCACCGCCGTCGCCCGGGTGCTCGCCTTCGTCATGCACCTGGGGGCGCGGGGGGTGCGCGGTGGCCTGCACCGGCCGGGCTTCGAACCGCCGGACACCACCGACCTGCCCAAGGCCGGTCGCCGCCGCGTCGTCCAGCCCGCCGCCTGAGCCCCGGCCCCTCTGCGCGGCCACGATCAGGTCACCTGATCCCAGCGCCTCCTCCCTCACGGTGGGCGGTGAGGGAGGACGCGCCATGGTGAGGGAGGACGGGGGCGCCCGGCGGTACCGGCCGCCCCCGTGCCTGCCGATGAGGAGGACGTGAGCCCGCGCCTGCCCTGCACCCACGGAGCGGACGCGTGAAGGGCCTCGGCAAGGCCGCCGTCCCCATAGGCGTCGTCGCGATCGTGCTCATGCTCGTGGTGCCGCTGCCCGCGGCGGCCATGGACCTGCTGATCGGCCTGAACCTCGCGCTCTCGCTGCTCATCCTGCTGGTCGCGATGCAGATCAAGAAGCCGCTGGACTTCGCCGTCTTCCCCTCGCTGCTCCTGGTGGCGACGCTGTTCCGGCTGTCGCTCAACGTCTCCTCGACCCGGCTGGTGCTGACCGACGGCTACGCCGGCAAGGTCATCGAGGCGTTCGGCCACATCGTCATCGCGGGCTCGCTCGTGGTCGGCCTGGTCATCTTCATCATCCTGACCGTCGTGCAGTTCGTGGTGATCACGAACGGCGCAGGCCGCGTGGCCGAGGTCGGCGCCCGCTTCACCCTCGACGCCATGCCCGGCAAGCAGATGGCCATCGACGCCGACCTCAACGCCGGCCTGATCAACGAGGACCAGGCACGCAAGCGGCGGCACGAGGTCACCGCCGAGGCCGACTTCTACGGCTCGATGGACGGCGCCAGCAAGTTCGTCAAGGGCGACGCCATCGCCGGCATCATCGTCACGCTGGTCAACCTGATCGGCGGCTTCGCCATCGGCGTCATGCAGCGCGGCATGGCACCCGCGGAGGCCGTGACCACGTTCTCGCTGCTGACCGTCGGCGACGGCCTGGTGTCGATGATCCCGGCCCTGCTGATGTCGACCGCGACCGGCATCATCGTCACCCGGTCGGCCACCGAGGGCGACATGGGCAGCGACCTCATCGCCCAGCTGGGCCGCTTCAAGCAGCCCGTCCGCATCGCCGGCGGAGCGTCCCTCGCCCTGTGCCTCATCCCCGGCCTGCCGAAGCTCCCCTTCCTGCTCGTCGGCGGCCTCTTCCTGGTCCTCGCCGCCCGCATGACCGACGAGCCGGAGGTCGACGAGGAAGCCGAGGCGCGGGCAGCCGCCGCCGAGGCCGAGCCGCAGCCGGACTCGCACGAGGCGATCGTCGAGAAGATGCGGGTGGACCCGCTGGAGCTCGAGGTGGCCTACGACCTGGTGGAGCTGGTCGACACCGCGCGCGGCGGTGACCTGCTCGACCGCGTCAAGGCGCTGCGCCGCAAGGTCGCCATGGAGACCGGTCTGGTCATCCCCCTGGTGCGCACCCGCGACAACCTGGACCTGCAGGGCTCGCAGTACGTCATCTGGCTCAACGGCGTCCCCGCGGCCAAGGGCATCTCCCCCGCCGGCACCGTGCTCGCCATCGGCGACAACCTCGACGGACTGCCCGGCAAGGCCACCCGCGAGCCGGTCTTCGGGCTGGCCGCCAAGTGGGTCCCGGTCGAGCTGCAGCGCGCTGCCGAGATGGCCGGCGCCACCGTCGTGGACCGCTCCTCGGTCATCACCACGCACCTGGCCGAGGTCGTCCGACAGAACGCCGCTGACCTGCTGGGCCGCGAGGACGTGCGCCTGCTCGTGGAGATGATCCGCCGCACGCACCCCGTCGTCGTCGAGGAACTGACCCCCGCCCTCCTCACCCTGGGAGAGGTGCAACGCGTGTTGCACGCGTTGCTCGAAGAGGGTGTGTCGATCCGGGACCTGGTCCGCATCTTCGAGGCACTCTCTGTGCGTGCGAAGCAGTCGACGGACCTGGACGGACTGGTCGAGGCCGCGCGCTCCGCACTCGGCTCGGCGATCAGCCATCCGTACGTGACCCCCGACGAGCGACTGCACGTCTTCACCCTCGACCCCGGCTTCGAGCAGCGGCTCCTGGAGTCGGTGCGGCAGAGCGAGGCCGGTGCCGTGCTGGCCCTGGACGCCGGTGCCGTCGACGCGCTCGTCGTCGGCTGCGGCGGGCTGCTCGAGGACGCCGAGCGGCAGGGCCTGTCGCCCGTGCTCGTCTGCTCGCCGCAGGTCCGGTCCGCCCTGGCCCGGCTCATGCGTCAGGTTCTTCCCCGGCTGCCGGTGATCTCGTACGCCGAGGTCTCCCGGACAGCACAGATCGAGTCGCTGGGAGTGGTGAGCGGTGCCGTTGCGATCCGTTGAGGCTGCCTCCCGCGACGATGCCATCGCCGCCGCGCGCGAGCAGTTCGGTCCGGCTGCCCGCGTCGTCGGGGTCCGTCGCGTCCGCTCCGGCGGCGTGCTCGGGTTCTTCGCGACCGAGCGCTACGTCGCCGAGGTCGCGCCCGACCCGTACGGCGCCCCCGGCGTGCCGGTGCCCGCTCCCGCACGACCGGCCGGCGCCCTGACCGAGGACCCCGACACCGGGTCCCTGGCCGCCTTCGGCTCGCCGCTCGCCTCCGCCGCGCCGGCGCGCGCCCGGACGGCTCCGCCCCGCAACGGTGCGGCCGCCTGGGCCGCCGAGGCCGCCCGGACCAGCGCTCCGTCCGCCCATGCGACTCCCCGCGCGACGCCCGCGCCCGCCGGTGCGACCCTCGGCCGTCGGGTCGAGGCGCCGGCGCCCCGCCCCGAGCCCGCCGACGACGCCCGGGTCGACGAGCTCGCCGGGCTCCTCGCCGGGCCGGCCACGCCGCCGCGGCAGCCGGCCGTCGCCTCCCGTCCCGGGGTGGCGCCCGCCAGCTTCGCGCGCGCCACCCGGGAGCGCCCCGTGCCGGCCACCGGGGACGAGGTCCCCGGGAACGGCCGGGCCGACGACGACGCCCCGGCATCCGGTGCCCCCTCGCCCTTCACCGCCGCGCTCGCGCGGATGGTGGCCGGCGACCGCGACGTCCAGCACGCGGTGCGCGAAGCGCTGGAGTCGTCCGACGCGGCGCGCTCCGGGGAGGCGCACAGCGGTGCCCGGGAACTTCGACCCGAGCCCCAGCCGGAGCCCCCGCCCGCGCCGGAGCCCGAGATCGAACCCGAGACGACGAACCAGCCAGCAGTGTGGTCGCGTGTGCCGCGCCAGAAGGAGGAAACGGTGGGAGACCAGGTCATCGCGCCGCCCTCCACGACGTTCGAGGAGCGGGTGGAGTCCCCCACCTGGACCGGCTCCGCCTCGGCCCCCGACGACTCGTTCACGGCTGATGCGTTCGTCGGCGAGCCCGTCACCGGCGGGACGTCGATCGCCGAGCTGCCCGCCGCCGTGCCATCGCCGGCCTCTCGCGAGGAGGCGATCGCCGAGGTGCTGCGCGCGGCCCTGGCCGAGGGGCACTCCGACGACGCCCTGGCCGGCATCCTGCGCAGGGTCGTCGCCGGGGACTCGCCGCAGGCCGCCCTGGTCGAGCCCTCCCCCGGCGTCGCAGCGGACGACTCCCCCTCGTCACCGGTGATCGAGACGCCCGCGGCCGAGCTGCTCGTGACTGAGGCACCCGTGACCGAGGCACCCGAGGTCGAGCTGACCGAGGCCACGCTGCCCGAGGTCGCGCTGGCCGAGGTCGAGCTTCCGGTGGCCGAGCTGCCCGAGGTCGAGCTTCCGGTGGCCGAGCTGCCCGAGGTCGAGCTTCCGGTGGCCGAGCTGTCCGTGCCGGTCCTGGCCGAGCCGCTCGAGGTGGCCCTTGCCGCGGAGCCCGTCGCCGCGTCCGCGACCGCCGCCGGGTCGATCTCCGACCTCTTCGGCCCCGTCGCCACGCCGGCCCCCACCCCGGCTGCTGCGTCCACCCCTGTCGGGCCCGCACCCGTGAGCCTGTGGGGCGAGGTGACCCCCGCCCCGGTGGCGGACATCCGCGCCGAGGAGCCGGGGACCGCGATCCGGGCACAGGCCACGCCGGCCCAGCCGGCCCCCGCCACCGAGCTGCCCTCCCCTCCCGTGGACGTGCCTGCCGTCGGGACGTCGCTGTTCGGGGAGCCCGCGGCCGCGGACCCCGGCACGCACACCGTGGGCGACCAGCGCACCCGCACGGAGAGCCCGGTGACCGAGGGCCCGGTGACCGAGGGCCCGGTGACCGAGTGCCCCGTGACCGAGGGCGCCGTGACCGAGAGCCCCGCGATGGGGAGCGCCGCCGTCGAGAGCCCCGCGGCCGAGAGCGCCGCCGTCGAGGCCGGGACCGGCATGGACCTCGAGGCCGCTCCCGTCCTGGCCCGCACCGCCAGCGACCCCGCCCCGGTCGGCCGGTCGATGACGCTGGACCAGACCACCGTGATGCCGCCGCTCTCGCTGCTGCCCGGTTCGCCCTCCCGCGGCCGCGGGCTGCCGCCCGTTCCGCCGCGCACCGGCCGCCCCTCGGTCCCGGCGTCGCGCTCCCGCGTCCCTGCCGCGTCGTCCGCCGGTCCCGTGGCCCCGCCGACGCACGGCCCCGCCGACGACGTCCCGCCGTCCCCCGGCCGTACGCCCGAGCTGCTGGCCACGGTGACCCGGCTCCCGGTCGCTCCGCTGATGGCCACGCCCGAGACGCCGGACCGGCCGGACCTGGCCGACCTGGCCGACCTCATCGAGGCCGACGGGTCGGGTCTGCTGGGCGCGGTGGATCTGCCCGCCGTCGTCCCGGCCCGGCCGGCGCGCGTGCGCATCGACCCGCCGAGCACGCCGGCAGAGGTGGTCTCGCGCCTCGCCGCCCTCGGCGTGCCGTCCGACCTGCTCGGCCCCACCTTTCTCGCGGACGTCGCGGCCGACGGCACCTACGCCGCGCTGACCCGCGTGCTCGGCGAGCGCCTGCCGGAGGCCCCGGAGCTCCCGACCGGCGCGGGCGACGTGCTGTTCGTCGTCGGTCCGGGTGTCGAGACGCTGCGCGCCGCGCGCTCGCTGGCCGCCACCCTGCGGCTGGACCCGGACCGCGTGCAGTGGGCCACCCGCGGTGACCTGGTGGGGCTCTCCCCCGAGGCGAGTCGGATGAGCACCATCGACACCGCGCTGCGCCGCCGGCAGGACGCCGCGACGTCCGGGACCGTGACGATCGTGGCCGTGGACGCGCCGCTGCGCTCGGACGCCTACTGGATGGCCCAGATGCTGGCCATCTGGTCCCCGGTCGCCGTCTGGGCGGTGGTCGAGGCGACCCGGAAGCCCGAGGACCTCGAGCACTGGCTCGACGGTCTGAGCCGCGTGGACGCGCTGATCGTGCAGGACACCGATCTCTCCGCTGATCCGGCCGCCGTGCTGGACCGCCTCACCGCGCCGGTCGCCGTCGTCGACGGACTGCGCGCCACCCCGCACCGGTGGGCCTCGGTCCTCTGCGAGCGGCTGGAGAGCGCACCGGCATGAACCCCCTGCGCTGGGACGTGCTCCTCGTCGGGTTCGTGCTGGCTCTTCCGGTGCTCGCGCTCGGGCTCCGGGGGGACCTGAGCGCTGAAGAGGTGGTGGCGCGGCTGCCGTGGTGCCTGGCGGCGGGCTGGGGCGCGGTGGCACTGCTGCGACTGGCCAGCGCTCCCCGGTCACCGGCGGGAGGGAAGGACGACGCCCGCCGTCCGCAGCAGCCGGTGCCCCAGGACGAACCCGCCGACTGACCCCGAGCTCGCCGCCGGCCCGCTCCCCACCAGCGCCTGTCCACAGGCCCGCGGCCGTCCACCGACTCCGCCGGGGCGCCCTGTTGCTGCCGGCGGCGGGCCAGCGTGGCCGGATGACGACGTCCGATCCAGCGGCATCCCTCCACCTCCGCCGCGACGCGGTCCGCGACGGGTGGTCCGACGACGAGCTCGGACGGCTGGTGCGCTCGGGCGAGCTCGCGCGATTGCGCCGGGGTGCCTACGTCGACGCCCTGCTGCCCGCGGAACCGGCCGACCGGCACCGCCTGCTCGTCCGCGCCACGTTCGCCGGGCTCCGGCTGCGCGCGGTGGTGAGCCACCAGTCGGCGGCGGTGCTGCACGGGCTCCCGGTCTGGGACGTCCCCCTGGACCGCGTGCACATCACCCGTCGCCCGCCCGCGTCCAACGACAGGGGCCGGCTGCTGCGCTGCCACGTCGGCCGGCTGCGGGACGACGAGATCGAGGAGGTCGACGGCCTCCCGGTCACCTCGCCGGCGCGCACGGCCCTCGACCTCGCGCGATCGCTGCCCCATGAAGCCGCCGTCGTCGCACTGGACGCAGCCCTGCGCCAGGGGCGGGTGGACCGCGACGTCCTGCGCGAGCGTCTCTTCGACCTGGCCGGTGCGCCCGGCAGCCGGGCCGCCGCACGCGCGGTCGACTTCGCGGACGGTCGCAGCGAGAGCGTCGGTGAGTCCCGCAGCCGGGTGCTCCTGCACCGCTGGGGCGTGGGCCCCTCGGCGCTGCAGTTCGAGGTGCGCGCCGCGGGCGGGCTGCTGATCGCGCGGACCGACTTCGCCTGGGAGGAGCACGGGGTGGTCGGAGAGTTCGACGGACGGGTGAAGTACGGCCGCCTGCTGAGGGCGGGCCAGGAACCGGGCGACGCCGTGTTCGAGGAGAAGCGCCGCGAGGACGCCGTCCGGAACGAGGGGTGGGCCGTGACCCGGTGGGTGTGGGCCGACCTGGCCGTGGGGCACCGGCTGGCCGCGCGCGTGCGCAGGGCACTCGACCGGACCCGGCGCTAGGCCGCTCCTGGGATGTTCCTCGCGCTCCGGGGGTCCTGCAGGACCCCCGGAGCGCGGGAAACACCGCACCAGCGGGCGTCAGGTCGGCAGGTCCTCCAGCATCTCCGTCACCAGCGCCGCGATCGGCGAGCGCTCCGAGCGGGTCAGCGTCATGTGGGCGAACAGCGGGTGCCCCTTGAGGTTCTCGACCACGGCGGCGATGCCGTCGTGCCGGCCCACGCGCAGGTTGTCGCGCTGGGCGACGTCGTGGGTGAGCACGACCCGCGAGCCCGCCCCCAGCCGGGACAGCACGGTGAGGAGCACGCCCCGCTCCAGCGACTGCGCCTCGTCGACGATCACGAACGAGTCGTGCAGCGACCGCCCGCGGATGTGGGTCAGCGGGAGCACCTCGATGAGGCCGCGGTCGGCGATCTCGTCGAGCACCGCGGTCGAGACCAGCGCGCCGAGGGTGTCGTAGACGGCCTGCGCCCAGGGCGACATCTTCTCGCCCTCGCCACCGGGCAGGTAGCCCAGCTCCTGACCGCCGACGGCGTACAGCGGCCGGAAGATGACCACCTTCTTGTGCGCCCGGCGCTCCATCACCGACTCCAGCCCGGCGCACAGGGCCAGCGCCGACTTGCCGGTCCCCGCGCGCCCGCCCAGGGAGACGATGCCGATCTCCGGGTCGAGCAGCAGGTCCAGGGCCACCCGCTGCTCGGCGGAGCGGCCGTGCAGCCCGAACGCCTCGCGGTCGCCGCGCACCAGCCGCACGTGCTTGTCCGGCAGCACCCGGCCCAGCGCCGAGCCCCGCGAGGAGAGCAGCACCAACCCGGTGTGCGTGGGCAGTTCGGCGGCCGCCGGGAGGTAGGCCTGGCCGGACTCGTACAGCTCGTCGATCTCGGCGTCGTCCACCGAGATCTCCGCCATCCCGGTCCACCCGGTGTCGACGGCGTCGTGCACCCGGTACTCGTCGGTCGCCAGGCCCACCGCCGCCGCCTTGACCCGCAGCGGCACGTCCTTGGTGATCAGGCAGACGTCGCGGCCCTCGGCGCGGAGGTTCAGCGCGACGACCATGATCCGGCTGTCGTTGCTGTCGTTGCGGAACCCGGCCGGCAGGACCGAGGGGTCGCTGTGGTTGAGCTCGACGTGCAGGGTGCCCCCGGACTCCCCCACCGGCACCGGGGCGTCGAGCCGGCCGTGCCGGACGCGCAGGTCGTCGAGCATGCGCAGCGATTGGCGGGCGAACCAGCCCAGCTCGGGATGGTCGCGCTTGGCCTCGAGCTCCCCGATGACGACGAGCGGGAGCACCACGTCGGAGTCGCCGAAGCGCAGCAGCGCGCCCGGGTCGGAGAGCAGGACGGAGGTGTCGAGGACGTACGTGCGGCGAGGGTTCACGTGTCGGCTCCCGTGGGGCGCACAGCGCGCCCCGACTCGATGGCGGCCGGGCCCCGGCGCAGAGGCCGGGTGCCGGCCCCCCTGGTCGACGAACTCGTCAGCACCAACCGGGCCTCCCGTGAACGATCCGGGCAACTCCGGGCCGTTCACCTGCGACGGTAGGACGGGCCACCGACGAAAGCGCCCCGCCCACCCCGAAGGGAACCCAACGTTCACCTGGAGGGGTCACACCCGCAACGCCCATCCCACCCTGCGTAGCAGCACCACCGCGCCGCCGCGGTCGGTGGGGACGACCGCGTCAGTGGCCGCGACCGCGTCCCCACGTGTCGTCCGCCGACGGGCGGCGCAGCGCCGGGCGCTCGACCGTGTCGGTGCGCTCGGCCGGCGTCGGCGCCGCGGGTGGCTGCCGGCGCGGCTCCGCCGTCCCGCCGTCGTCCCACCGGTCGTCGTCGTGCCACCGGCCGTCGTCCCAGCCGTCGTCGTGGGCCCAGTGGCCGTCGTCCCAGCCGTCGTCGTGGACCCAGTCGTCGTCGTGGGCCCAGTCGTCGTGGCCACGATCCGGCCGGCTCCGCCGCGGACGGAGTGCGACCAGCGCCCACAGCAGCGGCACGGCCAACACCGGCCATTGCACCGACGGCTCCCCCAGCCACAGCATCCCGGCCAGCAGGAACGCGGCCAGCCAGCCCGCCGTCCACAGCCCCAGCAGGCGCCGCGGATCGGGGCGGCGCACGACGCTCAGGCCCCCACGAGCTCGCCGGCGACGGCGGCCGGGGTCAGCGGCTCGTCGAGCAGCCGCAGGAAGCGGTCGGCCACCGGCTGCTCCTCCGGGCGCGCCTGCAGCCAGCGCGACAGCAGCCCGTAGCCCTCGACGTAGGTGGAGATGTACGCGCGCCAGAGCGGGTCGGTGAGGAAGCGGAGCTGCTGGCGGGCGCGGTCGCCGGCGACCAGCGACCACCGCTGCAGGTAGGCGGCCACCTCGTCGGCGTCGGCACCGCGGTCGTGCAGCAGGATCGCCGCGTCCTGCCGCACGCGGTTCAGCGGTGCCGCCGCGGCCGCGATGCGCTCGGCCAGGTGGCCGTCGAACCGGAGCCCCAGGTCACCCAGGATGTCGGCCGCCCAGGGCCCCCACCCCTCCCCGATCGCCGCCTCGACACCGAGGTCGGCCAGCCCCTCCGCCATGAGGCACTCCGGGGTGTTCACCAGGAACACGGTGTGCTCGGCCCGCCCGGCCCGCTCCACCAGACCGCGCTCCTTGCGGCAGTGCTCGGTGTGGTGGCCCGGATAGGACTCGTGGGCGACCAGGTGGGCCAGCTGGGAGAGCCGGTGCGGGAGGTCGGCGTTGATCGCCACCCGGGACCGGTAGTCCCCCTCGTAGTAGTTGAACCCCGACCAGGGCTTGTCGGTGACCACCTCGTAGCGGACCGTCTCGACCTCGGGCAGCCCGTAGCGTCCCCGCACCCGGTCGCGCAGCGCGCTGGACAGCGCGTGCACGGCTGCCTCCAGGCGGTCGGGCGGGCACTCCTCGCGACGCCGGTGCGCCGCGTACCGCTCGGTCAGCGAACCGCTGCCGGGCAGCAGCTCGTCCAGCTCGGCGTGCGCCGCGGCGTAGGTCGCCTCGTCGCCCAGGGACACGTCGACCTGGAAGTAGCAGGAGACCTCCTCGACGAAGCTCACCGGCTCACCGCTCAGCTTGCGGGCGCTGCACTCCAAACCGGTGAGCTGGCCGCGCAGGAACTCCGTCCGGTCGCCCGGCAGCTCGGCGGTGGCCAGCTCGCGGAGCAGCTCTCGTGCGCGGTCCCGCAGCTGCTGCGGCGTGGGCGCCGGCTCGTCCTGCACCTGGGCGCGGGTGCGGGGGTCACCGGTGTAGGCGTCGACGAAACCGGGCTCCAGGCGGTCGAAGCGCAGGCCCAGCCGCACGTACTCCGCGGGCAGGTCGAGGGCTCGGGCACTCATGCCGGCAGTCTCTCAGCCCGCGGCTACCCGCCGAAGCGGCGGTGCCGGGCCGAGTAGTCGCGCAGTGCACGCAGGAAATCGACCCGGCGGAAGTCGGGCCAGTAGACGTCGGTGAAGTGGAACTCGGCGTTCGCCGTCTGCCAGAGCAGGAAGCCGGACATGCGCTGTTCCCCGCTGGTCCGGATGACCAGGTCGCAGTCGGGCTGCCCGCGGGTGTAGAGGTGGTCGGCGATGTGCTCGACCTCGAGGGCCTCCACCAGGTCGTCCAGCGAGGTGCCCCGGGCTGCGTGCTCGGCCAGCAGCGAGCGCACCGCGTCGGCGATCTCCCGCCGGCCGCCGTAGCCGACGGCGAGGTTCACCGTCGCGCCCGGCCGGTCCCGCGTCTCCTCCTCGGCCTGCTTGAGGACGGCGACCGTCTCCGGCGGCAGCACCTCCGACGCGCCCATCGACCGGATCTTCCACCGCCGCCCCGGACCGGCGAGGTCGACGGCGACGTCCTCGATGATCGTCAGCAGCGCGCTGAGCTCGGGTTCGGGCCGCCGCAGGTTGTCGGTGGAGAGCATGAACAGGGTGACCACCTGCACGCCGGCGTCGTCGCACCAGCCCAGCAGGTCGACGATCTTGCTCGCACCGCGGCGGTGACCGTGGGCGACGTCCTCGAGCCCGATCGAGCGGGCCCAGCGGCGGTTGCCGTCCATGATCACGCCGACGTGGCGGGGTACGTCGGCCCCGACCAGGGCCCGGGCCAGGCGGCGCTCGTAGACGTGGGTCAGCGCGTCCCGCACCCTGCGCCGCACATCCACGAGCGCTCACCCTAGGCCTCGTCGCCCCCGCGGGCAGACCATGGCGCGGCCGAGCTGGCAGCAAGCTCACAGCTCGTCCGGATGCCGGCGGACCTACGGCTCCGTAACCTCGGCTCATGAGCACCCCGTCCCCCTCCGACCGCGAGCCCGTCCGGGTGGAGACAGACGGCGCGGAGCTCGAAGCCCCGCGCCGGGAGGCGGTCACCACCGTGCTGGAGGAGGGCGAGCACGTCGAGCAGGCGTGGACCGCCGACGACTTCGCCGACAAGGACTGGACCCACCCCGACACCCGGCCCCGCATGCGCGGCTGGCTGCACCTGTTCTCGTTCTTCGGCGCGATCATCGCCGGGGCGGTGCTGGTCCCGCTGGCCTACCTGGAGAGCCTGCGCGCCGGCCTCTCGGTGTCCCTCTACTGCCTCACCATCTGCGGCCTGTTCGGCGTCAGCGCGCTCTACCACCGCCGCCGCTGGGCACCGCGCGGCTGGCGGATCATGAAGCGGCTCGACCACTCGATGATCTTCTTGTTCATCGCCGGCACCTACACGCCCTTCGCCCTGCTCGCCGTCGACCGGGTGACCGGTTTCTGGGTGCTCGCCGTCGTCTGGATCGGCGCGCTCGCCGGCGTGACGCTGAAGATGACCTGGCCGACGGCGCCCCGCTGGGTCGGGGTGCCGCTCTACATCGCCCTCGGCTGGGTCGCGGTCTTCGTGCTGACCGACATCCTGCACTTCGCCGGCGTCGTCTCGCTGGTGCTCCTCGCGGTCGGCGGCGTGCTCTACACGCTCGGCGGGATCGCCTACGGCATCAAGAAGCCGAACCCCTGGCCGGGCACCTTCGGCTACCACGAGGTGTTCCACGCGATGACCGTCGTGGCCGCGATCTGCCACTACATCGCTGTCTACTTCGCGATGTACAACTCGCCGCTCACCTGAGCGGCGAGCCTCAGGGGGCGGGTTCGACCGCCGGTCCGGGCAGCGGCTCGACGTCGGGCCCGGGCAGCGGTTCCACCGCCGGTCCGGGCAGCGGCTCGACGTCGGACCCGGGCAGCGGCTCCACCTCGGGGGCAGGGTCGCCGGCAGGTGCCGACGGCGAGGGCGAGGCGCCCGGCCCGGTGCTGGGCCGCACCCAGACCCGGTTGCCCCGCTCGTCGTAGGTGAGCACCCGCTGCTCCTGCGGGAAGGCGTTCGCCGGTGCCGGCGGGTCCTCGTCCAGCCGCTGCACCTCCCCGCCCTCGGCGGTGTAGGTGCTGAGGTTGTCGATCGGGCGGCCGTCCTGGTCGTAGAGCAGCACGCCACTCAGCGGCTCGCCCGTGGCGGAGTAGGGGTGGATGTTGGTGATGGGTGTCCCGTCGTCGTGGCTCAGCGTCATGGGCCCCTGCTCCGGATAGGAGTAGGCCATGGCCGGCTCGGGCTGGTCGGCCACGGCGATGAGCGCGACCAGCGCGAGCAGCGCCAGCCCTCCGTTCACCACGACCCCCAGCCGCGGGTCGGCCAGCTCGGGGTTCTCCCGGACACGCAGACCACGGCGCACCGACCAGGCGATCGCCGCTCCGGTGAGCACCAGCCCGACGAGCGGGCTGAGCCCGAGGGAGGGCACGGGGAACGACGTGCTGCCGAACAGGACGGCGTCCACCGCGACCAGCGGGGCCCAGGCGCGCAGCACCCACCAGGCCGGCCGCAGTTCGGGCAGGAAGTCGCGCACCGCTGCGTACTGGCGGGTGGCGGTCAGCCGGTCCAGGTGGGCCGAGAGGCCGGCATTCCACGACGGGCCGGCCGGGGCGGCGTGCTCCACCGGCTCGGACGGCTCGGCCAGGCCGGCCGCACGACGCAGCTCGGCGGCGTACTCGGCCGGCGGCCCCAGTCGGAGGGCGAGTGGCTCACCTCCCTCGGCGGCCACCTCCACCAGGTGCTCCTCCAGATCCTCCAGCAGCTCGGCCAGCCGCTCGGCCGGGACGTCGGCCAGCGCGGCACGCACCTGGCGGGCGTAGGCGCGCACCTCGACGTCCGGCTCGGCCTGCTGAGGAGCGGTCATGCCGCCACCTCCTTCCGCGCGGCCAGGAGGGCCGCCATCGTGTCGGCGAAGCTCGACCAGGTCTTCGCGGAGCCCTCGAGCTCGGCGCGACCCGACGCGTTCAGGCCGTAGTACTTGCGGTGCGGTCCCTCGACGGAGGGGACGACGTAGGAGGTCAGGTGCCCGGCGGCGAACAGCCGGCGCAGGGTGCCGTAGACCGAGGCGTCGGCGACGTCGTCGAGGCCGGCAGCGCGCAGCCGCCGGACCACGTCGTAGCCGTAGCCGTCCTCGTCGTCCAGGACGGCCAGGACGGCGAGGTCCAGCACTCCTTTGAGCAGTTGCGTGGTGTCCATGTGCGCCTCCCGGTCGTTGCGCTGCACACTACTGCTCAATGCGCAGTACCGCACGCAGCAGCGGTCCGGGCGCGCCGGACGGCGGGGTCAGCTGAAGGGCGGGCGGTCGTCCAGGCGCACCGAGAGCCGTCCGGCCGCCCGCCACAGCCGGGCGGTGGCATCGCGATCGGACTCGGTCACCAGGTTCCCCATCACGCGCAGCGCCACGGTCATCAGCGGGCGGGACCGCATGCCCACCGGCCCGGCGGCGGGGAGGAACCGCGGGATCGTCAGGAGCCCGGCCAGCCGCCGGGCGATGGAGAACGCCTCGCCGTAGTGCCGCCGCAGCGTGGCGGGCCACGCCGCCGACCAGTCGGGCTCGTCCAGCAGGCCCGCGATCGACCGGCCGGTCTCCAGGCCGTAGTCGATCCCCTCGCCGTTGAGCGGGTTCACGCAGCCGGCCGCATCGCCGATCAGCGCCCAGTTGACCCCGGCCACCCCGGACACCGCGCCGCCCATGGGCAGCAGCGCCGATGCCGGCAACCGGACGGGACCGTCGATCCCCCATTCGCCCCGCCGGGCGTCGGTGTAGTTCTCCAGCAGCGGCTTGAGCTGCACCCCGGCCGGACGGCGGGCCGTCGCGAGCGTCCCGACGCCGATGTTCACCTCACCGGCCTCGGCGCCGAGCGGGAAGATCCAGCCGTAGCCGGAGAGCAGCTCGCCGTCGACCCCGCGCAGCTCCAGGTGCGAGGAGATCCACTCGTCGTCGCTGCGGCCGGAGCGCACGTACCCGCGCGCGGCCACCCCGTAGGCGGTGTCGCGGTGCCATTCGCGGCCGAGCACCCGGCCCAGCGGCGAGCGCACCCCGTCGGCCACGACGAGCCTCCGGCAGGACACCGTGGACCGTTCCCCACCGGGGTGCTCGAAGACCACCGCCCGCACCTGCTCGCCGTCCCGCTCGACGTCGACGGCCCGTGCGCCGTCCATGGCCTGGACCCCGGCGTCGAGGGCCACCTGCCGGATGCGCGCGTCGAGCTCGGTGCGCGGTACCGCACTGCCGTGGTCGGGGAGTTCGCCACCCGGCCAGGGCAGCTGCCACTCCCGCCCGAAGCCCGCCGCCCGCAGCCCGCGGTTGCGCGCCTTCCCGCGGGCCCAGTCCCCGAGTCCGAGCAGGTCGAGCTCGGCGATCGCGCGGGGGGTCAGGCCGTCGCCGCAGGTCTTGTCCCGGGGGAAGACGGCGGCGTCGGCGAGGACGACGTCTCGGCCGGAGCGGGCGGCCCAGGCCGCGGCTGCGGAGCCTGCCGGGCCGGCCCCGACCACGAGCACATCGGTCGCGGCGGGGACGGGGCTGGCGGACACGGAGCCCAGTGTCCCTGGTCGGCTCAGTCGGCCTGCGGCCCCCGCGCCCGGACCTCCTCCACCGAGGCCATGGCCGCGCGCAGCTCGGCCAGCCAGTCCTCGGCGTTGCGGCCCACCAGGCGCACGGCCCAGACCAGCGCCTCCGACCGGGACCGGGCGACCCCGGCGTCCACCAGGGTGTCCAGGACGAGCCGCTCGGGCTGGCGCAGTCGCGTCATCACCGGCACCGACAGGGTGGTGAACAGCTCCCGACTGCCGCCACAGGCGGCACCCCACGCCACCGAGCGGCCGTACCGCTGCTGGGCGGCGTCCGCGATACCCATGCGCTCCTGGCGGGTGTCCTCGCGGAACCGGGCGATCCGCCCGGCCTGCGCGGCCGCGGCGTCGCCTTCCCCGGCGGAGGGCTCGGGCAGCGTGCCGACCACGGTGATCTCGTCGCGGTCGATGGTGAGCTCGACCGGCCCGGTGAACCAGCCGTCCGGCAGCCGGCCGGCGAACCAGCCGGCCACCTCGGCGCGCTCGACCGGGGGCGCCTCCTGCCCACGACCGCCGGATCCGCGCGCCCGCCCGCGGCGGAAGGCGGCACCGAGGTCGGCGTCGGCGAAACGGTGTGCGTGCATGGCGGCCTCCCGTGGCAGCGGTTGATTACGCGCTTACACAGTAGGTCGCGTAGCACCGGCCGGAAGGGTCGGCGCTGCGCCGAGGGCGAACGGCGTCAGCCCCGGGCAGCGGGTCCTTCCGGCCGGCCGTCGTCGCCCCGCGGCGGCTCGATCGCCAACGGCCGGCGGCGCAGGCTGTCCAGCACCTCGGCGCCGGGCTCCCGGTCGACGAGCTCCGCGGGGCTGTCGGGTACCTCGGGCGCGGCCTCGTCGGGGTCGAAGCTGCGGGGCAGCTTCTTCAGGTGCCCGGACATGGACTTCACCAGCAGGGCCACGGCGATGAGCAGGACGACGATCAGCAGCAGGCCCAGCGGACCCGCCTTGCCGATGTCCTCCGGCAACTGCGGTTCGGCGGCCAGGACGGCCTCGACGGCGGTGCTCATCGGACCCCCACCTCGCTGCGCAGGCCGGCGAACAGGTCGTCCTCGGGCACGGGGACGTCGACCAGCGAGCGGGCGAGCTCGTAGTCCTCGGTCGGCCAGATCTGCTGCTGGGTCTCGATCGGGCAGGCGAACCAGCGGCCGAGCGGGTCGATCTGGGTGGCGTGCGCGATCAGCGCGGCGTCCCGGACGGAGAAGTACTCCGCACAGGGCACCTTCGTGGTCACCCGGTGCGAGATGTCGCGCGCGGGATCCCAGTTGGCCAGCCACTCGGTGTAGGGCGATTCCGCCCCCGTGGCCAGGATCGCCTCGTGCAGCGCCTTGGTCCGGGGCAGCGAGAACGTCATGTGGTAGTAGAGCTTGCTCGCCTGCCACGGCTCGCCGAGCTCCGGGTACCGGTCGGGGTCACCCGCGGCGTCGAAGGCGTACATCGAGACCTCGTGGGTCTTGATGTGGTCGGGGTGGGGATAGCCCCCGCGCTCGTCGTAGGTGGTGATCACCTGCGGCCTGAACCGGCGGATCAGCGCCACGAGCGGTGCGGCGGCCTCCTCGAGCGGCACGAGGGCGAAGCATCCCTCCGGCAGCGGGGGCAGCGGGTCGCCCTCGGGGAGGCCGGAGTCGACGAAGCCGAGGAACTCCTGCTCGATCCCGAGGATCTCGCGGGCCCTGGCCATCTCCTCGACCCGGATCTGGGGCAGCCGCTCCCAGACCTCGGGGCGGTCCATCGCGGGGTTGAGCACGGAGCCGCGCTCGCCACCGGTACAGGTGGCCACCATGACGCGCACGCCTTCGGCGACGTACTTGGCCATGGTGGCGGCGCCCTTGCTCGACTCGTCGTCCGGGTGGGCGTGCACGGCGAGCAGGCGCAGCTGGTCGGGTCGGGTCACCGGAGCATTGTCCCCCGTCCCGCCGGAGAGCCGGCGGACCGTCCCGCAGCCGCCGCCGGGACGACGCAGATCAGTGCCCTGGACGGGTGAAATGTGCTGCTCGTCACGCCCGGTCCGGTACCGTTCCGCAACTCTGGAGCTGCCCCGCGGATCCGTGCATCCGGCCTCCGCGCGGTGTTAGCTTGGCCGTTCGACCATCGGCCGTCCCCGTTCGGGGGCGGCCTCCCGATTCTCAGGAGTCCGTCGTGTCCACCCCCACTGACGAGCAGGACCAGGGCGTCTGGCTGACCCAGGACGCCTACGACCGGCTGAAGGCCGAGCTCGACCAGCTGGTGGCGAACCGCCCGGCCATGGCCGCGGAGATCAACGCCCGCCGCGAAGAAGGCGACCTCAAGGAGAACGGCGGCTACCACGCCGCCAAGGACGAGCAGGGCAAGCAGGAGGGCCGGATCCGTCAGCTGACCGACCTGCTGCGCAAGGCCCAGGTCGGCGAGCCCCCGACGACGGCGACCAACGCCGCGCTGGGCACCGTGATCACCATCAAGTTCGCCGGTGACGACGAGACCGAGAAGTTCCTGCTCGGCTCGCGCGAGATCGCCGGCACCACCGACCTCACCGTCTATTCCCCCGAGTCGGCCCTGGGCTCGGCGATCATGGGTGCCGCCCCGGGTGCGACGGTGACCTACCAGACGCCCAACGGCCGCGACATGACCGTCGAGGTCGTCGGCGTCGAGCCGTTCGTCCCCTGACCCGCCGGTGACCCGTTCCCGTCGGGCCGAGAACACCGGGTTCGCCTGCGTGCACTGCACGACCCCGGTGCCCGCGAACACCGACGGGCACTACCGCAACCACTGCCCGTACTGCCTGTGGTCGCTGCACGTCGACGACCTGCCCGGGGACCGGGCGAGCGAGTGCCGGCAGCCCATGGAGCCGATCGGGCTGGTGGAGAAGTCGGGCAAGGGCTGGCAGGTGGTGCACCGCTGCACGGCGTGCGGCCACCGCCAGCCCAACCGGCTGGTCCGCGAGGGCGAGTCGCCCGACGACCTGGACCTGGTGCTGTCGCTCCCCTGGCTGTGACCGGGTCCTGCGCTCAGCCCCCGAGCACCGGGTCGGTGATCCCGTCGCGGCAGGCCAAGCCCTCGACGTCCCATCCGGCCCGGGTCGCCCCGGCGAGGTACGCCGCCTCGAGGAAGGCCAGCACCGCCGCTCGCGGGTCGTCGGCGGCCCGGGCGGCGTCGTAGGGCAGGACGGCCAGATGGCTGCCGCCGCGCTCGAGCCAGGTCGCGCCCTCCGGGAGGGGGGCATCGGCCAGGCCGGCGGGCTCCGGAGCGGTGTAGGAGTAGAAGGCCGGCTCGGGGAACGTGGGATCGCCGAACCAGAAGCCCGAGCTGACGACCTCCCGGGAGTACGCCTCCCGGGTGACGGGATCGGCGCCGTCCGCAGGTGGCACGACCCGGTCGGAGAACCGGGTGACCGCGATGTCGAAGGTGTGCCAGAAGTGGTGCACCGGGCTGGTCTTGCCGGAGAACCGGCCCGCGAACTCCTCGAGGACGAGGTTGACCTGGCTGAGCACCTGCCAGTAGCGGGTCACCGCGGCCGGGTCGTACGTCGCGTGCTCGGTGTCCTGGGCGAAGGGTCGGTCGGCGTCGGGCAGGTCGAACGGACGGGCCGAGCCGATGTCCACGCCGCGGACCCCGACCGCGGCCAGCGCGCTCTGCAGTTCGCCGTGGAAGTCGGCCACGGACCGGCCGACCATGCCGAAGGATGCCCGCCGGCCCGCCACGGTGCTCACGTCGACCCGGTGGTCGAGCAGGTCCAGGTCGATGGTGAAGGTCGGATCCAGCCCCATCGGCCGGGTCGTGATGCCCCGGCCGGACAGGTGGAAGGGCACGTTCCACCAGTGATTGCGCCGGGGGCTGGCGAGCAGCCGGACACGGCCGACCACCTGGGCGAACCGGTGCACCGTCGCCAGCGTGTCCGACCACCCCGCGTACGGGACCGGCGGGAAGAGCTCCATGCGATGACCTCCACGGGACGGGCGGGCCGCCGGTGCGCGGGACACCGGGGACCGGGAGGAGCTGCCTCCTCCCGGCCGATCATGCCCGTGCCGGGAAAGCTGCGGCGCCGGGGCCTGGCCCTGGATCCCCCAGCCGGCCGCGAGACCCGGCGGCCGAGGGTGAACCGGGGTTCGGCGTCGCGGGCCGTGGCAATCCTGGCCGTCGGCGCACCGGGCGCCCTGGCCTCGGCGCATGCCAGCGCTCGTCCCGCCTGTCCTCACCGGGCTGCCCGAGTAGCAGCCCACCCTGCAGGCCGGCGATCTCACCCTGCGTCCATGGCTCGCCGAGGACGCGCCGCGGTATTGGACGGCTCCCTGGACACGGGGAACGGGGGTGGCGCCCGCCGCCGTCGAGGCCGTGGCGGCCTGGCGTTCGACCTCGGCCTGCAGCGCCTGGAGCTCCAGCACTCCACCCGCAATCGGGCCTCGTGCCGCGTGGCGGAGAAGACCGGCTTCGACCTCGAGGGGACCAAGCGGCGGGCCGGCTTGCACCAGGACGGATGGCACGACATGCACCTCCATGCCCGCCTCGCCTGACCGATGCCAGTGGGCCTCCCCGGCGATCACCTCCGCACGGTCAGCCACGCGCGGCGGTCCGTAGGTTGGACGCCGTGCCGAGAACCGTGGTGACCGTGCTGTCCGTGCTCGTCGTCGGGGCGGCGCTCGGCGCCAGCGGCTGCTCGCTGCAGGAACGGGTCTGCAGCTCCGGCGAGTACCCGGTCCGCACGACGGACTCCACGGACGGCGGTCTGGCGTGCGTCCCCGACGGCGAGGAGCCCCCGGCCGGCTACGAGCGCTTCCCCGCCGGCCAGGTCCCGGAGTTCGTCGACGACGTGTACCCGGACTAGGACGACCGCCCTTCCCCGGACGCCGTCAGGCCGGGGCCAGGCCTCTGCGACGCAGGAGCGGGGCCGGGTCGGCGTCGCGACCGCGGACGGCGCGGAAGGCCTCGAGCGGGTCGACCGAACCGCCGACGGCGAGCAGCTTCTGCCGGAAGGCGTCGCCGTTCGCGCGGGTCAGGCCGCCGTTCTCCCGGAACCAGTCGACGGTGTCGGCGTCGAGCACCTCCGACCAGATGTAGGAGTAGTAGCCGGCCGAGTAGCCCCCCGCGAAGACGTGGTTGAAGTACGTGGTCCGGTAGCGGGGCGGCACGAGCTCCGAGGCGACGCCGGCCTTCTCCAGCGCCTCCCGCTCGAACTGCACCGGGTCGCCGATCTCGGCGTCGGGCGGGATCCGGTGCCAGGCCTGGTCGAGCAGCGTGGCCGCCAGGTACTCCAGCGTCGCGAACCCCTCGCCCCAGAGGCGGGCGGCGTCGACCGCCTCGACGACCGCAGCGGGGAGCGGCTCACCGGTGTCGACGTGCCGCGCGTAGTGGGCGAGGACCTCCGGCCACGTCGCCCACATCTCGTTGACCTGACTGGGGAACTCGACGAAGTCGCGCGGCACGCTGGTGCCTGCGAACCGCGGGTAGGTCACCGCCGAGCTCAGGCCGTGCAGCGCGTGCCCGAACTCGTGGAACAGCGTGTCGACCTCGTCCAGCGTCAGCAGCGCCGGCTGGCCGGCGGGCGGACGCGAGACGTTGAGGTTGTTCACGACGACCGGCAGCGTTCCGAGCAGCCGCGACTGGGTCACGAAGGAGTTCATCCAGGCGCCGCCGCGCTTGCCCTCGCGGGCGTAGTAGTCACCCAGGTAGAGCCCCAGCGCGGACCCGTCGGCGTCGGAGACCTCCCAGACGCGCACGTCGGGGTGGTAGCCGGCCAGGTCGGGGCGCGGGGTGAAGCGGAAGCCGTAGAGCAGTTCCGCCGCGTGGAAGACCCCGTCGAGGAGCACCCGGTCCAGCTCGAAGTACGGCCGCAGGGCGGCGGTGTCGACGGCGTAGCGCTCGGCGCGCACCTGCTCGCTGTAGAACGCCCAGTCCCACGGCGCCAGCTCCACGCCGTCGCGGGCGGCCGCCTCCGCGAGCACCTCGGCCTCGGCCTGTGCGTTGGCCACCGACGCCGGCACCATGGAGGCGAGCATCGCGTCGACCGCCTCGGTGGTGCGGGCGGTCTGGTCGGCCAGCACCAGGTCGGCGTGCGTGGCGAAGCCGAGCAGGCGTGCCCGCTCGGCCCGCAGCCTGGCGACGCGCACGGCCACCGGCCCGTTGTCGTGCTCGCCGGAGGACGCCCGGCCCACCGACGCCTCGTGCACCCGGCGGCGCAGGTCGCGGTTCCGCAGCTTGGCCAGCAGCGGCTGCCGGGTGGGCAGCAGCAGGGGCAGCAGCCAGCCCTCGATCCCGCGGTCGGCCGCCGCGGTCCGTGCGGCGTCGATCTCCTCCGCAGCGAGCCCGTCCAGCTCGTCGACGTCGGTCACGTGCACCGCCGCCGCCTCGGTGGCCAGCTGCAGGTTCTGCCCGAAGGTCGTGGACAGGCCCGACAGCTCCTGGTTGAGCTCGGTGAGCCGCGCCCGGCCCGCGTCATCGAGCTGGGCGCCGGCCAGCAGGAAGTCCAGGTGGTAGCGCTCCACCAGGCGGACCGACTCGGCGTCGAGCCCCAGGTCGTGGCGCGCCTCGTGCACGGCCGCGATACGCCCGAACAGCGCGGGGTCCAGCCGCAGTGCATCGGAGTGCGCGGCGGCCAGGGGCGCGATCTCGCGCTCGATCTCCCGCAGCCGGGGCGTGGAGACCGACGAGGTCAGGTTGCCGAACACGCCCCACGCACGGGCGAGCAGGCGGCCGGAGCGCTCCATCGCGACGACGGTGTTCTCGAAGCCCGGCGGCTCGTCGGACGCCACGATCGCCGCTACCTCCGCGCGCTGCTCGGACATCCCCGCCACCAGGGCCTCCCGGCAGTGCTCCGGAGTGATCTCGCCGAACGGCGGCAGACCGAACGGCAGCGGCGAGGGGCGGAACAACGGATTGGCGGGGGTCACCGGTGCGGTGTCTGCGGCGCTCATCAAGGCCCATCCTGTCGCTCCCGGACCGACCCCGCTGCGGCGGGCGGTCCGGGAGCGCGCATGGGCCGCGACAGACGGGTCAGCGCGCGGCGGTGCGGCGGTAGGCGCGCACCGACAGCGGCACGAACACGGCCAGGATGACCGCGGTCCACAGCAACGTGTAGAGCACCGGGTTCTGCAGCGGCCAGGCCTCGGACACCGGCGCCCCGGGGACCGTGTTGCCGAACAGCTCCCGCGCCGCCTGGACCACGGTGGACACCGGGTTCCACTCCGCGAAGACACGCAGCACCGAGGGGAAGGACTCCAGCGGCACGAAGGCGTTCGACGCGAAGGTCAGCGGGAAGATCACCATGAAGCTGGCGTTGTTCACGACCTCCGGTGTGCGCACCAGGAGCCCGACCAGCGCCATCAGCCAGCTGACCGCGTAGGCGAAGACGAGCAGCAGGAGGAACCCGCCGGCCGCCTCGAGCACCGAGGAGTTGATCCGCCAGCCGACCGCCAGCCCGGTCAGGGCCATCACCGTGATCGAGATGACGTTCAACCCGGCGTCGGCGACCGTCCGGCCGATGAGCACCGCCGCGCGCGACATCGGCAGCGACCGGAACCGGTCGATGAGCCCCTTCTGCAGGTCCTCGGCGATCGAGGCGCCGGTGACCGTGGACCCGAAGACCACGGTCTGGGCGAAGATGCCCGGCAGCAGGAACTCGGCGTAGTTGATGCCGTCCGGCAGGTTGATGGCGCCGCCGAAGACGTACCGGAACAGCAGCACGAACATGATCGGCGACAGCGTTGCGAACACGATCAGGTCGGGCACCCGCTTGACCTTGATCAGGTTGCGCTTGGTGATGACGGCGCTGTCGGTCAGCGTCGCGGCGAGGCTGCTCATCGGGTTCCTCCGGTCACGGCCGGTTCGACCGGCTGCTCGTCGTCAGGTACGACCTCCTCGGCCACGCGGCCGGTGAGGGCGAGGAACACGTCGTCAAGGTCGGGCCGGCGCAGCCCGACGTCGACGATCTGCGCGACGGAGCCGTCGAGCCGGTGCAGCGCCTCCGCCAGGACCTCGGCGCCGCCGCTGACCGGCAGGGACAGCCGCCGGCCGGCGACGTCGACCTGCGGCTCGTCGACCGCCAGCGGCCGGAGCTCCGCCACCATGGCCGGCAGCACGGCGGCGTCGGTGACGGTGAACTCCAGGCGCTGCCCACCCACCTGGGCCTTGAGCTCGTCGGCGGTGCCGCGGGCGATGACCGTGCCGGAGTCGATGACCACCATCCGGTCGGCCAGCCGGTCGGCCTCCTCCAGGTACTGCGTGGTGAGGAGGATGGTCGTGCCGCCGTCGGCGAGCTCCGCGATGAACTCCCACATCGCCAGCCGGCTGCGCGGGTCGAGGCCGGTCGTCGGCTCGTCCAGGAAGAGCACGCGCGGGCGGTTGATCAACGAGGCGGCGATGTCCAGCCGGCGGCGCATGCCGCCGGAGTAGGTCTTCGCCGGGCGGTTCGCCGCGCCCGTCAGGTCGAACCGCTCCAGCAGCTCGCCGGCCCGGCTGCGGGCCTGGGCCTTGGACAGCCGGTACAGGCGGCCCACCATCTCCAGGTTCTCGTAGCCGGTCAGGTACTCGTCGACGGCGGCGTACTGGCCGGTGAGCCCGATGGCGGCCCGGACCGCGTCGGCGTCGCGCACGACATCGAGCCCGGCGACCTGCGCACGCCCCGCGTCGGGCTCCAGCAGCGTGCTCAGGATGCGCACCACCGTGGTCTTCCCGGCACCGTTGGGGCCGAGCAGCCCGAGCACCGACCCCTCGGTGACGGTCAGGTCCACTCCGTCGAGGGCGGTGGTGGCACCGAAGCGCTTCACCAGCCCCTCGACCACGATCGCGTCGGTCATGCGGGCGACCGTAGGGCCGGGTACCGACACTTCCCGACGCTTCTTCGCCGACGGCGGAGGAACGGACGGCGGCGAGCGCGCAACGGATCCATGCAGACGGTGACCGGCGAGGAGCCGCGAAGTCATCGGCCGTGCGGTGTCCAGCGCCGAGGCGAACGGTTCGGGCCCCGTTCCCGCCGCGAGCGTCGTACCGTTCCTGGGGTGACGGACACCACCGGCGTCGCTGCCGGACCGACCACCCCTTCCCCCGCTGCCACGACGTTGGGCGAGCTGCGCGCGAGCGGCGCCGTGCCCCGCCCCGTCAAGGCCGAGATCCGTGCCAACCTGCTCGCCCGCCTCGGCCGCGGCGAGCCCAGCCTGCCGGGCATGGTGGGGTTCGAGGACACCGTGCTGCCCGAGGTCGAGCGGGCCCTGATCGCCGGGCACGACCTGGTGCTGCTGGGCGAGCGCGGCCAGGGCAAGACCCGGCTGATCCGCACGCTCGTCGGCCTGCTCGACGAGTGGACCCCGGTGCTGACCGGCAGCGAGCTCAACGAGCACCCGCTGGCCCCGATCAGCGTCTGGGCGCACCGGCAGATCGCCGAGCACGGTGACGCCACCCCCGTGGGCTGGCTGCACCGCAGCGAGCGCTTCGGCGAGAAGCTGGCCACCCCCGACACCAGCGTCGGCGACCTCATCGGCGACGTCGACCCGATCAAGGTCGCCGAGGGACGCACGCTCGGTGACCCGGAGACCGTCCACTACGGCCTGGTGCCGCGCACCAACCGCGGCATCTTCAGCGTCAACGAGCTCCCGGACCTCGCCGAGCGGATCCAGGTGGCGCTGCTGAACGTCCTGGAGGAGCGGGACATCCAGATCCGCGGCTACCGCGTCCGGCTGCCGCTGGACCTGCTCCTGGTCGCCAGCGCCAACCCCGAGGACTACACCAACCGCGGCCGGATCATCACCCCGCTCAAGGACCGCTTCGGCGCCGAGGTGCGCACCCACTACCCGATCGAGCTCGCCGACGAGATCCGGCTGCTGCACCAGGAGGCGCAGACCTCCGCCCTGGGCGGCGACGGCCAGAGCGCCCCCCTCGTGCCCGACCACCTGGTCGAGATCGTCGCCCGCTTCACCCGACTGGTCCGCGAGTCGACGCACGTCGACCAGCGCTCCGGCGTCAGCGCGCGCTTCGCCATCGCCGGCCTGGAGACCGTGGCGGCCTCCGCCGTCCGCCGGGCGGCCATCGCCGGGGAGAGCCGGCCCGTCGCCCGCGTGGTCGACCTGCCCAGCGTCGTCCCCGCCAGCCGCGGCAAGATCGAGTTCGCCGACTCCGGCAGCGACAACGACGACGGCAGGGAGCTGGAGATCCTCGACCACCTCCTCCGTCAGGCGACCGCGCAGACGTTCCGCGCCCGGTGCGCGGGCCTGGACCTCACCGGCCTGCAGGAGCACTTCACCGGCGGGGAGACGGTGGAGTCCGGTGAGCTGGTGAGCGCACCGGCCCTGCTCGGGCAGCTGGGCACGATCCCGAAGCTGGCCGAGCTGCTGGGCCGGCTCGGCGTCCCCGAGGGCGACCAGTCCGCCGAGCAGGCCGCAGCCGCGGTGGAGTTCGCCCTGGAGGGCCTGTACCTGACCCGGCGGCTGGCGAAGGACACCGACGGCGGCCGCACGATCTACGGGGCCTGAGATGACCACCCGCCGGGGCCCGAAGGGGTACCGCTACGGACGCTGGCGCGGCGGGCCCGACCCGCTCGCGCCGCCCTACGACCTGGCCAACGCCGTCGACGAGATCGGCGACTCCGTCCTGGGTGGCAGCGGGGTGCGCGAGGCGCTGCGCGAACTGCTCCGCCGCGGCGCCGAGGGACGCCGCGGCCTGGACGAGCTGCGGCGCTCGGTCCGCGAACGGCTGCGCAAGGCGCGGACCGCGGGCCGGATGGACGGCACGCTGGAAGAGGTCCGCGAGCTGCTGGACCGGGCGCTCGAGGCCGAGCGCCGGGCGCTGTTCCCGGATCCGGACGACGCCGCCCGGCTGGCCGAGGGCGAGCTCGACGCGCTGCCCGAGGACACCGCGGGCGCGGTGCGCGCGCTCAAGGACTGGCAGTGGCGCTCCGACGAGGCGCGGCAGGCCTACGACCAGATCCAGGATCTGCTCCGCCGCGAGGTGCTCGACAGCTCCTTCGCCTCGATGAAGCAGGCGCTGGAGAACGCCGGCGAGCAGGACATGCAGGCGATCAAGGACATGGTCGCCGACCTCTCGCAGCTCGTCGACGCGCACAACCGTGGCGAGGACACCGACGAGCGCTTCGCCGACTTCATGGACAAGCACGGCCAGTTCTTCCCCGACGACCCGCAGACGGTCGAGGAGCTCATCGACTCCCTCGCCCGCCGCGCCGCGGCGCAGGAGCGGATGATGGCCGGGCTCTCGCCCGAGCAGCGGGCCGAGCTCGCCGACCTGATGGCCCAGACCATGGAGGACATGGGCCTGGCCAGCGAGATGGCCCACCTCGGGGACGCGCTGCGCCAGGCGCGCCCCGACCTCCCCTGGGGACGGCGGGGGCAGGTGCCCGACGGCGAGCAGGCCCTGGGCATGGGCGACGCCACCTCCGCCGTGGCCGAGCTCGCCGACCTCGAGGCGCTGTCCAACCAGCTCTCGCAGGGGTACGCGGGGGCCTCGCTGGCCGACATCGACGAGGAGCTGCTCGAGCGCGCGCTCGGCCGGCCCGCCGTCGACGACCTCGCCGCACTGCGGCAGATGGAGACCGAGCTCGAGCGGCAGGGCTACCTCAACCGCTCCGGCGGCAAGCTGGAGCTCTCCCCCAAGGCCGTGCGCCGGCTCGGGGCGACCGCGCTGCGGCGGGTCTTCGCCCAGCTAGACGCCGCCGGCCGCGGCGACCACGACGTCGCCGACGCGGGCTCGGCCGGCGAGCTCACCGGCAGCTCGCGCGAGTGGCGCTTCGGCGACGAGCAGCCGCTGGACGTCGTCCGCACGGTGAAGAACGCCGTGCTGCGGACGGCGCACGAGCCG
Organism: Blastococcus sp. SYSU DS0617; assembly: GCF_054051075.1. Taxonomy (NCBI): domain Bacteria; kingdom Bacillati; phylum Actinomycetota; class Actinomycetes; order Geodermatophilales; family Geodermatophilaceae; genus Blastococcus; species Blastococcus sp. SYSU DS0617. Next base: position 372,417 of record NZ_JBJHAO010000002.1, read on the forward strand.
CGCTCCGACGACAGCCGCCGGGTCCGGATCGCCGTCGAGGACTTCGAGGTCGTCGAGACCGAGCGGCGCACCGGTGCGGCGGTCGCGCTGCTGGTCGACCTGTCGTACTCCATGGCGCTGCGCGGCACGTGGGGGGCGGCGAAGTCGACCGCGATGGCCCTGCACTCCCTGGTGACCACCCGATTCCCGCAGGACGCCATCGAGATCATCGGGTTCGCCTCGACCGCCCAGGTGCTGGCACCGTCGACGCTCGCGGAGCTCTCGGTGGACACGCTGCAGGGCACCAACCTGCAGCACGGCCTGATGCTGGCGCGGCGGTTCCTGGCCAAGCACCACGATGCCGAGCCGGTCGTCCTGGTGGTCACCGACGGCGAGCCGACGGCGCACCTGGAGGACGACGGGACGCCGTTCTTCTGCTGGCCGCCGATGCCCGAGACGATCGCGCGCACCGTCGCCGAGGTGGAGCGGGTGGCGCGGTCCGGCGCCACGGTGAACGTGTTCGCCTTGGATCCGGACCCGGGACTGGTGCACTTCGTGCACGACCTCACCGAGCGGGCCGGCGGACGGGTGTTCACGCCCGACAGCGACCGGCTCGGCGAGTTCGTCGTCGCCGACTACCTGCGCGCCCGGAAGGGACGCCGCACCCGCTGACCGCAGGCGGACAGCGGACAGGGGCGTGGTGACCGGGAGGACGACCGGCCTCGTCGTCGGCGAGGCCACCGCGGAGGCGACGTACCCGCTCTGGCGGGACGTCCTCCGCGACGGGCGTCCCGACGCACGGCCGGCGGACCCTCCGGGCACCCTCCACCTGGCCGCCCGGACCGCAGACGGATGCGTCGTCGGTGTCGTCCGCTTCGTCCCTGCCGCCTGCCCGTACCGGCCGGGAGCCCGTACTACCGCCTGGCAACTGCGCGGCATGGCCACCGATCCGTCGGTGCGGGGCGCGGGCGTGGGGCGCGCCCTGGTGGAACAGGGGCTGGCGCGGGTCGCAGCCCACGGCGCAGATCTCGTCTGGTGCGACGCGCGCACCACCGCGGTCGGCTTCTACGTCCGGCTGGGCTTCACCGTGGTCACCGACGAGCAGGACAAGCCCGGCATCGGCCCACACGTCGGGATGGTCGTCCCCGCCGCCGTCAGCTCGGCCCGGACGGGGCCACGCTCGAGCTGATCCCGGGGATGCGGCCGGCGCGGAAGGCGTCGACGAAGAGTCGGAAGTCCTCCTGGGTGCGCCGGGCGTAGGAGTGCGCGAACCCGACCAGGTCGTCCACGAACTCCTGCCGGCGTCCGCCGAGCATGGCCACGATCGCCTCCTCGGTCTGGAAGGGGACCAGCGCGTGGTCGCTGTCGGCGTCCCCGACGCAGTGCAGCTTCGCCGTCGCGCGCCCGAGCTGCTCCAGGACCGGCCGGATGTCGGCGGGCTCGGTGAGGTCGTCCCAGTCCAGGTCGAGCTCGTAGGGCGACAGCTCGGCGACGACGAAGCCCGTCCGCCGGATGTCCGTGTGACCCAGGAACTGGGAGGCGTGCGACTGCAGCGCCCGCCGGCTCACCGCTGTCCGGTGCCCCTCGTGCTCGAAGTACCCGCGGATCTCCGGGTCGTCGACGATCCGGCTGGGCGCGGGCACGTTGCCCTGCTTGATCGACAGCACGACGTCGTTCTCCAGCGCCTCGTCGTACCCCTCCAGCAGCACGTTGTAGGCGGGCAGCCCGGCGCTGCCGATGCCGAAGCCGCCGGTGCCGATGAGGTCCTTGACCTCGTAGGCCACCTCCCGCCGCCACGGCCGAGGGGGCAGCGTGGCCTTGTACCGCTCCAGCGCCTCGAGCACCTCGGCGTGCTCGGCGTCGCCCAGCCGCCGGTTGCGCGGGGAGTCGGCGAAGCGCCGTTCGTCCTCCTCGATCACGGTCATCCGCTGCAGCAGCCCCAGGCGGGTGCGGGTGGCCGTCGCGCGGATCAGGTCGTGCACCGCGCCGTGGGTGTTGCCGGCGACGAGGGCGAACTCCCGGTCGGCATCCGAGCGGGTGAAGGCCTCCACCTGGTCGAGCCAGGCGTCGAGGTAGACGGCCAGCAGCTCGCCGATCACCTCGTCGGAGAAGGCCTTGCGCCAGGCCATGAGGGCGAAGCTGGCGGCGAAGCGCCGCAGGTCCCAGCTGACGTGGCCCAGGTAGGCCTCGTCGAAGTCGTTGACGTCGAAGACGATCCGGCCGTTGGCGTCCATGTAGGTGCCGAAGTTCTCCGCGTGCAGGTCACCGTGGATCCACACCCGCGACGTCCGCTCGTCACACCAGCGGTCCTCGCTGGTCGCCATGTCCGCGTAGAACAGGCAGGCGCTCCCCCGGTAGAAGGCGAACGGGTCCGCGGCCATCTTGCGGAACTTGGTGCGGAAGGCGTCGGCGTCGGCGGCCATCAGGTCGGCGAACGCGTCGACCAGGACGTCGACGATCAACCGGCTCCGCTCGTCATCATCTGTGGACTGGGTCACACCTGAGGGGGAGAGGGCCACAGCTTGCACGGTAGGCGGTCGATAACCTCGGTGGGCACGACCGCGATCGGCCCTGACGACGACCGGGAGGAGGCACCGTGATCCGAGCGAGCGCAGCCCGCCGGCTGGCGACCGGCGCCGCCTACGGCGGTGGCGGGGTCACCCTGGCCGGCGCCCTCCTGGTCACGCTGCTCCGCGAGGAGGCCCGCGCCGCGCGGCGGCGCGTGGACGCCCGGCGGGAGCCGGATCCGCCGTCGGGCAACGGCGTGTACGGCCGGGGGCGCGGCACACCGATCTCCTTCACCGTGCTCGGGGACTCCAGCGCCGTCGGTCTGGGTGTCGACCGCGCCGCCCAGACACCCGGTGTCCTCATCGCCTCGGCGCTGGCCGAGCTCGCCGAGCGGCCCGTGCGGCTCACCCGGCTGGCCGTGTCGGGCGCGAAGTCCCCCGAACTGGACGCGCAGGTCGATGCCGCGCTCGAGGAGCGGCCCGATGTCGCGCTGATCATGATCGGCGCCAACGACGTCACCAGCCGGACCCGCCCGGCGGTCTCCGTCCGCCACCTCGGGGACGCGGTCCGGCGGCTCACCGCCGCCGGCGCCGAGGTGGTCGTCGGCACGTGTCCCGACCTCGGCACCATCCGGCCGATCGGCCAGCCGTTGCGCACGCTCGCCCGCCGCTGGAGCCGGCAGATGGCCGCCGCCCAGACCATCGCCGTCGTCGAGGCAGGCGGCCGCACCGTCTCGCTGGGCTCGGTGCTCGGGCCCACCTTCGCCACCGACCGCTCGCTGTTCAGCCGGGACGAGTTCCACCCCAGCGCGTACGGCTACGCGCACGCCGCGGCGGTGATCCTGCCCTCGGTCGCCGACGCGCTCGGCGTCTGGCCGGCCGCCGCCGACCGTCGGCGCGGACCGCTGCGGCGGGAGTCCGTGCGTCCGGTCGCCAGCGCCGCCGCGCGCGCCGCGAGCCGCACCGGCAGCGAGGTCCAGCCCGCCGACGTCGCCGGGCCGGGACCGGAGCCCGGCGGCGGCTGGGCGCTGCTGCGCCGTCGCCGTCGCCAGGAGATCCCCGCCGTGGACCAGGTGGAGCAGCTCGAGCAGGCGGAGCAGGAGTCGGTTCCCGGCTGAGGCTCCGGCAGTGACGCGGGCCACAGAGCGGACGCTCGTGTGCCGCGGCTCATAGCGCGCGAAGGGGCGGGGGTAACTTCAAGGGCGACCCGACGTCCGGCGATCGCGGCCGGACCCCCTCATCGTGGAGGATTCATGCCCGAAGCAGTCATCGTCTCTACCGCCCGCTCCCCCATCGGCCGCGCCTTCAAGGGCTCGCTGAAGGACATGCGCCCGGACGACCTCGCCGCCACCATCGTGCGCGCCGCCCTCGACAAGGTGCCGGCGCTCGACCCCCGTGACATCGACGACCTGATCCTCGGCTGCGGCCTGCCCGGCGGTGAGCAGGGCTACAACATGGGCCGCGTCGTCAGCGTCCTCATGGGCATGGACCACCTGCCCGGCACCACGATCACCCGCTACTGCTCCTCGTCCCTGCAGACCACCCGCATGGCCATGCACGCCATCAAGGCCGGCGAGGGCGACGTCTTCATCTCCGCCGGCGTCGAGATGGTGTCCCGCTTCGTGAAGGGCAACAGCGACGGCCTGCCCGACACGAAGAACCCGGTCTTCAACGAGGCGCAGGCCAAGGCTGCCAAGGCCGCCGAGAGCGGCGCGGACACCTGGGTCGACCCGCGCGACGGCGGCGACATCCCGGACGTCTACATCGCCATGGGCCAGACGGCCGAGAACCTCGCGCTGATCAAGGACGTCTCCCGCCAGGAGATGGACGAGTTCGCCGCCCGCAGCCAGAACCTGGCCGTGGAGTCGATCGACAACGGCTTCTGGGCGCGGGAGATCACCCCCGTCACGACGCCGGACGGCACCGTGGTCAGCCAAGACGACGGCCCCCGCCGCGGCACCACCGTCGAGGGTCTGTCCGGCCTCAAGCCGGCCTTCCGCCCCGACGGCCGCGCCACCGCCGGCAACGCCTGCCCGCTGAACGACGGCGCCGCCGCCGTGGTCGTCATGAGCGACACCAAGGCCGCCGAGCTGGGCCTGACCCCGCTGGCCCGGATCGTCTCCACCGCGGTCACCGGCCTCTCGCCGGAGATCATGGGCTACGGCCCGGTCGACGCCTCGAAGCTGGCCCTCAAGCGCGCGGGCATGAGCATCGACGACATCGACCTCGTGGAGATCAACGAGGCCTTCGCCGCTCAGGTCATCCCGAGCTACCGGGACCTGAACATCGACATCGACAAGCTCAACGTCAACGGTGGCGCCATCGCCGTCGGCCACCCGTTCGGCATGACCGGTGCCCGCATCACCGGCACGCTGATCAACGGCCTGCAGACCCGCGACAAGACGTTCGGTCTCGAGACCATGTGCGTCGGCGGCGGCATGGGCATGGCGATGGTCATCGAGCGCCTCTCCTGATCCAGCGCTAGAACGCACAGCGGCCCGGCCCCTCAGGGGGGCCGGGCCGTTGTCGTTCCGGGCCGACCTGCATGTCGGCCGGGACAGAACAGTGGCCCCGCCCCCTCGCGGGGACCGGGCCACTGTCGTGTCGTGCGGGTTCAGCTCACTCGCGGAAGTAGCTGAGCAGACGCAGGATCTCGATGTACAGCCAGATCACGGTCAGGAGCAGACCGAAGGCGATGTACCAGGCGAACTTCGCCGGGGCACCGCGACGGATGGCCTCGTCGGCCATGTCGAAGTCCAGCAGCAGGAAGAACGCCGCGATACCGATCACGACCAGGCTGAACAGGATCGCCGGCGTCCCACCGGAGCGCAGACCCAGACCGTCGCCGCCGCCGATCAGCGCGGCACCGAAGTTGACCAGCATGAGCACGAGAGCGCCGATACCAGCCGCCAGGACCCACTTGGTGAGCTTCGGGGTGACCCGGATGGCGCCGGTCTTGTAGACGACGAGCATCCCGGCGAACACACCGAAGGTGCCGATCAGCGCCTGCACGACGATGCCGGAGTACTGCTCGTTGAACATCTCGCTGATCGCGCCGAGCGCGACGCCGTAGAGCGCACCGTAGGACAGCGTGGCGACCGGGTTGGCGATCTGCTTGAACGCGATCACCAGACCGAGGACGAAGGCCACGAGCACGGCGGGGATGGCCAGTCCCAGGGCGAGGTCGTCGGGGACCATCGCCCAGGTGACGGCCGCCGAGAGCACGGTGACCAGGAAGGACAGCCCGGTCTTCTGGACGACGTCGTCCATCGTGAGGTACTGCGTACCGGTCGCCGCGTAGGGCGACGGCGCCGCGTAGGGGTCGTGCGGGGCAGGGGCGCCGTACTGGCCGGGCGCGCCGTACTGGGGCTGGGCGCCCCAGGCCGCGTTCTGGCCGTTGCCGGCGCCGCCGAGGCCCTTGAACGCCGGGTTGCTGCTGGGCATCGTCATCTCCTCGAGGTGACCGCTGGATCGTGGCGTACACGGTGGTGCACTCCACTCGGTCTGGTCAACGCTCCGGCGGGCCGAGTAGTTCCGGCGTGTCGCACCTGTTACCCCCGGTCGTCCAGGGCGTTCCGCTGGTGCCCCCGGTCGGGTTCGAACCGACGCTGGAACCCTTTTAAGGGGTCTGCCTCTGCCAGTTGGGCTACGGGGGCGCTTCGATCTGCGGTTGCCTGGCCTGCACGCTAGCGCCGCCGGGTCAGTGGGCCGAGCCGGCCAGGTCCGTCGCCCGGGTGAGGACGGCGTCGAGCATCGGCTCGGTGAGCTTGCCGGTGAAGGTGTTCTGCTGGCTGACGTGGTAGCTGCCCAGCACGGTGAGCGGCCCGCGCGGTCCCGCCAGCTCCACTTCGGCCCCGTGCCCGAAGACCGGGCGGGGCCGCGGGATCGCGTAGCCGGCGGCGGCCAGCACCGGCCACAGCGCCGTCCACCCGAACCCCCCGAGCACCACGACCACCCGCAGCCGCGGCAGCAGGTCCAGCTCGCGGGCCAGCCACGGGGAGCAGGTGTCGCGCTCCTCGGGGGTGGGTGAGTTGCCCGGCGGGGCGCAGCGCACCGCCGCGGCGACCCGCACGTCGGTCAGCTCCAGGCCGTCGCCGAGGTGCGTCGACGTCGGCTGGTTGGCCAGACCGGCCCGCCAGAGCGCGGCGAAGATCCAGTCCCCGCTGCGGTCGCCGGTGAACACCCGCCCGGTGCGGTTGCCGCCGTGCGCGGCCGGGGCCAGGCCGACGACGGCGATGCGGGCGTCCGCGGGACCCAGCCCGGGCACCGGCCGGCCCCAGTAGTCCTCCTCGCGGAACGATGCGCGCTTCACCCGCGCGACCTCCTCGCGCCACGCCACCAGCCGCGGGCAGGCGTAGCAGCCGGAGATCCGGTCGTCGAGGACGGTGAGCTCGCGGGTGGCGCGGGCGCCACGCACCACCCCGGCGGGGGTCCGGGTGACGGGAAAGCCTCCGGCGTCGACTGCCACGCCCCGAAGCAGATCAGACGACCGGTGCGGCCGGCGCACGAGGTCCGGCACGATGCGGAGATGGACGGCGACGCGCGACGCAGCGGAACCGGTGCCGCGCCGGGCGACGAGCTGCTGATGCTCTACCGGTACCGGGACGGGCGGGTGCAGGCTGCCCTCCCGTCCGCGTGGTCGACGTCTCCCCCGACCGGCCGGTGACCTGGCTCGCTGCCGGGACGCCGATCAGGTACTGGGCCCTGCACGACGGCCGTGACCCCCGTTCCGTCCCGGTGGACGCCCGCTTCACCCAGCCGCTCACGACGGCGCCCCGCGCCTGGCGAGGTGGCGGGGTGCTGCGCGTGGTCACCCCCGGGGTCCCGTTCCAGGTGATGCACTTCTGGGACCCCACGGGCAGGTTCGCCGGCTGGTACGTGAACTTCGAGTCCCCCGTCGTGCGCACCGGCGACCGGCTGGAGGCCGTCGACTGGTTCCTCGACCTGTGGCTCGATCCCGACCGCACCGCCACGTGGAAGGACGAGGAGGAGGCGGCACGCGCGGTGCTCGCCGGTCTGCTGGCACCCGAGGACCTGGCCGCCGCTCGCGCAGCGGGACAGCGCGTCCTCGACGACGTCGACGCGTGGCTGCGGCTCGTCGGCGACTGGCGCGACTTCGCCCCCGACCCGACCTGGACGCCACCGCCGCTGCCCGCCGACTGGGAGTCCTGACCTCGGGCGGTCGGGATCAGCCGCGGGCGAGCCGCAGGGCGATGCCGTCGAGGATGTCGTGCTCGCTGACCACGACCTCGTCGAGGCCGAACTCGTCCATGAGCACCCGCAGGATCAGCGCGCCCGCGCCGATGACGTCGACCCGGCCGGGGTGCATGACCGCCAGCGCCGCCCGCTCGGCCCGCGGCATCGCCAGCAGCGTCTCGCTGACCCGGCGGACGTCGGCCAGGGGGATGCGGGAGCCGTGGATGGCCACCGGGTCGTAGGCGGGCAGGTCGAGGGCGAGTGCGGCGACGGTGGTGACCGACCCGGCGAGCCCGACCAGGCTCGCCGCCTCGGCGACCGGGACCACCTCGGTCACCAGGGCGAGCGCTGCCCGGATGTCGTCGACGGTGGCCTGCACCTCGGCGGACGACGGCGGGTCACCGTGCAGCCGGCGCTCGGTCAGCCGCACGCAGCCGATGTCGACCGACCGCGCCGCCCGCAGCCCGGAGGCGTCGCCCAGCACGAACTCCGTCGACCCGCCGCCGATGTCCACCACGAGGAACGGCGCCCGTGGCGCGGGGGTGCCGTGCGCCGCGGCCGCCGACTCCAGGGACGCCGTCGCGCCGAGGAAGGAGAGCTCGGCCTCCTCCCGACCCGGGACGACGTCGGGCAGCCGCCCGAGCGTGGTCAGCACCATCTGCTCGAAGTCGGCGCGGTTGGCGGCGTCGCGGGTGGCACTGGTCGCCACCATGCGGACGTCCTCGGCCCCCAGGTCGCGGGCCGTCGCCGCGTACTCGGCCAGCACGACGCGGGTGCGCTCGATGGCCTCCGCCGCCAGCCGCCCGGTGGCGTCGACGCCCTGGCCCAGCCGGACGACCTCCATGCGCCGCACCAGGTCGGTGGCCCCACCGGTCGGCGGGACGTCGGCGACGAGCAGGCGGATGGAGTTGGTGCCGCAGTCGATGGCGGCGACCCGGGTCACGCGGACTCCTCGGGGAGCGCGCAGGGGCCCTTCGCCCACCACTCCCCCATCTCGGCGACCGCGCGGTCGCCGATGGGGTTCACCCCGGGTCCGGCCGCCAGCGCGTGACCGGCCAGCGCGTGCAGGCACTTGACCCGGTCGGGCATGCCGCCGGCCGTCGCGCGGGTGGGGAGCACGTCCTTGGCGTCCCGCTCGGCCAGGTAGGCCTCGTGTGCCGCCCGGTACGCGGCGGCCAGCTCCGGGTCGGTGGCGAGCTCGTCCTGCCACTCGCGCATCCGGCCGGCCGACTCGAGCCGGCTGGCGGCGGCCGAGGCGCGGGGGCAGGTGAGGTAGTAGAGCGTCGGGAACGGGGTGCCGTCCTCGAGCCGCGGCGCGGTCTCCACGACGTCGGGCTGCCCGCACGGGCAGCGGTGCGCGACGCCCTCGAGGGCGCGCGGCGACCGGCCCAGCTGCCGCTCGACGACGTCGCGGTCGGCCGGGGTGATCGGCTCGGTCACTCCTGGGGCTCCTCGGGCAGGTCGCCGTCGGCCCGGGCGACCGACTCCATCAGCCCCTGGAACCACGGCTGCGGCTCCGCGGGCGTGGCCGCCTCGTCCAGCGTCCCGGCGTCGCCCTCGACCGCCTCGCCGTCGACGACGACGACCAGCCGGTCACCGGGCAGCACGTAGGTGAGCCGCTCGCGGGCCTGCTGCTGCGTCCACGCCGGGTCCCGCTGCCGTTCCAGCTGGGCCTCGAGCTCGGCGGCCCGCCGGTCGAGGGCCTGTCCCTCGGCGGTGAGCTCGACCAACTCCTGCTGTCCGGCCAGGTACTGGCGGAGGGGGCCGGCCAGGGTCAGCGCGAGCAGCAGGACCAGCGCGCCCAGGAGCACCGCCCGCCCGGTGAACAGCGGACGCCGGCGGACGGCCGCCGCGGGGGCGGTCCGTGCCGGCCGGCGCGCGGCGCGGCGCTCCCCCGGCCGCCGCGCCGGGTGCGGCGTCCCCGCCCGCAGCCCGGTGCGCACCGGGCGGGTCGTGTGGACCCGCGGTGCGCGACCGGTGCTGCGGGAGCCGGGCGGCGGTGTCCCGCCGCGCCGGCCGCGGACGCTGCTCATGTGCGACCGATCAGCCCGGGGTCAGGCGGGGGAAGGCCGCCGCACCGGCGTAACGGGCGGCGTCGTCGAGCTCCTCCTCGATGCGCAGGAGCTGGTTGTACTTGGCCACCCGCTCGCTGCGGGCCGGGGCGCCGGTCTTGATCTGCCCGCAGTCGGTGGCGACGGCGAGGTCGGCGATCGTCGTGTCCTCGGTCTCGCCGGAGCGATGGCTCATCATCGAGCGGTAGCCGCTGCGGTGGGCGAGGTTGACCGCGTCGAGGGTCTCGGTGAGCGTGCCGATCTGGTTGACCTTCACCAGCAGCGCGTTGGCCGCGCCGCGGGCGATGCCGTCGGCCAGGCGGGTCGGGTTGGTGACGAACAGGTCGTCGCCCACCAGCTGCACGCGCTCACCCAGCGCCTGGGTGAGCGAGATCCAGCCGTCCCAGTCCTCCTCGTCGAGCGGGTCCTCGATCGAGACGATCGGGTAGCCGTCGACCAGGCCGCGGTAGTAGTCGACCAGGTACTCCGCCGAGCGGGTCTGGCCCTCGAAGTCGTAGCCGCCGTCGGTGTGGAACTCGCTCGCGGCGACGTCGAGGGCGAGGGCGATGTCGGTGCCCAGCGAGTAGCCGGCCTTCTCCACCGCCTCGGCGATCAGGTCGAGCGCGTCGCGGTTGCTCGGCAGGTCGGGAGCGAAGCCGCCCTCGTCGCCCAGGCCCGTGGCCAGGCCGCGACCCTTCAGCACCGCCTTGAGCGCGTGGTAGGTCTCGGTGCCCATCGCCAGCGCCTCGGCGAAGGTGGCGGCGCCGATCGGCGCGATCATGAACTCCTGCACGTCGACGTTGCTGTCGGCGTGGGCCCCACCGTTGAGGATGTTCATCATCGGGACGGGCAGCAGGTGCGCCGACGGACCGCCGACGTAGCGGAACAGCGGCAGGCCGGTGGAGTCGGCGGCCGCACGGGCGACGGCGAGGCTGACACCCAGGATCGCGTTGGCGCCCAGGCGTGACTTGTCCGGCGTGCCGTCGAGGTCGATCAGCCGCTGGTCGACCAGCCGCTGCTCGGTCGCCTCGTAGCCGACGAGTTCGGGGCCGATGACGTCGAGGACGCCGTCGACGGCCTTGGTGACGCCCTTGCCGCCGTAGCGGCTCCCACCGTCGCGCAGTTCCACCGCCTCGAAGGCGCCGGTGGAGGCGCCACTGGGGACCGCCGCGCGGGCGATCGTCCCGTCGTCGAGGGCGACCTCGACCTCAACGGTGGGGTTTCCGCGCGAGTCGAGGATCTCCCGCGCGCCTACGGCATCGATGCTCGGCACGGGGGCAGCCTAACCAGCCGCCCGCCGGCGACCGGGACGCCTCGCTCCGCGACCCCCGATCGAGCGTCCGGCCCAGGGCGGCGTCGGGCAGGTGCACGGCGGCGAAGAGCAGCCGGTTGCGGCAGTCGTAGCGGGAGTACAGGGCCGACGTGCCGACGCCGTCCTGGGTGCCGCCGACGAGGTGGGTCACCTCGAGATCCCGGCGCACGACGGTCCGGCCGCCCGCGGCGACACCCGCAGGTTCAGGTCGATGTACTCCCAGTACATGAAGTAGCGGTCGTCGAAGCCGCCGGCCCGCTCCCGGAGGGGCAGGGAGAAACGGTGGTCATCCGCGAGCCAGCGCCAGGGCGTACTCCGGCCAGAACTGCCCGGCCACCGGACCGCCGTTGCACGTGCCGTCGGACTCACCCGGTGCCTTCACCCAGACGAAGGCGTCCACCAGTGGGTTGCCGGTCCGCGTGGTGGTGGGCTCACCGAGCGCGCGTCCGGCGGGGTTGCACCAGTCGTCGCCCGGGCCGTTGCCGTTGCGGCTGGTGTCCACGACGAAGTGCGCGCCGCCGAGCCGGGCCGACAGCGCGCTGCCGTAGGCCACGTTGTCCGCCGTGGTCCCGAAGTTGGAGACGTTGAGCGCGAAGCCGTCGGCCTGGTCCACGCCTGCCGCCCGTAACCGCTGGGCCATGGTCGAGGCGTCGATCCAGTGGGCGTGCCCGGCGTCGAGGTACGTGTGCGTTCCCGGGTTGGCCTCCAGGACGCGGACGGCGGCCAGCAGCATGCGCACGCGCTCGTCCGCATCCCCGCACAGGTGGGCGAGGGTGTCCGGCTCCACGATCACCACCGCCTCGGCGGCGCCGATCCCGGCGGCGACCGCACGCACCCACGCGTCGTACGCCGCCGCCGACTGCGCGCCACCGGACGCCGACGAGTACCCGCCGCAGTCGAGACCCGGCGCGTTGTAGGCGACGAACACCGGCACCCCCCCGGCGGCTCGCGCCTCGGCCACCCGCTGGCGGACCACCGAGGCGACGTCGCCGCTCCAGGCCCCGAGCCATATCGCGGTGGGCACGCTCGCCATCCGCGCCAGCAGGGCCGCATCGGCCGGCCGGCTGCCCTGCAGGCGTGCGGCCGCCTCCGCCGCGCTCGCGTGGCGTCCGAAGAGGGTGTCCCCGGCCAGCGGGTTCGCCGACGGGTCGCCGGCCGACCGCGCGCCGGCCAGGATCTCGGCGACCGGCTCCACCGGCTCGGCCGGCGCGGGTGCCTCGTCCGAGACCCCGGCGTCCGGGACCGCGTCCGGCGCCGGACCGGCCGGCGGGACCTCGACCGCCGCCGGCGAGGCGGGCGCGGTGGCCAGCTCGGCGCTCGGGTCCGTGGTCGCCTCGGTGGTCGGCTCCGTGGCCGGGAGTGTCTGCTCCACCGCCTGCGGGGCGGGCGCCGACGGCGCCCCGGCCAGCGGGTCGCAGGCGGTGAGCGCGGGCACCAGCAGCGCCGCGACCAGCACCGAGCGCGCCCGCCAGGTGCGGTCCCGCGTCAGCCGGGCGGGCGATGGCAGGACCGAAGAGCTACGACCATCGGGTGACGAAGCGGTCACACTACGTAGGAGCACTGGCACAAAGTAGCCGTCCGACTTCGTCTTGTCACGACAAATCGAGACAGCTCCGTCACAAACGGACGGCCAGAGTGGGCTCTCTCAGGCGGGTCGGAGTGCCAGGACCGACACCGTGAGCGGTGGGAGCCGGAGCGACACCCGCCCCTCGGCGGTGCGCTCGGATCGGATCCTCTGCGGCGCCTCGAAGGGAGCCGCCGGATCGCTCTGGAAGAGGTCGAAGGCCCGGTCCGGCGTGCCGCGCACCACGAGCTCGAGGGAGGTCTGCTGCGTCTCCGACTTGTTGATGAGCACGACGTTGTGGCCGCCGGCCTCGTTGCTGACGGCGAACACCTCGACGGCCGGGTCCCCCGGCCCGGCGACGTCGAAGAACTCGTCCGCCATGTGCGGCCAGATCTTCGCCCCGGTCCAGGCCGCGATGCCCCAGAAGGCCGGCATCGGACTGCTGTCGGGCTGCTGCACGCCCCCGGAGTCCGGATGGTGCGCCGTGTTGCCGTCGTACTCGTTCTGCACCATCACGCCCAGCGCCCGGTTCTGGGTGGCGTAGGGCATCGCCGCTCCCCCCGCCCGCATGACATGGCCGGCGACCGAGGCGATGAAGACGGTGTTCACCGCGGTGAAGAACCGGCCGTTGACCAGCTCCCCGGAGGCCGGCGACACGAAGCCGCCGTCGGCCTCGGGCGTCCCGTCGTTGCTGCGCCAGCTCAGGTTGTACTCGTCCACGTTCACGCGCTCGGGCAGCCCGAGTGTGCGCAGGTCGGCCCGGACCTCCCGCACCTCGTCGCCCCAGACCGGCGTCCTGCCCAGCGCGGCGCGGGTCGGCAGGCTCTCGGAGCCCATCGCGTAGTGGTGGTAGTCGATGCCGGCCAGCCGCGACTCCCCCATCGCTGCGGCGAAGGTCCGGAGCGCGACGCGGTCGTAGGTCGTCCAGACCGGGCCCCACACCGTCATGTCCGGCACCAGGCGGCTGCCCTCGGCGTGGATGATGGCGGCCACGTCGATCGCGGCGGCCAGCGATCCGCCTTCGGTGTTGTCAGGTTCGTTGGGCGACGAGTACTCGATCATGTCGTCGCCCAGGGCGGCGATGATCCGTTCCGCGTCGCCGGGCTGTACGTCGATGTCGGTGGTCCGGCCACCGATGACGGCGAGCACCCGGTAGCCCCACGACCGGTACAGATCAGTGAGCGCCGGGACGTCCAGGTCCGTCGGCCCGCCCGTCGCACTGCTGGTCACCCGCCCGTCCCGCCAGCCGACGGGGAGCCGGACGTACCGGGCGTCCAGCCGGCGCTCCGCTTCCCGCTGGGCCCGGCTGCCGAGGGCCGTCGCCCCGTACGTCGACACCCCCACACCCATGGCGTACGGCGTGGTGGTGGAGACCGGGCGCCCGAGGTCCACCGTCGCGGTGGATCCGCGGCCCTCCGGCCTCGTCGACTCCGTGCCGGACCGGCAGCCGAGCACCGCCGCCAGGGGGAGCAGGAGCGCGCCGCCCAGCAGGGAGCGCCGCCGGAACGCGTGCTCCGGCAGCGCCCCTCCCCTGGCCGGTGCGGTCACCGGCCGCCGCTGGCCAGGACGGCGTCGATCGTCTCCGGGGTGGCGTCGTACTTGTCGGCCAGGTCGTCGACCGTCATGGTGCCCCGGTCCGCGCGGATCCCTTCTACCTGTCCGTTGGTCAGTCCGGGGAACTGCACGCTGGGCTCGGTCATGAAGACGTCGAGCGCACGGCGCTCGGCCGCCAGCTCCGCCGCCACGCGGGCGTCCTCGGCCGCCTGGATGTCTGCCTGCTCGGCCAGGGACCGCACCCGACGCACCTCGACCCGGTCCTCGCCGGACCCCTCGGCCCACACCAGCTCGCTGTGCTCGTACGCCTCGACCACGATCGGTCCAGCGTTCTTGGCGACGTCCTCGGACCACATGAGGTAGTCGATGCCGAGGTAGTCCCCGCCCAGCTGCTCGGTGACCGCGCCGTCGGAGTCCACCTTGTAGAACCAGACGACGTCCTCGGCGTCCCACCCCGCTTCCACGAAGTCGTTCCACAGCGCGTTGCCCACCACGATCGTCGAGTCCTGGGGCAGGTCCTCCGCGGCGAAGTCCACGGCTGACGTGGCGACGTCGTTCGCGTCGTCGGTCCAGGCGACGGCGTAGGTGTAGCGCCAGTCGGCGAACTGCGCCGCCGCCACGGCCAGGACGGCCAGCATCGCCGTCCCGGCGGCCAGCCGCACCGGCACCGCCCGAGCCCGCATGAGCTGACGCCAGACGGCGTCGAGCAGGCCCACCACGAGCAGCGCGCACAACGGCAGGACGGCGACGACGTACATCTGCGGCAGGTAGCCGTCCGGCCGCAGCGCGACCGCGGCCGCGACGAGGACGCCGACGGCGATCGGACGCAACCGCCGGACGGCCAGCGCGACCAGCGCTGCCGCGACGCCACCGATGATCAGGACACCGCTGTCGAGGGCGAGCCAGCCGGTGAACGAGTCGTTCGCACCGTCGACCGGACCCTCGGAATCGAAGATCCAGCCGGAGCCGTCCCGGCCGCCGAGCTGGAAGGCCATCGCGTCCCAGACGGACACGTGGTCGGGGCCCGGGAACAGCTCGCTGCGGATCAGTGCGTACAGCAGGTAGACCCCGCCCGCGGCCGCCACGACGACGGAGAACCCCATGACCGCGAACGGGCGGGTCGGCCGGTAGGCGTTCTGCCACAGCGCGACGAGCAGCGCGGGCAGGAAGATCAGCAGCGTCTCCTTGCTGAGCACGGCGACGCCGAAGCACAGGCCCGCTGCCATGTAGTGACCCAGGTGGCGCTGCCGGCTGAGGGCGAGCAGGAAGGCGCCCAGCAGCCACGGCAGGGCGACGTTGTCCAGGAGGACCTGGCGGCCCTCGTAGACGACCAGCGGGTTCAGGCCCCACAGCAGCATGGCCGACATGGCCCAGCCGCGGGCCAGACCCACCCGCCGGGCCAGGAGGTAGACAAGCAGCGCGGCCACCAGCGTGTAGCCGACCATCATGATCCGGCCGGCCAGCAGGGAGGAGTTCGCGTTGCCGCCGAGCAGCATCTCCGGCAGCCACCGGACGACCGCCATCTGCAGCCAGCCGGCCGGCGGGTGGTCGTACCAGTAGGTGTAGGGCGCCAGGCTGCCGAGGTTCGACACGGCCCAGGCCTGCGAGTAGTAGGTGCCCTCGTCGTCCCAGTAACGGGGCCAGCCGGCCAGGTTCACCGAGTGCGCGACCCCGATGGCGACCAGCCCGAGGCCGACCATCAGCCGTTCGACGGTCACCGGGAGCCGACGCCGGGCAGGCTCCCCGGCCGGGAGATCGGCGCGGTGGGGGGTGCGGACGACCGGGCGGTCCAGAACGGTGCTCATGCCGCCTGGTCCTCGCTGCCGACCACGCGCAGCGGCGTGATGTGGGAGCCGGCGTGCGCCGTCTTCTCCCAGGCGAAGTCGCCGGTGAAGTACTTGCCGATCGCGCGCAGGACCGCCACGGCCAGCAGGAGCTGGTAGAAGGGCAGCGACACCAGCAGCCGCAGGTAGTCCCACGGCCGGACCGCCAGGTCCATCTCCTGGCTCCACTCGCGCAGGATCAGCATCTCGAACGCAAGCATGGTGACGGTGGGCAGGAGCGGCAGGAAGGTGATCAGCACGACCAACGGCGGCACGTTCGCCACGACGCCGGTCAGGATGGCCAGCGGCAGGACGATGCCCGAGAAGGCGACGGCGTGCTGCTGCACGAGCGTCCACCAGGCCTGGAACCGCTGCCTGCGGGTGGGGAGGTTCTTCCACTCCCCCTTGGCCAGCACCTGCATGAAGCCCAGCGCCCAGCGGGTCCGCTGCTTGATCAGCTGCGGGATGCGCTCGGGCGTCTCCTCCTGGGTGGCGAGCGCCGGGTCGTAGCCGACCACGATCTTCTTGCCGAGGCAGGAGAGCCGGACGCCGATCTCGCAGTCCTCGGCCAGGCAGTCGCCGTCCCAGCCGCCGACCTGCTCGATGAGGGCGCGCTTGGTGAAGACGGTGTTCCCGCCCAGCGGGATGAACCCGTTGAGGGCGTGGCCGTGCAGCCGCGAGCGGAACCAGATCCGGTACTCCATGCAGTTGCGCAGGCTGAACCAGGAGTCGCGGTAGTTCATCAGGTGCACCGCGCCCTGGACGACGTCGGCGTCGGTCTCGCGGAACGTCGCGTCGACGTGCATGAGCAGGCCCGGCTGGGTCAGCGACTCGGCGTCGATGATGCCGACGATCTCCTTGGTGCAGTCCAGCAGCGAGGTGTTCAGCTGCCGCGGCTTGTTCTTGACCGGGTCGTAGTTGATCGAGACCTTGACCCGCGTCGGCCAGCGCCGGGCGAGCTTCTCGGCGATCTGGACGGTGTTCAGGCCGTTGCTCATCGGCTTGACGTCGTCGTGCCCGACGGAGAAGACCACCTCGAAGTCGGGGTGGTCCTGCGCCAGGAGTCGCTCGACCGTGGAGGTCATGACCTCCTCCGACTCCTCCCGGCACGGGACGATGAGGCTGAACGAGTGCTTGGCCCTGCCCAGCTTCTGGAAGCCCACCGCCTCGTAGGCGACCGGCGACAGCCAGGCGTGCATCTGCCAGTACAGGGTGGCGCTCGCGATGACGAAGAGCGCCAGGGCGACGAGCACCAGGACCACGGAGAGAACGATCATGGCCGCACACCCACGGCCGAGCGGATCGGGGGCCGGGCGGGTGTCCGCGGTGCGGTCGGCTCGGGGCGTGCGGGCATGAGTGCCTCATTCGGGACGTGCGACAGGCCGGCCCGCGCGCTCCTCGAGGGAGGCACGGACTCCGCATCAGTCGTCAGGCTGGGGTCGTCAGGACCGGGCGACAGCAGCGCTGCTGTTTCGAACGGGCACGAACGGCGGTGTTCGCGGGGGCGTCGCCCCGACGGCTGGACTCGGCGCGTCCGACCGGAGGATCGAGCGGCGCCATCACGAGGTTGCGCGATTTCCCACCGCCGACCAACTCGGTCCGGCGGCTTTTTTCGACACACCAGGCGCCGATCACCCAGGGTCACGTATCGCGCGGCTTACCATTTAGTTGCGCGCATTATGCGTAAACAGTGTGTGACATCGACATTGCCGCCCGTCGAGGACACGCATCCATCGCACGGTGCATGGCGCCCGTCGTCGCCACCGACGCCTCGATGGAGGAGATCCAGGTCACGCCGCGTGATCGGCACCGAGGGCGATATGCCAGGGAGGGCGGCGTTCAGCTGCCGATGGCCGCCCGCCGGTCGGCCTCTCCGTCGAGCTCCCCGGCGTAGCGGCGGACCGCCTCGCGCAGCGCGTCCTCGACGTCCCAGCCGCGCGCCTGCGCCGCCGCGACGATGCCCAGCAGCTGCTCGCCGAGGGCCTCGGGGCTGTCGACGGCGAGCTCGGCGGCCCCGGGCGTGGGCAGCCCGGCCCGTCCCGCACGCCGGACCAGGGCCGCGCCCCACGACGCCGCCGGCTGCGACCGGGAGACGCCCTCGGTCGGCGAGCGCCGCTGCTTCTCCTGCTGCTTGATCTCGTCCCAGCCCGCCTCGACCTGCGCGACATCGCGCGGCCCGGCGTCCCCGAACACGTGCGGGTGCCGGCGGACCAGCTTGTCGACCAGCTCCCCGGCCACGGCGTCGACGTCGAACCGGCGCGCGGGCTCGGCCTCCGCCGCCACCCGGGCGTGGAAGACGACCTGCAGCAGCACGTCACCGAGCTCCTCGCGCATGGCGTCCGGGTCGTCGTCGACGATCGCGTCGTAGGCCTCGTGCGCCTCCTCGAGCAGGTACCCGCGCAGCGAGGCGTGGGTCTGCTCGGCGTCCCACGGGCAGCCGCCGGGCGAGCGCAGCCGGTCCATGACGCGGACGACGTCGAGCAGGCGGGCGCCGGGCGGCTCGGGTGCGGCGGCGACCACCTCGACACCGGGGAGGTCGGCCGCGCCGTCGGTGAGGAGGACGACGGCGTCGGGCCGGGCCAGCGCGGCCGCGGCGTCCTCGACGTCCTCGACCCGCCGGCCGGCCGCCCGCAGCGCGTCCGCGGTGGCGGAGGCGCCGGGCAGGGCGACCACCGGGTGGTCCCCCAGCGCCTGCCAGGCGGCGGGACCCAGCAGGCCGGGCAGACGGGGACTGACGACGACGGCGAGCGCGACGGGCACCGGCGTCAGTCCTCCGTGCCCAGGAGCCGGACGACGCCGCCCTCGGGTGCGACCACCGCACCGTCCTCCAGCTCCCCGTACCGGGGGTTCACGTCGACGTCCAGCTCGTCCTGGTACTCGGCGAGGATCTCCTCGCCGGCCGCCACCGTCTCCTGCAGCGCCGCGGCCGCCAGCTGGGGCCGGACCTCCTCGAACGAGGGGACGACCGGCTCGCCGACCACGACCACGAGCACGCCGGAGACCCCCTGCACGGACGTGGCGAAGACGCCACCGGGCGGCGTGGCCTCGACCCGGGCGGCCAGGTCGGGCGCCTGCGCGGCCAGCTGGTCGATCGCGGCGGGCTGCGGCGCCGGCGTCGTCCCCGCACCGGGGTAGGCGGCCGCGACCGCGGCGTAGCTCTCCGGGTCGGCCCGGAGCTCGGCCACCGTGGCGTCGGCCGTGGCCTGGTCGGGCACGGTGATGATGCCGAGCTCGACCCGCCGCGGCTGCTCGGCCAGGCCCTGCTCGTAGGTGGCGCGCAGGGCTGCCGCGGTCGGCTCCTCGGCCTCCCCTTCCGCCACGGCGATGGCCTGCAGCAGCGCGACCTGCCGCACGCGTTCGAGGGTGTCCTCCCGGCTGTAGCCCCGCGCTCCCGCCTCCTCCAGGTACGCCTCCGGGTCCTGTCCACCCAGGAGGGTCTGGAACAGCTCGGGAAGTCCGTCGGGGTCGGGGTCGACGCCGAAGTGCTCGGCGGCGGAGTCGAAGACCGCGGCGCGCACGAGTTCGGTGAGGACCAGCCGGTTGTAGTCGGCGCCCTCGCCGGCGGTCACCGCCGGGTCGTCCCGGCGGGCGTCGACCTCGTCCCGCAGCTCGTCGACGGTGATGGTCTCCTCGCCGACGTAGGCCGCGACGTCCGGGGAGGTCCGGCACGCGGCCAGGGCGGGCAGGGCGAGGGCGACCAGCATCCCGGCGGCCACCACCCGGGGAGCGCGAGGCATCAGCACGCCCGGCAGACTCCCACACCTGCCGCGGCCTGCGCCGCACCCCGCCCGGCCGACGGGGCCGTCCGCCGGCGGCAGTGGCCGTCCCCGGCTCGGATCAGGAGGCTGCGACGGCCACCGGCTGGTCGAGGACGGCGGTCAGGGTGGCCCGCAGGTTCTCCAGCAGCGCGATGTCGCGCAGCGGGGTCCGCCGGTCGGGCCCGACGGGCATCTTGAGCGCGATGGTCTCCACCGCCGCCTTGTAGGACGCCCCCTCGGCGAGCCGGGCGAGCCGCATCTGCTTGGACTCCGGGAGCACGACCGGGCTGATCCGGATGGCCCGGCCCTGCAGGGAGACCTCGGTGATGCCCAGCGCCCGCATGGCGACCCGGAACCGGGCGACCGCGAGCAGGTTGAGCACCGGGGCCGGCGGGGCGCCGTACCGGTCGGTCAGCTCGTCGAGCACCGCCTGCGCCTGGTCCTCGTCCGAGATCGAGGCGACCTTCCGGTAGGCCTCCATGCGCAGCCGCTCGCCCGGCACGTAGTCGTGCGGCAGGTGCGCGTCGATGGGCAGGTCCACCCGGACCTCGACCGGCTCGGCGGGCGCCTCCTCGCCGGTGACCTGGGCCCGGTAGTCGGCGACCGCCTCACCGACCAGCCGGACGTAGAGGTCGAAGCCGACGCCGGCGATGTGTCCGGACTGCTCGCCGCCGAGCAGGTTGCCCGAGCCACGGATCTCGAGGTCCTTCATCGCCACGGCCATGCCGGCCCCGAGGTCGGTGTTGTTGGCGATGGTGGTCAGCCGGTCGACGGAGGTCTCGGTGAGCGTGCGGGTCGGGTCGTAGGTGAAGTAGGCGTACGCGCGCTCCCGACCCCGGCCGACGCGGCCGCGGATCTGGTGCAGCTGGGAGAGCCCGAAGGTGTCGGCGCGGTCGACGATCAGGGTGTTGGCGTTCGGGATGTCCAGGCCCGACTCGACGATCGTCGTCGCGACGAGGACGTCGTACTCCTTCTCCCAGAAGCCGACCATGATCCGCTCGAGCTCGTGCTCCTTCATCTGCCCGTGGCCGACGGCGACGCGGGCCTCGGGGACCAGGGCGCGGATCTTCGCCGCGGCCTTGTCGATGGACTGCACGCGGTTGTGGATGACGAAGACCTGGCCGTCGCGCAGCAGCTCGCGGCGGATCGCGGCGGCCATCTGCTTGTCGGCCCAGGCGCCCACGTAGGTCAGCACCGGGTGCCGCTCCTCGGGCGGGGTGAGGATCGTCGACATCTCGCGGATGCCGGTCAGGGACATCTCCAGCGTGCGCGGGATCGGCGTGGCCGACATCGACAGGACGTCGACCGCCGTCCGCATCGTCTTGAGGTACTCCTTGTGCTCGACCCCGAAGCGCTGCTCCTCGTCGACGATGACCAGGCCGAGGTCCTTCCACCGGGTGCTGGGCTGCAGCAGCCGGTGGGTGCCGACCAGGATGTCGATGTCGCCGGCCGCCAGCTGCCGCAGGATCTCGGTGCTCTCCTTGTCCGATTGGAACCGGGAGAGCACCTTCACCGTCACCGGGAACTGGGCGACCCGCTCGGAGAAGGTCTTGAAGTGCTGGTTGGCCAGCAGCGTCGTCGGCACCAGGACGGCGACCTGCTTGCCGTCCTGCACCGCCTTGAACGCCGCGCGCACCGCGATCTCGGTCTTCCCGTAGCCGACGTCGCCGCAGATGATCCGGTCCATCGGGACCGTCTGCTGCATGTCGGCCTTGACCTCGTCGATGGCGGCCAGCTGGTCGGGGGTCTCCTGGAACGGGAAGGCGTCCTCGAGCTCGCGCTGCCAGACGGTGTCGGGGCCGAAGGCGTGCCCCGCCGTCGCCATGCGGGCGGAGTACAGCCGGATGAGCTCGCCGGCGATCTGCTTGACCGCCTTGCGCGCCTTGCTCTTGGTGTTCTTCCAGTCCGCACCGCCGAGCTTGGAGAGCGCCGGGGCTTCTCCCCCGACGTAGCGGGTGAGCTGGTCGAGGGAGTCGGTCGGCACGAACAGCCGATCCGGCGGCTGGTTCCGGCGCGAGGCGGCGTACTCGACGATCAGGTAGTCGCGCTGACCGCCGTTCACCGTCCGGCTGATCATCTCGATGTAGCGGCCGATGCCGTGCTGCTCGTGGACGACGAGGTCACCGGGCTGCAGCTGCACCAGGTCGACGGCGTTGCGCCGGCGGGCGGGCATCTTCACCGCATCGCGCATCGTCGCCCCGCGCGAGCCGGTGAGGTCGTGCTCGGTGAGCAGCGCCAGGCCGACGCCGGGGAAGGCGAACCCGGCCTCCAGGCTGCCCTGGGTGACCGAGGTGAGCCGCGGCTCGGGCGCGGCCTCGACGCCGGGGACCAGCACGGCCCCCAGCTCGGCCTCGGCGAACTGGTCCGCGGCGCGCTGGGCGGGGCCGGGGCCGGCGAAGGTGACGACGACCCGCCAGCCCTCGCGCTGCCAGCCGCGCATCGTCTCGATCGCCTTCGGGACGTCGCCGGCGAAGCGGTCGACCGTCGTGGCGTCGAGGGTCACCTGGTGCTCGTCGTCCTCGGCCTGCACGGTGAACGACCCCGTCGTCCACCACGGCAGCCCGCGGCCCCGGGCGGCGGCCTCGACGTCGGCCAGGTCGCGGAACGACGACGCCCCCAGGTCCAGCGGCGCCTCACCCGCCTCGGCCGCCGTCGCCCAGGACGCGGCCAGGAACTCCTCGGCGGTGCGCACGAGGTCCGCCGATCGGCTGCGCACCCGCTCGGGGTCGGCGACCAGCACGTGCGTCCCGGTGGGCAGCAGGTCGGTGAGCAGCTGCATCGCCTCGTCGCCGATCAGGGCAGGCGTCAGCGACTCCATGCCCTCCACGGCGATGCCCTCGGCGAGCTTGCCGAGCACCTCGATGAGGCCGGGGTGCTCCACGGCCAGCGTCGCGGCCCGGGCACGCACCTCGTCGGTGAGCAGCAGCTCGCGG
Organism: Blastococcus sp. SYSU DS0617; assembly: GCF_054051075.1. Lineage (NCBI taxonomy): Bacteria > Bacillati > Actinomycetota > Actinomycetes > Geodermatophilales > Geodermatophilaceae > Blastococcus > Blastococcus sp. SYSU DS0617. The sequence continues at coordinate 395,094 of NZ_JBJHAO010000002.1, forward strand.
CACGGCGGCGCCCACAGGCGCTCGGGCCGCTCGTCCAGCGACCGCTGGTCGGCGGCGGAGAAGTAGCGCAGCTCGTCGACCTCGTCGCCCCAGAACTCCACGCGCACCGGGTGCGGCTCGGTGGGCGGGAAGACGTCGAGCAGGCCGCCCCGGACGGCGAACTCGCCGCGCTTCTCGACCAGCTCCACGCGGGTGTAGGCGGCGTCGGAGAGCGCCCGGGCGACGTCGTCGAGGTCGGCGGAGTCCCCCGGCCTGAGCTCCACGGGGACCAGGTCGCCCAGGCCCGGAGCCAGGGGCTGCAGGACGCTGCGGACCGGGGCGACCAGCACGTCGATCGTCCCGTTCTCGCCGGGGTGGGTGAGGTCGCGGAGCACGGCCAGCCGGCGGCCGACCGTGTCGGCGCGGGGGCTCAGCCGCTCGTGCGGCAGCGTCTCCCAGGCCGGGAAGGTGGCGATGCGGTGCCCGGGCAGGAAGCAACGCAGCAGCTCGGCCGCGACGTCGGCGTCCCGCTCCCCCGCCGTCACCAGCAGCACCGGGACGCCGGCGCCCTGCGCGGTGCCGTGCGCGCGGGCGGCCAGGGCGGCCGCGACGAGCGGCTGGACCGGGGGCGGGGCGGTGACGGAGAGCTGCGCGCTCCCCGCCGCGGCGACGACGCGGGCCATGCCGGGATCGCCGAGGACGACGTCGAGCACGCCGCGCAGACTCACGCTGTTCTCACTCCTGGGATGCGGGGGCCGCACCGCTGCCGCCGAGTGCGACGCGGGGCCTCCTCCCAGTGTAAGGACAGCGGTGACGGGCAGGACCCGATCGCTCGCCCCGGCCCGTGCACCGGGGCCGGGGCGGGCGACAGCCGATCCCTGCCCCGGCCTCAGCGGACCGGCACGGCTCCGGAGAACACGGCCGGGAAGCGGAAGCCGTCGACGTCGACCGACAGGGTCACGTTCCCGAGCTGGTCCTCGGGCACGGCGAACGAGTGGACCGCGGTCGCGGTGGCGCCCGGCTCCAGGGCGCCGGCGAAGTCCACCGTCTCGTCGTCGTAGAGCGGACCGGCCTGCACCGCGGGGCTGCCGTAGGTGGCCTGGACGACGACGCCGTCCAGGGCCAGCGGCGCACCGGTGCCGTTGGTCAGCTCGAGGGTGAACACCGTCTGCGGCTGCCCGGCGAGCTCGCCGGGGCCACGTCCCTCGGTCACCCGCTGGACGGCCTCGACGACCCGCACGGATGCGCCGTCCGCCCACTCCGACGGCTCGGCGAAGGCGACCCGGGCCGCCTCGACCGTGCGCGCCGACTCCGGCACCCCCGGCCGGACGACGACGGGCTCCGCCGGCGCCTGGGTGATCGGCGCGGGCGACTCCGTCGGAGCCGGCGTCGCGTCGGGGTCGGTCAACCCCGGGTCGCGCGAGGGGTCGGCGGCAGAGGTGTCCGCCGCCGCCGGGGCCCCCGCATCACCGTCGTCGCGCAGGTTCCACGCGACCAGCGCGCCCGCCAGCACCAGCAGCAGCAGCGCGGGAAGGCCCCAGCGCCACCAGCCGGCGCGGCTGCGCGGCCGCGGTCCGGCTGGGCCGGTCACGGGGCGCTCCGCACGGCGTAGCCGGTGAACCGCACGTCGACCGGGGCGGTCGCGCTGCCCGACAGGTAGGCCGCCAGGCCCAGCGCGCCGGCCTCCTGCAGCGCCGGGGTGTCATCGGTCGCGGTCACCGTCGGCTCCGCCGGCTCCGGCGTACCGGCCGGCCACACCGTGACGGCCAGGTTCGTCGGCGCGGTGCCGGTCACCTGCACCCGCACCTCCAGCTCCGTGCCCGCGGTGTAGGTGAACCCGGGCAGCGTCACGATCGACCCCAGCACCGACTCGTTGCTCGACCCCGCGAACCGCACCGCGGCCACACCGACACTGCCGTCGGGCAACACCCGCACCCGCGCCGCGTACTCCTGGTTCAGCGCCACCCGGCGCCCCACCACGTACACGTAGGCACCCGATCCGCCCTGCGGCACCGCCGACAGCGAGAGGGACGTCCGCACGTCGGCCGCGGTCTGGGAGACCCCCGCCAGGTTCGACCCGGTGTTGTTCCCCGGACCGACCCGCAGCGTCGCCGTACCCGCCGACACCGACTGCCTCGAGCCACCGGCGCGCACCGACCACGCACCACCCACATCTGCGGTGCCCAGACCACCGGCCACCGTCCGGTCGAACGCGTCCGCGGCGATCGTGCCGTCCGCGGGCGGCGGCTCCTCGGTCCCCGGGTCCTCCGTCCCCGGGTCCTGCGTCCCCGGCCCCGGGTCGGTCGCCGGAGCGGGCACGACGGCGTCCAGGCCGGTGAACCGCACGTCGACCGGGGCGGTCGCGCTGCCCGACAGGTAGGCCGCCAGGCCCAGCGCGCCGGCCTCCTGCAGCGCCGGGGTGTCATCGGTCGCGGTCACCGTCGGCTCCGCCGGCTCCGGCGTACCGGCCGGCCACACCGTGACGGCCAGGTTCGTCGGCGCGGTGCCGGTCACCTGCACCCGCACCTCCAGCTCCGTGCCCGCGGTGTAGGTGAACCCGGGCAGCGTCACGATCGACCCCAGCACCGACTCGTTGCTCGACCCCGCGAACCGCACCGCGGCCACACCGACACTGCCGTCGGGCAGCACCCGCACCCGCGCCGCGTACTCCTGGTTCAGCGCCACCCGGCGCCCCACCACGTACACGTAGGCACCCGATCCGCCCTGCGGCACCGCCGACAGCGAGAGGGACGTCCGCACGTCGGCCGCGGTC